>CAYSCH010000009.1:0-14236 GCA_964429355.1 uncultured Planctomycetaceae bacterium | reverse complement strand
CTCCTGGCGGGCTCGGGAAAATCGGCTGGCTACGCCATCGCCGGCCCGTGGGGGAAGACGGCAAGAAACGAGGCCTCGACCCAGGGCGAGACCCGTGTCGTCTGGGATGGTGCCGACTGCCAATACCGCCGAATGCCCCAGCAGAAGGAACTTGACCTCAATCCCAACGCCGCCTACCTGCACATCACCTCCAACGAAACGATCCAGGGGATCCAGATCCAGGAAGAGCCCCAGTGCGGTGATGTACCCCTGGTGTGCGACAGCTCGTCCGACTTTCTCTACCGCAAGGTGCCGGTGGATCGCTACGGGATCCTCTACGCGTGCGCCCAGAAAAATGCCGGCCCGGCGGGGGTGACTATTGTCATCATTCGCGACGACCTGCTGGACCGGGCACCGGCCAATCTGCCCTCCATGCTCTGCTACAAGAAGTTTGCCGAAGCCAAGTCGCTCTACAATACGCCTCCGTGTTTCGGAATCTATATGGTCAAGCTTGTCACCGAATGGCTGATGAACGATATCGGCGGCCTCGACAAGATGTACCAGCAGAACAAGGAAAAGGCCAAGCTTCTCTACGATGCGATTGACGGATCCGGCGGCTACTACAAGGGCCATGCCGAAGTGCCTGATCGCTCGGTAATGAACGTTCCCTTCATTCTGCCCTCGGAAGATCTGGTGAAGAAGTTCCTCACCGAGGCCGAAAAAGTCGGCCTGACAGCCCTTGGCGGCCATCGCTCCGTCGGCGGCTGCCGGGCGTCGATCTACAACGCCATGCCCCGGGCCGGTGTCACCACCCTTTGCGATTTCATGGCCGATTTCGCCAAGAAGAACGGCTGACCCGTTCCATCCGGCCCCCTCGTGGGAAACTCGTACGTTCTGTGAGGGTTTCTCAGGGCGCTGCGAGCTCGCCATGCCGCCGTCAATTCGGCAATGACCGGTCGACCACAGTCGCAGGCGAGGAGGCACTCCTCTCCTGCGACTGTTCGTTTCCGAGCCAGTCGCCCGGCCATCGAGTTTCGAAGTCGTCCGAAGGCCGGGAGCGCCCACCTACCACGGTTGCCAGCCGGGTTCGACACCGTTGCGAGGTGAGTCGCTGTGGCGAGGCTCGTGTTTCCCCAGAATCACGGCCGGCTCCCCTCGGACACTTGGGCACGCCCCTCCCAATGTCGCGACCTCATGCATGTTCGTGGTCGTGGTCCCCAGCCTCAACTCGCGTTCTCTCGTCGCCGAAGGCACGCGTCAGACGCTCCCGAAGCATGAGACGGGCGCGCAGAAGGCGGACCTTCACGTTGCTCACAGAGATATCAAGGGCCTCGGCCGTCTCCTGGGTGGACAGGCCTTCCACGTCGCGAAGCAGAAACACCAGACGGTATTTCTCGTCCAGTTCTTCCATCGCCTCGTCCACCAGGCGGCGAGTCTCACGGCGAGAGGCAATCTCGTCGGGTGTGTCGGCCCACTGGGCAATCACGTCCGGGCGAGGTACATCGCCGTAGCCCTCGTCCGACCGTTGCTCTGTGTAGCTGACGGTTCGGCGCGTGGCCCGCTTCCGCAACAGTGCCAGGGCGTGATTCGTGGCAATTCGAGTCAGCCACGTCCCAAACTGGGCTTCCTCGCGAAACTCCTGAATGTGCTCGATCACGCTCAGAAACGTCTGCTGCACGACTTCCTCCGCGTCGTGCTGCTGACCGACAATCCGCATGGCTAACGTCAACACCCGTCGCTCGTATTTCTTCACGAGCGCTTCGAAGGCCTCGTAGTCGCCCGATCGGGCTCGTGTCACCAGTGGTTGGTCGTCGTCGGTCGTAATAGTCATCCGTTCCTGAACCGCCTGGAAGATTCGTCTGGGAAAGACGGTATTCTAGCCTGATCAGCGGCCGGATGCAAAGAGCGACGGCACTCTTCGCCCCCCGCGTTCCGGGAGAGTCTCAGAGTGCCGTTGGGCGTCGTGTTCGATTGGGAGAGGAACCTGTTCGCGACAGAAAAAACGAGGCGTTACCAGCGTAGGAGGATGGGCACAGTCAATGATCCTGCAATCGGCTCTGTGGTTTTGCCAGGCGGCCTCAGAGGTCCGACATGGCGTTGTCGAGAGCCTGGGTACCTTCCGCACTGAGCAGATGGTCGATATCCAGCAGAATCAGCAGATTGTCCTCGAGTTTGACCAATCCGTTGAGATACTCGTTGCCGACACTCGCGACAGTTGGAGGCGCCGGGGCAATCTGATCGTTCGAGATCCGCAGCACTTCATCGACGCCGTCGACGATGATGCCAACGGTCTTGCCACCCACATTGACGACCATGATCCGGCTCTCGCTCGTCAAATCCGATTCCGTCAAGCCGAAACGCGCTCGCAGGTCGATGACCGGGATCACCGTGCTCCGCAGATTGATCAGACCCTTGACATAGTGGGGAGTCTGAGGGACCTGTGTAATATCGCACATGAGAATGATCTCACGTACCTTGGTAATTTCGATGCCGTAGACCTCATCGGCCAAATGGAAGCTGACCAGTTGCATGGAGCCGGTTGATTCCCTTGTTGTGCTTTCCAGATTGGTGATCTCTTGGGTGACGGTGGACATGACTTGGCCTCTCCTCACTTGTCACAAGAATGAGTTCGTTCTTTACATCGCGCGTGGCGGTCTTCAGCAATCGCGAAACCTGTCGCACCGGCAGGGCACCTGATTCAATCCGATCGGATATCCACTCCTCCGGCGGGTGGGCTGGTATCTATCTCCTCCGTGTCCAATACCGGTTAGCTCACAGAAACCTAGGTTGTGAATCGGATTCCCGCAACGAACAACGTCGCCATTTCCGCCAGTTGGCTCGCAGTCTCTCCGGGCATCCGCTGCGTCAGGAACAAATCTCACATCGCCTGCAGACGTGGCGAAGCCATCCCTCACGACAACCGGCACAATCCGGTCACCAATACCCGCGCCGCTCGCTACTTCCCCTCCCGTAAGTGACGAACTACCATGGCAGATCGCAGAAATGGTGTTGCGTTAACGCCGACTGACGGGACTGTACGAGAATCTCTCAGAATGACGAGTCTCCCACGGTTCAAGAAGCGGCGTCAGAATTGCCACGCAAGTTTCCCGCGGGCAAGAAGCGTCGGAATCGTCACTGGTTTGTCTCGGGTCGAAAATCGTGCCGTCGGAGGTTGCGAGAATGGAACGGCTTGTGAGCTTTGTCGGGCTCTTGGTGATGATGGTGTTAGCCTGGCTCCTTTCCGAGAATCGCCGGCGTATGAATTTCCGTCTCATCGTGTCCGGCGTACTCCTGCAGTTTCTCCTTGGACTCCTCCTTCTCCGCACACAGTTCGGCGAGAAAACCTTCGAGTGGGCCAGAATCCTCGTCGCCAGAATCGTCAGCTTTTCCGACGAAGGTGGCAAGTTCGTATTCGGTGAAGCCTTTCAGGAGCACTACGTTGCCTTTTCCGTTCTGCCAACGATCATTTTCGTCTCTTCTGCCACGGCCGTTCTGTTCCACCTGGGAATTCTGCAGTGGGTCGTGAAGATCATGGCCCGCGTAATGGTGTGGGTGATGGATGCCTCCGGTTCCGAATCCTTGGCGGCCTCGGCCAACGTATACATCGGTATGACCGAGGCCCCGCTTGTTATTCGCCCTTACCTGGAATCGATGACCCGCAGCGAAATTATGGCCCTCATGACCGGCGGAATGGCCACTGTGGCAGGCGGAGTGATGGCAGTCTACGCTGCCTGGGGAATCGACGCAGGGCATCTTGTGGCTGCCTCGCTGATGTCCGCTCCCGCCTCGCTCGTGATCGCCAAGATTATGGTGCCGGAAACGGAAGACTCCTTCACCAAGGGAGTGGTGCGGATCGAAGTCCCGCGAGAAGACGCCAATGTTCTGGATGCCGCCTGCCGTGGGGCGTCTGGTGGGCTGCAACTTGCTCTCAATGTCGGCGCCATGCTCATCGCGTTCATTGCCTTGATCCATTGTCTGAACTGGATGCTCTCGCCCACGAAGTATCTCTGCGGTGAACCGCTCACCCTCCAATTGGTTCTCGGTTGGATATGCGCACCGCTGGCGTGGCTCATGGGCGTGCCCTGGCAGGATGCTCCTGCGATTGGCGCCCTGCTTGGAACGAAGACCGTATTCAACGAGCTCTTGGCCTACGACGGCTTGGTCGCCGCCAAGGCAGATCTGTCTCCGCGTTCGTTCGTCATCGCCACCTATGCACTTTGCGGCTTCGCCAACTTCGGGTCGATCGCGATCCAGATCGGAGGAATCGGATCCCTTGTGCCCACTCGGCGCCGAGATTTTGCCAGGTATGGATTCCGCGCCATGATCGGCGGCACCTTGGCTGCCTACATGACGGCCACGATCGCTGGCATGCTGATTGCGTCTTGAACCATCGATTGTGCACATCCATGTCCGTGCGGGCTCCTGCGATCGATCAGGGCTTCTCAACGAATGGCTGAGTCTCCCTATTGTGAGGTATGTACAGGCAATACCCATGGATACACCTCTCGGGTTTTTCGGTCAGGTAATAACCCGGATGGGCGACCGGTCCTTCGCGCAAGTCAGGTGGCAGCGCGTGGGGAATTCTGAGCCTGTGAGAATCTCCCACAACATTTCTTGACGACAGCCAGACAACTCGTTATTTTGGCGCATGCTCTTCCGTGGAGTCTCTTCAGAAAGGAGCCCGTTCGTCGTATCGCGTCTGCCGCCGTGCGTTCACCGGTGGCAATCTTTCGATCGATTCCTGGAATCACAGGTGAGGAAATGGCGATCCGGCTGATTGTGGTCGATCGGTCACCGATCACGTTGCTCGGAATGCGTGCCTTTGTCGAGGGAACGAACATCGAGATCGTTGCCGAACTGAATTCCTGCGCGGAGGTCTGCCGCCTGGCCCAGGAGCATCGCGCAAATGTCGTGGTGCTTTCGTTCTGCATGCCCGCCCAGGAGAGTGTCGACCATGCAAGGCAGATTCGTCAGACTACCCCACAAACTCGCGTCATTCTGGTCACCGACAGCGAATCTCCTCTCTTCCTTGCTCGTGCCCGCGATGCCGGGGTCAATGAGGTCATTGTCGGAAATCTGAGCCGGCAGCGATTTCTCGATGCCGTCACCCGCGCCGCCACGGGCGATGAGTCCTGGCTGGCCGCGACTGCCCGGCGACTGGCGGCGGTCTCCACCGCCTCGCACGACAATATCAATCTCGACGTGCCGTTGACTCGGCGCGAACTCGACGTGCTCCGGGCGGTCACCAGCGGCCAAACCAATCATCAGATTGCCGCCGCACTGGGCATCAGTTACGAGACGGTGAAGGAGCATGTCCGGAATCTTCTCCAGAAAATCGCGGTTGAAGACCGGACCCAGGCCGCAATCTGGGCCGTCCGAAAAGGACTGATGTGAAAGTGCCATGGAAGAAACCATTCTTCAATTCGGCACCGGCCGGTTTCTCCGCTGTTTCGTTGCGATGTTCGTTCAGGAACTCAATGACGGAGCAGCTCCCGTCGGCCATATCGTCGCAGTCCAGTCGACCGGTAGCCAACGGGCCGACGAGATCAACGCCCGTGGCGGCGTGCTGCGTGCGGCCATCCGCGGCCTGGAGCGAGGGATTCCGGTTGACCGAGTTGTGGAAATTCGCAGTATCGCCCGGGCCATCCCGGCTGAGACGCCGCTGCAGAACCAAGACGGAGGTCTCCTGCGCCCAGGACCTGTCGGCAGTGCCGGAGATTATGAAATCGGCCCGAGGAAATGCTGGGACGCTCTCCTCGAAGTTGCCCACAGCAATTCGCTCTGCCTGTTCGTATCGAACACGACCGAAGCGGGACTCTGCCTAGCCTCCCAGGACGCTGCCCCCGCTAGGCCCCCCGCCTCCTATCCCGCAAAGCTGCTTGCCCTCCTTGCCGCCCGTTACCAGGCCAACTTGCCAGGTGTCACGATCCTCCCCTGCGAGCTGATCGAGCAGAATGCCGATCGGCTGCGCCAACTCGTCCTGGAGCAGGCCGCCCGCTGGCAACTTCAGGCGGACCTGGTCGACTGGGTTCGTGACGGGTGCTCGTGGCACAACACGCTCGTCGACCGGATCGTGGCCGCTCCGCCCGCCGGTGACCCGACCGCCAAAGACGACCCGCTCTTCGCGGTCGCAGAACCGTTTGCCTCGTGGGTTATCCAAGGCGATGTGTCTGGCCTGCCACTGGCCGCCCACACGGCGATCGAGCAGGTCGGTCAGCTCCAGCCCTACCATTTGCGCAAAGTACGGATCCTCAACGGGGCCCACACGGCCTTGGTCGCCAAGGCCCTGCCTTTGGGGATCGAGACCGTTCGCCAAGCGGTCACGGATGAAAGGATCCGGCCATGGCTCGAAAGTCTTCTGTTTGAAGAAATTGTTCCCACGATTGCCGATCGAGTGAAGGAGGGAGATTCGTTCGCCCGAATCGTTCTTGAACGGTTTGCCAACCCGTTTCTCGAGCACCGCCTGGCCGATATCGCCCTCCATCACGAGAAGAAGCTGGAGACGCGGCTTCGGCCTACCTTCGGCGAGTTCCAGAGTGTTTTCGGCCGTTCCCCAAAGATTCTGGGGGAATTACTGCGCGACGCCTGACCCGGGTGACTGGACGGGCACGCTCAGAGCGGCGCGATGGAAGCGGTGGTTGCCCCGCACATATCGCCGCTGGTGATTCTGACAGGAATCATGCCAAGTATTATTCCTCCACGTAATGCGGAGTAATCTCGTCCTCCACCGGCCAGGAGGCTCGATTCTCATCTTCGTACAGCCCGATCTCTTCCACCGGAATCGGCCGAAACCCGAAACGATCGAAGATCGCGGACTTCTCGTCCAGGCAGAAGTCATGGCCTGTTATATCGGCAAATTCTGGAGAATGCGAAGACACATGATTGTCTACCAGCTCATTAACACCCCGATCGCGGGCGATGAACTGGCCGCAATCCACTACCAAGCTCCGCCAAATGAAGTTGCGGTCCGCATTGTCCTGGAGGTTGGCCAGATCCGGATAGCGTGTGCTGTGGGGTGGCGCGGTGATATCGACTCCGCCCGCCTGGACGATCCGCTGGGTTGACTCGTCCGCAAGTCGCTCGTTCCATCTCTTCTCGCCCCAGGCAGAAAAGCTGACGGCGTACTTGCAGCCGACGAACAGGTTGTTGTCGACCACGTTGTCCTTGCCCCCGTGGATCTGAACGGCACCAAATTGCCCCCCGGCGCACCGGTAAAAGACATTGCCGTAAATGAGCACGGCGCTGATGAAATCGTCTAGCCGGATTCCCGCCTGGCCCGCCACGTCGTGGCCGCTGCCGATGTGATGCCAGTAGTTGTAGCGAATCACGTTCCCGCGATAGGCCGGGTTGCCGTAGATGTCGATTCCCGCCTGGTCGTCCGATTCGTAGACGACGCTGTGAATTTCGTTCCACTCGATCGCGTGCTCGTAGCCTTCGACCCGCATCGCGTGGTGGGGAGAATCATGAAACAGGTTGTGGGCGATGCGGTTTCCCACGCCGTCCATGTGCACAGCCGGGGCATAAACTCGGTCGATCCGCGTGAAGTTGTGGATGTGACAGTTCTCGACGAAGTGCGCTCCCGGGGAAAGGGTCTTTCGGTCGCCCCCCGCCATCCGCACTCCACCGGCGCCAAGCGTATGAATATCGCAGCCGAGCACACCATGGCCGGTTCCACCGTTCACGATCACCCCACTGGTTCCGAGCTTGCGGAAAGTGCAGCCTGCCAGCAGGTTGTTCTTCCCCTCCTCAATCACCGCCCCCTCGGCACGTCCCAACTCGAAGCTGAGCCCTCGCAGGGTGACATGCTCGGCGCCGCGGATCACCACAAACGGCTCCGCCAGAATCGGGAACTCGACTGTCGCATCCCCCAGCGGCTTCGGCGGGAACAGGTAGAGTCTGCCCGAGGACCGATCCAGATACCACTCGCCCGGCTTATCCAGCTCTTCCGGAACATTGAACACGAAGTAGGGCATGCCCTCCCTGTAGCCGTACGAGGCCGCCGATCCGACCGAGATCCGCTTCGACGTCCGATCGATCGACGAAATTGGCACGCTCCGACCAGCCCAGAGATAGCCCCAATAGCCAAAGGCCCACACATCCTCCGTCGTTTCCCACTGGCCGGGGCGATCTTCGGCAAACTCGAACACACCCGGCCTGGCTGCCTCGTCGCTTCCCATCTTGCCTGAGTGCACGGGCCCCGTTTTCACGAATCCCTCGTTGGGCCACCTTGCCAGATCCATGGCCTGGCCGTCCACGTAGAGATCGACCCACGGATTGGCCGGATACCCGACCTCGCCATAGCCACGGGGGAGGATCTTGCCGACGTCGTCGATGCCCTGGCCTTTCAGATCGACCACGACCACTTGGCTCCGGGCCGCCTCCGGCAAACGCCGCTTGATCTTCTCATCCTCGGCGGCGGCAAAGCCGGTAAGCTGCACGCCACCGCTGAATACGGGCTTTTCGTTCTTGTAGGCCTGGTACATGATCGGCCTGCCGGTGGTCCCACCATCCTCTTGCGTCAGCAAGAAGCTCTCCTCCATCCGGTAGGATCCACCGCGCACCAACACCGCGATACCGCCCGCCGGCAGCCCCTGCGACTGTTTTCGCTCGGCCACGGCATCTCGCGCACGTGCCAGCGTGGCGAATGGTGCCGATTCCGTCCCGGCATTGGAATCGGCACCGTCGGCAGCCACGTAATAGGTGGCTCCCGGTGCCGGCATCTCGGCCACTCTGGTGCGGCTCGCAGCCGGGTCTCGTCGCGGCATCCCGGCTGCAAGGCGGCGCATCTCGGCACTCCGCTCCAGCGCCTCAACCCGATGGTGAGGCAGAACGATCGCGTCACGTGATGCCGCATCGAACGCCACGGCCGCCTGGACCAGATCTCCTTGTCGCTCGTAGCAGTGCCCCATGCACAAGGACGCCAGGCTGCGCGCTTCCCGTGGGGCGGCGTTGGTCGTGGCAAGTCGATTGTAGGCCTCTCTCGCCTTGTCGTACTGACGGGCGGATAGCCACCCGTGGGCCATTTGCAGCCGCGTATTCCAAGTCTCCAAATCCGTCAGGGAGCCCTCATCGATCGCGGCCGTGTACTCACGGATGGCCTCGGTACTGTTCCCATCGGCGAGCAATCGTTCTGCCAGGGCCAACCGCATCATTGCCCGTTGGCGCGCAGTCGTGTCCGCCAGTTCCAGCAGCCGACGATAAACCGGCACGGAAATCGCCGCACGAACAATTCCATGCTCCTCCGCAAAACACAGGCGCAAGGCCGCTTCACGAAGGTTCTCGGGGGCTTCTGGCGAATCGTACAGTTTTGCGCATAACGCTGCCGATTCCGTCCCCCGATTCTGACGCCACAGAGCGTGGGCCACGCCCATCGTTGCTACGCCGCGACACTTCGCATCGAGACCGGAGTTTTCGGCGAGTGCTCGATAACATGCTTCGGCTGCAGGCCAGTCGTTCTGCCGGATCGACTGGCCTGCCTGGGCAAACAAGACCTTGGCCGCGCCCGAGATGGCCTCGCCGTCAATCGCGTGCTCGACAATCGTCTCTGGCGACAGGACCTCGCTGTAAATGGCCACTTCGTCGACATCCATCTTCAGCGAGCCAATCCCCGAATCAGCAAACCCGATCCGCAGCGAGGGTGTAGCGGTCCACTCTCCCCGGTACTCGCCGACCGCAGCCAGGAGCCCATTCCAGTAAATGGTCATCTCGGCACGGTCCCAAGTCACGGCCACGTGATGCCAGACGCCGTCCGGCACGGGGAGGCTCATTTGGGTCGAAATCGAACTGGAAGGCTGTGGCCGCCCGATCTCGAAGTTGAGCCGTTGTTCCGGATACGAGGTCGACAGGCGCATTCCCTCCCAGTACCCGTTTCCCAGACTGAAGATCATGCCATTGGTCCGCCCGTTCCCGAGTTGGGCGCCCTGGCCATTCTTGCGAAACCAGATCTCCACGGTGCATCCGCGATCGGTCGGGGTGAACGATTTCCCCTGGAAGGCTCCGTTGTCGATTCGCACCGCTTTCCGATCGGCCGATCGTCCTGGCACGATCGCCAGCGAATCGCTCCCGCCATAGCTGAGCGGTTCTTCCTCGCTCCCGGAACTCGGCGCGACCGGCGATTCAGCCGAAATCGCGTCAAACGTGTAATGGCGAAGGGGGCTTGACGTTATATCCGGGGCCTCGGCGGCGATTGACTGCAAAGGTCTCACGCCAAAGCATGCCAGAACACAGGTTGCAAGAAGTAGCCGTTTCATTCCTTGGTTCCTTTGCTGCGTGCCCCCTGCTGCAGGGCGTAAAGCCTGGTCATGGTGCCAACGTACACGGTTCCGTTGGCCGCAATCGCCGTGCTGTGGACCGGCGAGTCCAACTCGACGAAACTCAGAACCCGCTTTTCTCTCCCGGTTGCGAGAATCCAGAAATCTCCGCGGCGAGTGCCGATGTAGACCTTCCCATCGGCCACAAGCGTCGAGGCCCAGATTTCCTTGCCCGCATCGTGAACCCAGCAGGCCTCGCCCGTCGCGGCGTCCACGCAATGCACCTGGCCGTCGCAGTCGGCCACATAGACGAGGCCTTCGTGAACGGCCGGAGTCGAACAGCAGTGTTGCCCGAGCCGATAGGACCACACGAGGTTCGTTTTCGTCACGTCGCCTGCGCCGCTTCCGTCGATGCAATGCAGCCACGACTCGTCTTTGCCCCACCATATATCGCCCCCGCAGGTCACGAAGAGCCGGCCCTCGTGAAATACAGGCATGCTCTTGATGTTGCTCGGACTCTCCTTGCGATTGCGGATGTACTGGTGCACGTTCTCCTTCGGCGCCGTGGGGTCACAGTCGAAACTCCACACGGGTTTGAGTAGAGCAACTTCGCCCCCCGGCATCGGTTTTTGCGGGTCCAGGGCATCGAAGCCGTAAACCACGCCGTCGCCACCACAGAAATAGATCTGTCGGTGCCCCTCGATCGTGCCGAGTGCCGGCGACGACCAGGTACAGTGGAAGATGCGGTTGCCGATTCCCGCATCGTCCCGGGCCACCAGATGCCCCGTCGCCTTGTCGACCACGACCAGGCTCGGCGCCTCGGGCTTGTCGACCCCGTCGTGCTTGCTGGTCAGGCCGTTGCTGGTGTTCACGTAGAGGTGGGCGCCGTCCAGAAGGATCGAACTGTGTGACGAATCGTGAGGTCTGACCCCCGCCGCCTCACGCAGGTCCAGCAGCCAGAGGATGTCGGCATCCAGCGGCCCCGTTTCCACCAGCGGTTCGCCGGCCGGTGTCGCGTGACGGCCTTCTTCTCGATAGGGCCCGTCATTCCCGTCGTCCATGCCGTCGAGGTCCAGGCACACGACTTCGTCGCGATTCGTCACGGCATAAACACGGTCCCCTTCAACCGTCGGCGGCGAGCAGATCCCGGCCCGTGGCCAGTCGAAGAAGACGTCGTCCGATAGCTTGGGAACCACGAGTTGCCAGACGAAACGGCCGTCCGCTTCGCTGAAGCACATCATCACGCCCCGATCTCCTTCATGCCGCTCGTCACGCCGCTCGTCGTTGTTCGTGCCGAGGAGCAATTTGCTGCCAGCAACCACAGGTGTGGCCCAACACTGCGAGCCAAGTCCTGCCGACCATTTCACGTTTTCCCCACTTTTCGGGTCAAACCGATCCGGCAACCCCGTCTCCGTGGAAACCATGTTCCGCGTGTACCGCTCTCCCCACTGCGGCTGATCCTCGGCGAGAACCCGCGAGGTGATGACGGCGAAAACGAGCAGGGTTCTGAACGAGAGAAGAAGCAGTTTCCTCATAGAAACACCTTTTTGGGCAGTTGTTCTGCCGACCGACGGGCTGGAGTGGTGCCTGGTGGCCGAAGATCACCCCGATCTTAGCCGAGCGCCGGTCCGTTGTCACAGCCGCGGCATCCGAATTCGCCAGAAATTGGCCGATCCTGGTAGCCGGACTCGCCAGAGCCGTCGTAACCGAATTCGTCAGAGCTTGGCAGTTGTAGTCGACCGAGTCTGGCCCGTTCAACGACTCTCGAGACTCTGGCCAGTTCAGCAACCGCCAGACCTACTTGGTCCGTAACTGCCCCTGCTGATCGGCTTGCCAGATTCGCCCGGAGGACACATCCAGCGCCGTCAGCCATCCTTCGCCATAGACCCAGGTGTCGATGCAAATCAGGTGTCCGGCATTCAGAATCTCACCCGACTTCTGAGCCGTATGGCCGCAAATGCAGGTCTTCCCCGAGCGATGGGGCTTGGGCAGGCGTTCCCGGAGGGGTTCCCACCGGAGGATCTCCGCCGGTTGTTTGCTCAGTGGCTTCCGAGGAAGGTAGCCCGCATGGACGAAGAAGGTTGTCGAAAGCTCCACAACCGGAACGCAGCTTCGCAGGAACTCGACGTGTTCCACAGGAATCTCGGCCGGGTTCTCCGTCTTGTAGGAATCAAGCGTTGCCAACCCGCCAAAAGCCAGCCAGTCGCCGAGCATGTATTGGTGCCCGTCGAGAATCGTCAGCAGCAGTTCTTCGTGGTTTCCCAGGACCGGCGCCAGTTCGACCGTACGCCGAAGCGCGAGGAGTCGCTCGATCACGCCTCGACTGTCGGGCCCGCGATCGATATAGTCGCCCAGCGTGACGACCAGGTCGCCGCGTTCGGGCTTCGCCTCCGCCAGCACGGCGTCGAGGGCTGGCAGGCAGCCGTGGATATCCCCGATGGCGATCACGCGATTCATCGTCTACCACCATCGCCTGGAGTGACCGGCGTATGAAAGCCGAGTACGCGTCGGACTTCTGCCGGACTGGTCAGGCCCGCCTCCAGAGCCGTGATCGCTCGCGTCCAACGGGTGACCATTCCGGACTCTATGGCCAGTTGCTCCAATGCTGCTGCATCAGAGCGCGACAGGATAGCCCGTCCCAAATCGTTTCGCTCGACCGTCAGAAGCTCGGCAAGTACCGTGCGGCCCGAATAGCCGGTTCGGCCGCACCGAGGGCAGCCCACCGGCACCCGCACGGATCGAGCTGGGAGCCCAAGCATTAAGGCGGGATCGTCCGTTTCCGTTGCACATTGGCAGAGCCGCCGTACCAATCGCTGGGAAAGAATCCCCAACAGGCCGCTTCGCAGCATGTAAGGCTCGATTCCCATGTCCGACAGGCGGCTGATCGCCTCGGCAGCACTCCCCGCGTGAAATGTGCTCAGGAGAAGATGCCCGGTCAGCGACGCCTGCATGGCCGAATCGGCCGTCTGGCGATCGCGGATTTCACCCACCATGATGACCTCGGGATCCTGCCGCATGAGAAACCGCAACCCTTTGGCCAGGTCGAGATCCGCACTCGGATTGACCTGCGACTGGGCGATGCCGGGAACGGCCACCTCAATCGGATCTTCAATCGAAACGATCGATCGCCGGGCGACCGACACTTCCACCAGGTGGCGAAGGCACGCATAGACCGTCGTCGTCTTTCCGCTCCCCGCCGGACCTGTGACCAGCAACGCCCCCGACGTCTCACCCAGCAGTCGCTCGATCTGGCTGCGTACGTCGTCTGTCAGGCCGAGATCCTCCAGCGATTGATATTGCCTCGCCGATGCGAAGAACCGAACGACCGCCCTTTCGCCGTACAAGGTCGGAAAAGTGCTCACCCGAAGTTCCGCACGGTTCTCCGCGTCGACGATGCGCCCTTCCTGAGGCGTGTCCGTTCGATACGTCAGCAGTCCTGAGAGAACCTTCAGTCTTGCCACCACGTTCTGCGCCACCGATCGTGGAAAGGAACCAGCGGACTGCAATACGCCGTCAATTCGATAGCACAGTTCGATTTGCTGTTCGGCCGGCTGCAGATGCAAATCGCTCGCCCCGGCAGATCGCCCGTAATCAAGCAGCCCCTGGACTGCCCGTGTGGCGAACTCGGGATCACTCGGGGGGACCTGTTTCATCAGGTCCCCGGCAAATTCCTGAAGAGAACTTGGCATGGCACAGTGAGGCGATAGATTGGGCTGAGAATCTCGAGAAGCCGTACAAGAGCCGGGTCTCTTCGACGTTTTCCTGCCATATGTGGCAGATCTGGAAACCCTGCCTCGACTGAGGCGATCAAGCCTCATGCCCGATCCTACTCAGGGAGTAAAAAAAAAGATAGCCGGTCGCGGGTGGGACGCGACCGGCTAGAGGGGTTGGCGGTAGAGTGGGGTAACCCTACCACCAGGCGGTGGTCTAAATTATAGGCTCCTGGCTGGGACATCCGGGACAGAAAACCTTAACAGAAGGAGTTCTTTCTGAAGAACCACTCGTCA
>CAYSCH010000008.1:23072-55740 GCA_964429355.1 uncultured Planctomycetaceae bacterium | reverse complement strand
TAAGAGTTTCCCACGGGCATGGATGTGCACAGCCGGTGGTTTTGTTAGCGGCTCTTAAAGGTTGGCATTATCTTCGCCCGATGGTGCGGCTCAGTCAAGACAAGGGATCTCATCGCTTCTGGTCAACGATGTTCCGACTGCGATAATGGTAATAGGAGCGGCCGGCGTACGCCTCCCCGATTGGAACAGTCATGATGGAATACTGGAATGATGGAAGAAATGTGTGACATCAAGTTTGGTTGCACAGGGCGGCAGGGCCGCCAACCAATACGAGCTACCGCTCGAACTGAGATGGTCTGCTCCCGATGGTCGCGAGTCTTTGTGAAAAACTTCACGATCTTTGAGGTTAGTAGTACAGGACTCCTGTGTCTCGCACTGGCGACCACCGTCGCGTGCAGTCAATCCAGCAGCCAGCCCAAAGTGGAGAACTCGCCCGTGAATCAGGTCAACAGTCAGACAGCCAAACCGCAACCGAAAACCGCTTCGGCAAGTCCCGCAGACGCCCCAGCGACGGAGACCGTGACTTTCGGAGCGGGCTGCTACTGGTGCGTGGAGGCCGTCTTCCAGCAGCTCAAGGGAGTGGAGTCGGTCCAGTCGGGTTTCTCCGGCGGCACGGTCGAGAATCCGACCTACCAGGATGTGTGCACCGGTACCACCGGCCACGCCGAGGTCTGCCAGATCACCTACCGGCCCGACGTGATCTCCTTCGAGGAACTCCTCGAGGTGTTCTGGAAGACCCACGACCCGACGACCCTCAACCGCCAGGGGGCCGACGTGGGTACCCAGTACCGTTCGGCCATCTTCTACCACAACGAGAAGCAAAAAGCCCTGGCGGAGGAGTACAAGAAAAAGCTCAACGAGTCGGGCGCCTTTCCCCGCCCGATCGTCACGGAGATCACTCCCTACAAGGCCTTCTACAAGGCCGAGGACTACCACCAGAACTACTTTCGCGACAATCCCAACCAGGGTTACTGCCGTGCGGTGATCGTGCCCAAGCTGGAGAAGTTCAAGCAGGTATTCAGAGACAAGCTGAAATCGGAGTAGCCCGACCTCACGGCTCCTCGATCCCATACTGCTCCAACTTCTTGCGGAGCGTGGTGCGGTGAAGGCCGAGGCGGCGGGCGGCGGTGGCGCACTGGCCATGGAAGCGGGCCATGGCCGCCTTGAGCATGGGTGGTTCGACCAGGCGGAGCAGGCGGTCGTAAAGGTCGTCGAGTTCCTCCGCGTCGAGCTGGTTCTCGGTCCACTGGCGGATGAGGGCCGGCAGCGCGTCGCTCTGGATGGCGGCGGCGGTCATCGAGGCCGGAGCGGGGGGCGGGAGGTGCTCGGGCATGATCGCGCCGCTCCGGGCCAGCACCATGGCGTGTTCGATCGAATTGCGCAGCTCGCGAACGTTGCCGTACCAGGGCATTCGCTCCAGTTCGCCGAGTGCCTCTTGCGAAAGGCACGGGGGGGAAGTGCCCGACATGGCAGCCAGCAGCGTGAGGAAGTGCTCGGCCAATGTGCGGATGTCCTCCCGCCGGTCGCGCAGCGGCGGCATCTCGATCTCGAAGGCCACCAGGCGGAAGTACAGGTCGTGGCGGAACTCGCCCCGGGCCACCAGTTCCGGCAGATTCTGATGGGTGGCCGAAATCACCCGGAAATCGGAGTGCATCGGCGTATTGCAGCCCACCGGCTGGACCTCCCGCTGCTCCAGCGCGCGGAGCAGTTTGACCTGGAGCGGCATGGGGATGTCGGCCACTTCGTCGAGAAAGATGATCCCGCCGTCGGCCTGGGCGAGCAGGCCTGTGCGGTTCTCTTCGGCCCCGGTGAATGCGCCTCGAATGTGGCCGAACAATTCGCTCTCGGCCAGCGAAGGGCTCAGCGACGCGATGTTCACCGCCACAAACGGCCCTTCCGCACGGCGGCTGTGCCGGTGGATTGCACGGGCGGCCAGTTCCTTGCCCGTGCCGCTCTCGCCGCGAATATGAACGCACGTCTCGGCCGCCGCAACCAGGGCGATGCGTTTGAAAACCTCCTGCATGGCCGGCGAAGTTCCCACGAGCTCGCCGTGCTCGACCGGTTCCCCCGCCGGCGGACGTTCCGCCGGTGTCCGGCAACTTGCCAGCGCCCTGGCAATCGTGTGCTCCGCAGTCCGCAGATCGAAGGGCTTGGTGATGTAGTCGAAGGCGCCGTTTCGCACGGCCGTTACCGCCGTCGACAGGGCCCCGTAGGCCGTCACCACGATGATTGGCACCGGGCCCAGAACCTTGCGAAAATGGCCCATCGCCTCCAGGCCGTCCATTCCGGGGAGGCGAACATCCAATACCATCGCATCCGGGTGCGACTGACGGGCGAGTTCCAGGCCCTCTTCGGCCGACGAGGCCGTTCGGGCTTCATGCCCCATCTCGCGCACCAGCTCCGCCAACCCCCAGCAAATGCTGGGCTCGTCGTCGACAATCAACACGAGCGTCATGATCGAGGTTCCGTCGTGGGATGGTTCAAGGATTGGTGAGGAAGGGAAACGACAAACTTCGTCAGGTTATCCTCGCGGAACCAGCGGATCGACCCGCCATGGGCTTCGGCGATCTGCCGCGAGAGGTACAGCCCGAGCCCCGTTCCTTCCGGTTTCTCGGAAACAAAGGGCTCGAACAGCCGCCGGCTGGTCTCGGCAGCGGGACCGGGGCCCGAATCGCTGACGCGAATCTCGGCCATGCCGCCCTGGCAGACCGCCGTTTCGAGAACTACCCGCGTGTCTGAGCCGCGAGTCCCACCCGTCGCCTCCAGGGCATTGAGGAGCAGGTTGAGCACAAGTTCCCGCAAGGCTCCCGGGTTGCCTTCCAGCAGGATCGGCTCCGGCGACGAGCGAGTCTCCAGCCGCACGTGGGCATGGTCGAAAGCCGGGCGAACCAGTTGCAGCGCACCGCCGACCACTTCGACCAGGTCGAGCGTGACAAACGTCTGCGACGTCCGGCGTCCCAGTTGCAGGAACTTCTGGATGAACGCCTCCATCAATTCGAGCTGGCGCAGGGCCGTACCGAGCGATTCCGACGCAGCCGCATCCGGTGTCTTGCGCTGAAACAGTTCGATGGCCAGGCGGGCCCCGGTGGCGGCGTTTCGCAGCGTGTGGGCCATGCCCGCCCCGAGCCGATCCAGGGTGCGGAGCTGCTCGTTCTGGCGGACCTCGTCTTCATATTGCCTGAGCCGCTCTGTCATGCGATTGATGGAGATCGCCAGGTCGGCCAGCTCGTCGTTTCGCGGTGAGAAAGCGACCGGCTCGAACTGCCCGGCGGCGATCCGTTCCGACTGCTCACGCAAGGCTTCGATCGGACGTACGAGCCAGCCGGCAATCAAGGTCGTCAGGCCGACCGCCAGCAGTATGGCCACCAGGCCCGCTCCCACAATCGGCAGGGCAACCCGCCAGGCAACGGACCACCATTGGTCCTTGCCGTAGAGTACGACCACCTGCTGTCCCGCGGAACTGGATGCCTCGCCAACCGCGGGTACCAGGTGAGCGAAGTATTCACGTCCGCCGAGTCGTATCTCCGCGGCTTCCGCAAGGGTATTGAAGTGCCGCCGGGGCGGCTCGGTCTTCAGAACATTGCGGTCCGTTTCGTTCAATTCGATCGTCGCCACATGGACGCGCCGGTCCGCATCGAGCAACACGAATTCTGCGCCCGAAAGCCCCCGCATCTGACGCAACACGCTTTCCGTCAGCGGATAGTTTGCCTGCGCCAACGGCCCTTCGATCCGGCTCAACTCCTCGGCCTTGCTCCGGGCGGCAATCGACAGGGCCAGGTAAACGCTCGCCGCGCAGGCCAGCACGATCGCCGTGGTGGCAACCAGAAGCGTCGCGAGCATCAATTGGAGACGTATGGGACAACGCATAGGAGAAACCGGACGCGACTGTCGAACAAATCGGCGCACCTGTCGAATAAATCGACACCGGCACACAGGCGGCAGCGAGCCAATAGCATCTACTGTAGCCTGAACCGCCTGCCAAGGGCAGCCCGAACGTCGCTTTACGCTCTCCCGGCACAAATCGGCGCGCCCGCGCCCCGGCCGGCGCACCGTTTGCAGGCTATCCATCGGACGGGTCTATCCGGAATGACTATCAGACGGGAAACGCGGATGCATCAGGCACCGAGGCGACGGGGATTCACTTTGGTCGAACTGCTGGTCGTGATTGCCATCATCGGCATCCTGATCGCGCTCCTGCTGCCGGCGGTGCAGGCAGCCCGGGAAGCGGCTCGCCGAAGCTCGTGCAAAAACAACCTCAAGCAGATCGGGCTCGCCCTGCACAACTACCTGAGCGCCAACAGCAGCTTTCCTCCCAGTTTCTGCCTTCGCCCGGGAACCGTGCTGGCAGGCAATAACGGCTCCTGGTCGATTCACGGGCGGCTGCTCCCCTACCTGGAACAGGGCAGCGCCTACGACCAGGTTCGCCTGGACATCGCCTGGGATGCCCAGCTTGCCAGCGGCATCCCTCAACTCAGGATCCCAACCTACGTTTGCCCCAGCGATCCGAACGACACGGTGCGAACCAAGGACGGCGCCCCCTACATCTATCCGCATACCTACGGGTTCAATTTCGGCACCTGGCTGGTCCACGAGCCGGCCAGCGGGCGGGGCGGTGACGGGGCGTTCTATGTCAACAGCCGAACAAGGCCGGCGGACATCCGCGACGGCCTGAGCAATACACTGGCCGCCGCTGAGGTAAAGGCGTTCACGCCTTACGTCCGCAACACTTCGGATCCAGGCCCGGAGGTGCCAAAATCTCCCACGGAGATCACCGGCCTTGCCAGCGGCGGCCAGTTCAAACTTGGCCCCGCGACGAACGACAACACGGGCCACACGGAATGGTGCGACGGACGGGTCCATCACAGTGGGATCACGACCGTCTTCACGCCGAATACCCGTCTCAATTACATCCACTCCGATGGGCGAACCTACGACATCGACTTCAACTCCATCCAGGAAGGCAAGAGCACCAGCCAGCCTACCTACGCGGCCGTTGTCTCCCGCAGCTATCACGCCGGGGTGGTCAATGCCTGTCTCATGGACGGGTCCATCCGATCCGTGAGCGAGACGATCGAACTCTCTCTGTGGCGGGCCCTGGGAACGCGGCAAGGGGGCGAGGTCGTCAGCGGCGATTGGTGAGGCCTGCTCACCTTGCTCAAGGGGACTGAAGCCGCTTCAGTCCGAGACACGGCCCTAGAAAGGCGCTACACAGCTACGGCCTGCCGACCTCGATCTGGATGCCTTCAGGGGCCTCGTACTTCGTGGCCACCGTGCCGTCGGCCTGCTTTTCGTGCCGGACCTTGACGACTCCGGCCGATGTGGGGAACGTTCCCTCGGCCCAGTCCAGGTCGGCCAGGTGGGGTTCGATGCGGACCCGCTTACCCCCCTCGACGACTGAGACCCCGAGCACGTGCCGGCTCATCCACGACGTGGGCCCCGACGCCCAGCCGTGGCACAGGCTGTGGCGGAGCCCCTTGTAGCAGTAGTTGCCGAAGTCGGCATGGATGTCCTTCTTGCCCTCGGGCGTAAACTCGTCGATCCGTCCGGCGTTCTGAGTCCAGTCCAGGTCAAAATCCTCCCAGAAGGTCGTCGCTCCCAGGTCGAGCATGCCTCCCCAGTACTCGCGGATGCAGTCGATCGCACCCTGATGATTGCCCGCCGCGGCCATCGCTTCGAGGATGTAGTAGCCGTAGAACGTTGACATCCGCCGCGAACCATCGACGGCCAGATACTCGGTGTTCATCTTCTCGGCGGGGGCCAGGCCCGAAAGAGCCAGGAGCGCGGCGGCTTGCTTCGATCCGTTCGGGTCCGGCACGTGGCGTCGGAGCCGGACGGCCGTCTGCCGGCACTGGTCGGCCACCTGCGGCTCGCCGAGGGTCGTGCACATCTCGGCCCCGGCATCCATGGTCATGACCATCAGCGACTGAAGGCCTGCATGGATGGCGGGCTCGTTTTCCGACGAGGGCCAGTCGAGGAACCGCCCGTCGAGCTGCTCCTGGTTCTGGTCGTTGATCTTGGCCATGAACTGCTGGAGCAACGGCACCAGGTAGGCCTTCTGAGCCTGGAGGTATTCCAGGTTGCCGTAGTTCTGATACCACTGGTGGTGAATGATCACCCACCACATCGAATAGGAGCTGATGCCGTTCATCCAACCCGGCAGGGGAAACGTGTCGCGAGCGTAGTCGAGACTGGCGGGCACGACCGGGTCGGGACCGAAAACCGAGCAGATCGTCATCGTCTCGGGGTGCATATCGCCGATCCATACCAGCCGGTCGCGCTTGATTCCGTCCCAGAGATAGTGCTGCATGTTGAGATGCACCGTGTAGGCGCCGGTAGCCCAGATCTGGTTGAGCCGCTCGTCACTGCACTTGAAAGAGCCGAGGTAGGGAATGTCGCGGTAGGATAGAATCGCGTTGACCTCCTTGAGGAATACGGTGCGATCCGCGTCGACCATGTCGATTCGCGCGAAGCGAAAGCCGGAGTTGCCCAGTTCCACGCTTCCCAACCACGGAGCCTGGATTTCCAGGTCGCGCATAGCGTGGTCGTTGGTAGCGGTGGTCTGGCCGCTGCTATCCGACATGGCCTCCGTGACCGACTCGCCCAGACGGACGCGAAACCGGACCGGGTCCTTGCCGGGCGACATGCCCATCACAAGCTGCAGACCGCCGTGCAATTCGACGCCGAAGTCCAGGAGCAGGGCCGGCGCCGGCTTGCCAGCCACGCTCTTGAGCGTGCACAGCCCGCCCCGGACGGTTGCCGGTTGCCTCGTACCTTTCTCAAGGAGCGCGCCCTCGTCGGCAATCGTTTGCCCGGAATCGTCCGACTTCCAGAGGATGGCCTTCGGGGCAACGAAGGCTTGAACCGTATCGTCCTCGGCGGCCCTCCCATCGGTTGCGGCCTTGAAGACCGGGGGCAATTCGGCGTGGCTCGGTGCGGCGATGCATGCCCCGAGCAAGGCAACAAGGATCGAAGGCAATCTGGTGGGCATGGTGGTCGTCTCGGTAAGGGGGTCGTTTCTGGTGGATACAGTCATTCTGCCACCCCGCCGGGCCGTTTTCCAGACGTGCGGCCGAGCGCCTCTGCACGATCAGGCCGATCTCGAGTGATTCCCGGAACCCGAAGAGGCTGGATTTCCCCGTCGGTTGCGTGTCGGATCCACCGGATGGTAGAGTTCTGCGTATGCTGGGCGACGATTTCCGTTGGTCTACCTGTCCAGAAGGAATCCGAACATGCTTCTCCACTTCCACCGCCAGCCGGTGCATGTCCGCATCAGCGGTTCCTGCCTGCGACTCGTCCTCTTCTTCCTGGTCCTGCCGGTTGCCGTGCCGCTTGCCTCGGCCGCCGAGGAGAGTGACGAGGTGCAGGCCCTCATCCTCCGGGCCGGCAACGTGGAGGACGACGCTGCCCGACTCGATATCCTCGGACAGTTGCAGGCCCGTCCGGGGCTCGATGAGGAGCTCAAGTCCGATGTGGGCAAGATGGTGGCCTTCATCGATCGCTGGCAGCACGACAAATCGCTATGGAGTTGGTACCAGCGAGAGGTCAGCAAGACGGCGGACTACGACTTCGGCATCCAGAGACGATCGCCCCTGGCACCGCTGGCCAGTTTCTACCGCGGCCGGATGCTGTTCTGGGTGACGAACGAATACGGCAACATCATCGGCTACCATGATGAGCGGCGCAGATTGCTCGACAAGGCCGTTAAAGAATTCCGTCTGGCCGCGGCCGCCTTTCCCGAAAATCGCATCGCCCGCATGTACCTCGGCGAACCGATTCCGAGCCCGAAGGAGTATCCGGGCGTGGATGGGGCACCCCAGTGGGCCATCTATCAACGCGAGAACCTGGAGCGGCTGACCGACCTGGTCGAGTGGTGGATCGACAATCGTCTTCGCGACGACGGCCAGTACGGCGGCGCGTGGGACGACGACTGCGAAATGTGGCGCCATTGGGTGCCGGTGATGATCGCCTTCGAACATCCCAGGATCACCGAGGCCCAGGCCTTCTTCTCCAAGGCCCTGTTGAGCCAGGACTACATGCAGGGGGGCTACACGCGGCGGACCTACGACGTGGAGCACACGGCCGAACCCACCACCGACACGATCACGCCTATGATGCACCTGGCCCCTGATGATCCGGACTGGCAACAGCGGGCCCGGCGATTGGCCGAGTTGATGGAAACGCTGTGGACGGGCCGCAATCAGCGGGGCCAATTACAGTTCAAGAGTACCTACTTCAGCGTCGACCAGGTCGACCCCGATCCGATCAAGGCCTGCGACACGCCCTACCATCCCGTGGCGATTCCCCCGGCCTTGCTCCTCTGGCTGCGGACCGGTGACGAAAGGCTGGGGACCCTGCTCTCTGCCTGGATGGATACGTGGGTCGACGCCACGGCCCGGGCCGAGCACGGCAAGCCGGCCGGCGTAATCCCGGCCGCCATCCATTGGCCGGATGGCGACTGCAAAGGGCCCGGCGAAGACTGGTGGGATCCCCGGCACCATAACGAGCCGAAACTCTACGAGTGGCCGGCCGCCATGTCGAAGTTGACCGATACGCTCCTGCTCACCTGGCACATGACCGGCGACGAGAAGTATCTCCGGCCCCTCCGCTCCATGGCCACCCTGCGACTGGAGTGGCTCAAGGCCCGCCCTCAGGAATCGCCCGAACCCGGCTCAGCCATGTGGGCCGCCGCCAAGATGAGCTCTCTTGCTGGGACGCTGGCCAAGTACCGGCTGCTGACCGGCAGCGACGAGTTCGACGAACTGCTCGGCCATGACTACCGGGCTCTGGCGATTGACGAGTCCGACACCCAGCGCCGATCTCTGACCAAAGCACTCCTGGAGAGCGCCGAGGCCATGCGTGTGAACTTCGAAGGTTTTACCAGCGAGGTCCGCTTCACCGACCGCGTGTTTGCCTTTCCGCGGATGTTTGGCGAGGATATGATGTTCGCCCAACGGAAACCGGAGAACAACCGGAACCCCAACCCGCGCTTGATCTACGCGACCGCCACGGGCGACCGCGGCGACTTCGGCATCTTTCCCCTCAACGCGGTCCGCTGGCTCACGTCTCCTCGCGAGATCGCGGCGCTGGTCACGCAGTCGGGCCGCGATGGCCTGACGGCCGAGTTGTTTCATTTCGGATCGGAGAAGCGGGCCATGTCGGCGGAGTTCTTCCTGCTGCAACCGGGGCGGTACCGGATGGAGATTCGCCTTGCGGATGGGCAAGGGGTCGCGGCGCCGGCAACAGAGTTCACCACGACCGGGCCGAGAACGAAGGTCAAATTTGAACTGCCCGCCAGGAAGCTCTGCCTGCTGCGAGTTGAGACTGTGCGTTGAGATGCAGTCCACGCCGGCCTCGCCAACCTGAAGAGACCCGTCATCTGGAGGCGGCCGGCAGATTCTGAAGGAATGAATCGAGCCGTTCAAGGTACTCGTCGGTCAGCCAGTTGTTGTGATCGGCATCGGCGACCTTCACCAGGATCTTGGGCTGGTTCGCCGCCTGAAACAGTCTGTAGCCCGAGCTGAACGGAATGGTTTGATCCCGGGTACCGTGACTCTGGAGGAGCGGCCCCTGGTAACCGGCGATCAGGGCGGCCGAGTTGAGTTTGTCCTTCGGCACCAGCCAGGAGAGCCGTGGGTAGTGGAAATCGGCAACATCCCGGAGCGACGCGAAGGTGCTCTGCAGGATCAGGCCCCGCGGAGCGGACTCGGCGGCCAGTTCAACAACGATGGCCCCGCCGAGCGATTCCCCCATCAGCACCATTTCGGAAGCCTTGATAGATGCCAGTTCGCAGAGCTTCGCGCGAGCGGCCGTCGCATCCTGGAGGGCACCCGCCACGGTGGGCGTGCCCTCACTGCGACCGTACCCTCGATAATCGAAGATGAACACGGAAACCTGGGCTTTGGTTTGGAGGTATCGCAGCCAGGGCGCACGTGACGCGACATGTCCGGCGTTGCCATGGGCCAGTAGCACGATCGCACGCGGATTGTCGGTGGGGCAATACCAGCCGTGCAGACGCGTTTGGTCTTCTGACGTGAACTGGACATCTTCGAATCGGAGATCCTTGGGCGACCAATCTCCCGCGGGGAATTTCGACGGGAAGAATAAGAGCAGCTCATCGATTGACTGCTGTTTCGTCTCGGGTGGCTTTTCGGACGGACCCTCTGCGCCAGCGATGAACGGCAGGCAAGCCATTAGCGCGGAAACAAACACCTTACGCGTCCGAGCTTCGGAGATCATCGCAATAACCAGCAACTGGACATGACGGCCTGGCATCGGCGACGTGCCGGCCGGCCCGGCAGGATATCGCTGGGGGTAACGTGGGGGGCCGAGTTCCCACCTCGCGCGACCCCGCGTCCCAGTCAGCCAGGTCACGTGAGAGGTCTTGCGCCAAGCCAAAAAACACGCCTCGAGACAATCGGTTGCTTGACGCGACACAGCCGACCACAGCAAAATGAACCCTCGCGGCGATCCGGCCGCGCCATCACTCCAAGTGTCTTACCGTAATCTTAATCGGGATTCAAGCATGGCGGAATGTCCTCTTCTGACCAGCAACAGAGAATTCATGACAAAGACCAGACTCTCAGCAGCGATCGTGTCTCCCCTCACTATGTTTGCCGCTCTGTTGTGCTGGCAGATCGAGCTGCCTGGCCAGACGCAAGAGCACTGGCCGCAGTTTCGCGGGCCAGAGGCCCGGGGCGTGGCGAGCGGAGCGAATCTGCCCGACCGCTGGTCCGCCACTGAAAACATCGCCTGGAAGACTGACCTCCCGGGACGGGCCTGGTCGTCGCCGATCGTGTGGGGTAGTCGGGTATTCCTGACCAGTGCGGTGAACCTCAGGGAACTGGAATCGCCCAAGAAGGGCCTGTATTTCGGCGGCAACCGTCCGGAGCCGCGAGAAGTGGAGCAAGAGTACCGGGTGTTCTGTCTCGACATTTCATCCGGCACAATACTCTGGGAGCAAACCGTTCATCGGGGCACGCCGAAAAGCGCGATCCACCTGAAAAACAGCTTTGCCTCGGAGACGCCCGTCACCGATGGTGAGCGGGTCTACGCTTACTTTGGTAACCAGGGTCTGTACTGCCTCGATCTGGAAGGCAACCCCGTGTGGTCAAAACCGTTTGAACCGCACGCCACTCGCAATGGCTGGGGCACCGCCGCGTCGCCGGTGCTCCATGGTGACCATCTCTATATCGTCGACGATAACGACGAAGAGTCCTATCTGTTGTGTCTCGACAAGCGTACCGGCAAAGAGGTGTGGCGAGTCGATCGCGACGAGAAGAGCAACTGGTCCACACCCTCTATCTGGCAGAATGATCGTCGCACGGAAATCGTCACTCCGGGTACCGACAAGGTCCGCTCCTACGACCTGGATGGAAACTTGCTTTGGTGGTTCACGGGCATGTCGAAGATCACCATCGCTACGCCGTACGCCGACAGTGGCTTGCTGTACGTGAGTTCGGGTTATGTGAACGATCGCCATCGCCCCCTCTACGCGATTCGGCCCGGCGCGGCCGGTGACATCAGCCTGGAACCCGAACAGACCAGCAACCAGTTTATCGCCTGGTATCAGCCGGCGGCCGCCCCCTACAACCCGACAACGCTGGTCCACGACGGACGTCTGTACGTACTTTACGACCGCGGCCTGGTGAGCTGCTTTCGCTCACTCACCGGCGAGCCCCTGTTTGAACAAGAGCGCCTGCCCGAGGGACGCCATTTCACCGCCTCACCCTGGTTCTATGACGGAAAAGTCTTCTGTCTGAACGAAGATGGCGTGACCTTTGTGCTGCGCGCGGGCGACAAGTTCGAACTGCTCCATACCAACCAGCTCGCCGACGACGACATGTGCATGGCGACACCCGCCATCGCGCCAGGCCGGTTGCTCATCCGCACGTCCGCCAGAGTCTACTGCGTCTGCCAACCGGCCTCAACCCCTGCACATTGAGCCCGGCCGCGACTGGCGACAATGGCCGTTTCACGCAGTCGTATCGCAGTCGCTTCGTCCTGCTGGAACAAGCGAACCTCCCATGCCCAGCTTCACTTCGCCGCTGGGATCACGACGCTTCTGTCAGTGACCAGGGCGGGCGCGTCGTAGATGGGAATGGCCTTGAGCACGGTCCGGCCCTCCTCAGTCACAACACGGTCCTCGGGCAATTCGTAGATCCCACCAGTGACCACGTCCACCCACACGGGCTCCGTAAACGTTACTCCTGGGAGGGCGATCTGCGCCGGCGTTGTCGCGTTGGCGTTGTCGGGATGGCTCGATGAGTCCCAGACAGCCAGCAGGTACTGGCTGCCCTCCTTCTTCTTGAACAGGTAGGCCGCGGCCTTCGTTTCGCACTCCAGATTGCACTGGAACCCGGCGACGGATTCGACCGAGCTGTCCAGCACGCTTGCCACGTTCTGAACGGTGTAGTAGGCCGGCTTGACCTTCAGCACCTTGCCGTCCTCGTTGCACTTGACCAGCCCCATCCGCTTCATAAAACGATCTTCGCGGGTGCGGATCCAGAGCGGGTCGATGAATTTTGTGTAGCGCTGCGGCTGGTCGTAGGCGGGATCATAGAAGGTGAACACCAGCGAATCGATGCCGTGGCCGAGGTCGCCGATCATCCGCCGCGCATTCCACTTGCACTGGGTCAGCTCGCTGTTCCAGGTCTGCGACGAGATGGGGGCCGAGTAGTGCGGGCTGGAGGTGGCGCCCGATTCCCCCTGCCAGATCTTCATGGTGGGGGCGTAGCGGTGTACCATGATCGTGAACTCATCGACTCGCGGATAAACGTCGTCGGGATTGAGTGAGTAATCGTGATAGATCATCCAGTGGAAGAGCTCGGTCTTGCCCCGGTCGCTGATGACCTTCATGTAGGGCTCGGCAAAGCGGACGTTGGGCGAGCCGATCACCAGGCCGGCGATCCGCGCGTCGGGAATGATACTCTTGATGATCTCCGCGGTGCGGATGTTGTTGTCGGCCGTGATTTCCGGCGTATTCGCCTTGGAATTGCTCGGCTCGTTCCAGGTGGACCAGTCCTGCACCCGCCCTTTGTAGTGGCCGGCCAGGGCCGCGATCCATGCGTCCCACGCGGCCAGGGCCGTGTCGCCGCGGGGCAGCCCATCACTCAGCGATGCTCCGCCCCCACCCGGATAGATTGGGTTCCCATAGGATGTTTCGATCAGCACATCCATCCCCTGCTCACGCAGATAGTCGCCCTGTCGGTCCAGCCAGGCGAAATCATACACGCCCTGGACCTTTTCCGTCTTGGCCCAGCCGGCCTGCAGGCGGACGCGTTTGATACCCAGCGGTTCGATATAGGCCTTGAACTGCTCAAAATCCCCGTAATCGCGATCCAGCATCTCGCAGCCGATCGTCAACTGCGAACGTCCCACCTCCCTGGCCCCACGGGGCTTGAGCGTTCCGATCCGTTTCAGGCCCGGGTCGAGAGTCGTCTGCACCCGATCGTGTGTGTTGTCAATCATCGGATGGTCGGCCGCACTGGCCACAGACGAAAAGGACATTCCCAGGGTCACGGCCAACATGACAAGAGACGCTGTGGTTCTCATGCGTCGATTTCCAATTTCGTACAACAGACAACAGATGCCGGGGGCGGTTTCTCTCGCCTGTCAATAGCTCTGGATGTTACGGAGCGGGGCGGGGGCCGATCTTCTCGATCGGGATCGGCTCGAAACCGGCCACCTTCTGCCAGACGGCAGGGAGCTTTGCGAGATTCAGCCGGGCGGGAGGCCCGCCTTCGAACAGATCGGGATACTCTGACAACGGCCACTCCACGTTGTTTACCCGTTGGACCCAGTTCGGATCGACCTCCTTCTTCAGATCGAAGGGTTTCTCGCAGCCGATGAGGATGTTGTCGAGCATCGAGTTGCCCAGGGGCTGGAGCGGATTGTCGTCCATGGTCTTCGCCAGCCGCGGATAGCGATCCTTCCAGAGCGGCGACAGGTAGTCGAGTTCCTGGCACTTGGCCAGGAGGTTCCAGGAGTCGGGGCGGTCGAAGACGATGCCGCGGGGACCGCGGGCGTCGACATGGAAGCCGATCGGCTGGTCGATGAAGATGTTGCCGCGGAAGGAGTTGTCACGCCCGCCGCCGAGGAGCACGCCCCGGTTGCCGCAGCGATAGACAATGTTGCCCACGACCGTTTCGCCGCTGTCGCAATCATCGAGATAGATCGCCTGGGCGCCGCTGCCTCCCTTGACCGCCACATCGTGGATGAAGTTCCATCGCACGAGATTCCCCTGGCTTGCCCAGTCGCGGCCCGTGTAGAACACGCCGACATCGGCATAGTGGATACACATGCTGTGGGCTTCGTTCAGTTCCAGCACATGATCGTTGCCCCCGTAGGCAACAGCGCCGGTCGGGCCGTGATGGAAGAGATTGTTGGCCAGGCGGTTTCCGCAGCCGCCCAGAATCGCGCAGCGTCCTCCCTCCCAGTTCAGGCGGCCCACGTGGTGGACATGGCATTTCTCGATCGAGCACTGGCCGGGGGTCAAGGTCTTGCGGTCGCCGCCGTGAATGCTGATGCCGGACGATCCGACGTCCGTGACCTCGCAGCCGACGGCCGCCACGTGGGAGCCGCTCAGAGAGATCCCGCTTCGGCCCATGTTGCGGACCAGGCAATTCTCCACGCGGCAATGCTGGCATCCGCTCATCACGAGTCCGGCGTCGCAGCCGTTTTCGATCGTCAGGTCGCGGATCGTCAGGTGGGCCGAACCGTCGGCGCGAACCAGTGGCTGTCGGCAGAGGGTCAACCGCAGCGGGGTCTGTGCTGGATCCGCGGGGGGCCAGAAGTAGAGGCGGTTGTTTGGCCGATCGAGATAGTATTCACCGGGCTGGTCGAGTTCCTCCAGCACGTGGAGGGCGTAGAAGGGATGTTTCGAGTCTTTGCGCCAGGGTGAGCCGACGCCGTACGCGTGTTTCGCTGCCAGCCGCAGTTCGCCGCTGGCCGGGTCGTAGGAGGCGGCCTTCAAGACCTCGTCGCTCCACTCGTAGCACCAGAAGCCGTGGAGCCAGACACCGCGGCTGAAGTCCCACGATTTGGCCCGGTCGCCGGGAAACTGGAATGAGCCAGGGCGATAGACGGTGCGCGAGACCCAGTGCGTGACACCTGAAGCGCCGGAATCGATCACCTTGTCGAACTCGGCAAAGCCTTCGTTGGGCCAACGGGCGGACTGCATGGGCCGGTCGCCGAAGACAAGTTCTTCCTGGCCGTGATCGCGGTGCTTGTCGGGCATCGGCGCCAGCGGCGGGAAGCCCTGTTCCTTCAGGTCGGCAATGACGACATGCTGTCTCGCTTCCGGCTCCAGGAGCGGCTGCGCCTCGTCGGCCGTGAGCGGGCGAAGATTGCTGACAGCACGGGCACCGGTGAGGCGGGCTTTGCCCGGCTCGGTTCCCTGCAGAACGAGCGGCTGCTCGGCGGTGCCCGCATGCTCGGCACCGAACGCCAAGCCCTTCTCAAGGTAGTATTCCCCGGGCCCGATCCAGATCGTGCCGGGACCGGCCCCTCGCATCGCCTCGACCGCCTTGGGAATGCTTGCCAGCGGCTTGTCCTTGGTTCCCGGATTGGCGTCGTTGCCATCTTGGGCGACGTACAGATCGCGGGCGATTGTGGACAGGGGCACTCCGAGAACGGCGCAAACGACGGCCAGCCGGCAAACGATTCGGCGCATGGCAGGATTCCTCTTCGGGGACTGCAGGTTGTGGCGGGCAACAGTGGCGTGGGAAGAACGTGCCCATCCATCGCGGGCATTTTCGTTACTTCTGGGAAGTCGCAGGGGTCTTCGCCTTCCGTTCTCGCTTTTTGGCGCGGTCGCCGGCGGCGTTCTCCTGGCCGTCGGAGGCGGCGAGGGTGCGGCACTGGTCGGCGATCTGGTTCCAGGCGGCCTCCAACTCGGTCACGCGAGCAGGCTCACTGGCAGCGAGGTTGTTGGTCTCGCAGCGGTCGGTGGCGAGGTTGTAGAGTTCCCAGGGGGTGTTCTTTGCGGCGACGAGTTTCCAGGGGCCGGCACGGAGGGCGCGGTTTCCTTCGTGGCACCACCAGAGAGTCTCGTGCACCGTGGCCTCCGTATCGGACAGGGCAGGCACGAAGCTCTGCCCCTGCATGGGCGGCACCGGTTTGCCGTCGTGCTCCTTGGGAGGGGTGACACCCGCGAGTTCCAGCACGGTCGGGGTGACGTCGACCAGGTGCACCAGTTGTTGGCGCAGTTCGCCCTGGGCCTTGATGCCCGCCGGCCAATGGACGATCCAGGGGGTGGCGATGCCTCCTTCATGGACCCAGGTCTTGTGGCGGCGGAAAGGGGTGTTGGCACAGCTCGACCAGCCTGGCCCCAGGCAGAGAAACGTCTTCCGGGAGCCGGGCAGCGCCTGCGGGTCGTGCCCCTCGCCGCGAACCATGATCTCGGCGCTTGCGCCGTTGTCGCTGGCGAAAAGAACGAAGGTGTTCTCGAAGGCCTTCGTCTCGCGGAGCTGGGCGAGGATCCGGCCGATCTCTCGATCCATGCAGTCGATCATTGCCGCGTGGATCGCCATTTTCGTGGCCTGGAACTGGCGCTGTTCTTCCGTGAGGTCCTGCCATGGCAAAGGCCGGTCGATCTCCCCCGGGCCAAGCTGCCGGATCGCATCCGGGAACGGATAGGGGGGGCCGATCTGGGGCTCCATCGGCGCCAGCGCCGTGGTCACAATGCCCATCCCATGGATTCGATCGAAGCGCGCCTTTTGGACGGCGTTCCAGCCGGCCTGGTAGCGCTCGCGATACTTGGCAATCACGTCCTGGGGTGCTTGGAGCGGAAAATGGGGCGAGGTGAAGGCGACGTAGTGGAAAAATGGCTTGTCGGCGTGGGCGGCGGCGTGGTCTCGGAGGCACTTCACCGCGTGGTCACCGACAGCCGAGGTGGAGTAGAAGTTCTCCACGGTCCCGACCGGTTTGCCCTCCTCGGTGACGCCGTTGGAGTCAAAGTAATTGCTCTGCCCCTTGCCCGTTATGTCGAGAGACCGGTCGAATCCCTGCTTGAGCGGTTCGCCGTCGATGTGCCATTTGCCGGAGTGGTAGGAGCGATAGCCGGCCTTGGCGAGCATTTCGGGCAGGAGGCGGGCCCAGGCAGGGCGAACGCCTCCACCACCCCCTGTTCCTCCCGGCAGTGCATCGCGGCGGATGGCCTGCGCGTAGTAGCCGGTAAGGATCGTACCGCGGCTTGGCCAACAGCGGGCCGTGTTGTAGCCCTGCGTGAATCGCAGGCCTTCCGCAGCCAGGCCGTCAAGGTTGGGCGTGTCGATCTCGCCGCCGTAGCAGCCAAGATCGGAATGGCCCAGGTCGTCGGCGAGGATCACCAGCACATTTGGAGGGGCAGCCCCGGCGATCGGCGCGATCGAGGCGATCTGGAACGCCAGCAGGATCACCAGAAGAATACGTCTCAGCGCCGCTCCACAACTGACTGTGGGGTTGTGGGACAGGACTGCATCCTGTCCAGACAGGCTGCCCACCTGCCCCACGGCAGCATTTGGTTCTCTGGTTGTTAGTGTCGTGAACATGGCTTTCTGGCTCCTTGGCGTATTTCGAACTCGCAAGATACGACCGACGCGCCCATCCATATGCAGCGGACGCCTCCTTGTCCTGTCAACGGAGCGCTGGGGGCCTCGTCGTCCATTTCATCCAACGAATGCTTGTCATACAGGCACCGCACACGACATTTATAGCCGATTCCAGATCGATTGTCACAGAGTCAGGCTCGCGGCGCCGGGGCAGACTCGAGCCTTTGTGGGCTTGGGGGAGCCGCCGGCATGGGAACCAGCGCAGGTGGAGCGGGGGGGAACCCCGGTGGTTGGGGCATGGGGGCACAGGTCGCTGGGGAACGGGGAGCTGGTGCCGGCTCAAGACGCACCGCTCGCGGCACCGGAACGACCAGCACAATACTCTCCGGCGGTAGGCGGCGGAGGCACAGCGGATCGAGCACATCATCCTGATAGGCCACCCGGGCCGACCGCTCCTGTTTGAAGAGTGATGCGATTTCGGCCGGTGCAACCCGAGTGCCATCGATCCTGAACACCGTTGCCGTCTCAACGGCGATCAATGTCTCGCGGGTTTGGAATACCGGTTTCCAAACGACATAGGGAACATCTTTCTGCCTCTCCTCGCAAACGACTTCGCCGTTTTCAAGAGTTTTGGAAACCGTGTAGCTCACCGTCTTGACCAGTTGCTCGGGCACCAACCTCGATACCTGATATCTATACCGAATTGCACCATCCTTGGCCGGAGCAATACGTACTTGCTCCAGTGCGGGGCAGCAGCCGCAGTCGGGGGCACGACGAAGCGCGGTGGCCGTGTCCCAGATCTTGACACGCCCGTCGGTGCTCGCGGTGGCCACTTGCTCGGCCGTGGGGTTCCAGGCGAAAGAGAGCACCGTGTCGCGATGGCCTGTCAGGCCGAGAAGTCTGGTCTGCCGGTCCGAACCCCAGAGCGGCAGGTCGAAATCCTGTCCCAGTGCGGCGCCGATCTGACCGCTGGTGTGGAAACCGAAGGAGTTCACCGCGCCCTGCCCGCAAACGGCCGAGTAGACCATCTGGCCAGTTTCGATGTCCCACAACTGACACCAACCTTGAGCTTGCGGACCGAGATTCTGTGAGTGCACCGAGACTAACAGGTTTGGCTTCGCCGGATGGAAATCGACATCGATGAAGCCGCCCCCCTGCGAGGGCACAGTCTTGACGGGTTTGCCGGTCGCAACCTCCCAGACGGTAACATCGCCCGGGAGCATCACGGTACCGGACCGTGGATCGAATTGGCCGGTACCTGCGGCTAGCAGCTTTCCGTCACGGCTGAAGGCCAAGCTGCATACGGGAGCCGAGAGGTCCTTGATCAGGCGGACTTGCTCGCCGCCGGCGGAATTCCACAGGGTTACCGTTCGGTCGCGGCCGCCGATGGCAAGGAGAGTGCCGTCCGGGCTGAAGGCGGCTCGCGTTACCGTGGCCTCGTGCCCGAGGGGCGTCCAGGCTGGCGTGCCGGCGGGGATGTTCCAGAGTTCGAGCGTGCCCGTGAAGCCATCTTGAGCCTGGTGGCCGGACACACACGCCAGACGCGCTCCGTCGTGGCTGAAACTGAGATCGGAAATCGCAGGCCTTCGTATGGGGACGCTCAGGATTTCTACCCCGGTGACGGCATCGTAGATGCGGACGATCGACGGGTTACCTGATTCACAGGAGTTTCCGGCCAGTCCGCCGACAGCCAGCAAGTCACCTCGCGGACTGTACGCGAGCGATTGAAGTGGGAAGACAGAAGTTCCTTCGAAAGCGCATAGGGGCTCACACAAAGACGGGATCTTCCCGTCGAACCGGACGTTGATTTCCTTCATGCTCGCCGGCCACTTCTTCGTATGGACCGGCTGGCAGATCCAGGCGTTCCAGATCCTCACGCTGTCTGGGCCGCCCGCGGCGATGAGCGTGGCATCGGGACTGATGGCGACTGAGGTGACCACCGGAACCTGCGGCACAGCGACCTGCTTGGTGACTGTGAACAAGAAAGGTCTGCTGTGAGGAGTGTTGTTCTCGGTATACTGAGCAAATACCTCCAGCGACTTGTAGACCGGTTTCCAACGGCAAGCATCATCCGCCTCAAGCCGGAGCATCTCTGTGCCGGTTGCCGCATGCCAGACAATCACCTCAGCGGGCGCGGAGCATCCCGCAGCCAAACACTCAGGCTCGCACGCGGGTGCGCAACAGGCGGGTTTGCAGACGCCGGTCTTCGCATTTTGCGGAATAACACCCTCAGCCCAGAGGGGCGGGGAAGCCATGGCGGAGCTTGCTCCACTGGCGATCCGCTTGCCGTCGGCACTAAAAGCCACACTGGTAACAAAGCCCTTATGACCGCCGAACCGTCTTACGAGTGCCCCGCTATCCCCATCCCAGACAAGCACTTCGCCCGGCTGTTGAATAAAGCAGGGGTTGTTCACCGCTGCGGCGATCCGACTGCCGTCGGTCGGATCGAAGGCCAGGCGGATGGCGATGCCGTGCGGGTCCTCCAGTTGCAGGAGTTCGTCGCCCGTTTCAGCGTTCCAGACCTTTACCGAGCGGTCCGCACTGGCGCTGGCGATCCGCTTGCCATCCGGACTGAAGGCGATGCTGAGAATCTCGTCGGTGTGGCCCTCAAGGGTGCGGAGGAGTTTGCTGGATTCGGGGTCCCAGAGCTTGATTTCGCCGCGAGCGAGCGAAACCTCTTGGACCGGGTCAGCTGCGGGGGCATCTTCGGGCCTCGAAAGAACCTCGCAACTTGCACTGGCGATTATTTTGCCGTCAGGGCTGTAGGCCACAGCCAGGACCGGCCTGGCGTGGGCCTCGATCGTCTGCAACGACTTGCCGTTCTTCCAGTCCCAGACGATAACCTTCCCATCGTCTCCCGCACTGGCCAGTTGTTCGCCATCGGGGCGGAAGGCGGCGGAATAGACGGGCCCCTCGTGCCCCGCAAGGGCCTGGAATTTTTCGCCTGATCGGGCGTCTACAACAACCAGCGAGCCTTCCAGCGAGTGCTGCGACTGCCACGGTTCTGGCGGAATCTCAGTTTCTGCCGGTTGGTCAAAGCTCGCCAGCATGAGTGGGGTCTTTATCGGACTGCTCGCTGCCAAGGTGTCACGCGGCACGTTCAGCCCTGCTCTTGGCACCGGCGCAGGCGCAGGAGTGGGCGCAGGAGCGGGGGCAGCCTCTGGCGTGGCTTCTTCGGCGCGGGTCAGCATTGCCGTCACTGCCAAGTATCGGCTATCGGGGCTGAAGGCGAGGCAAGTCGTAGCCCCCCAACTTTCGGCAGTTCTCGCGAAAAGCGTTCGGCTCTCCGGCCCGGTTGTTGCATCCCAGAGCTTCACAGTTCCGTCCTGGCCGGCCGAGGCAAGTTGCTGGCTGTCGGGGCGGAAAGCGAGCTCGGAGATCCGTCCTTCGTGGCCCTTGTATCGCCAGAGTTCGGCACCGGACCAAGCGCAGTGGATGGAAATGGATGGCGTCGACTTCTCACCGCAACCGTTTGCTGGGCGGCCCACAACGGCAAACGCCAGCAATTTCTCGTCTGGGCTGAAGACCAGGGTGCTCAGCTGCCCGGGCGGGCACTTGATCGCGCCCGCCTGAGCCGCCGGTTGTTTCTCCGGCGGGTCCGTTACCAGGCTCGGCGATTCCACGCCGGCCGGCACCGCCCAAAGTTCGATCTGCGACTCCGACGACGCCGAGGCCAGTGCCAACCGCGTACCGGTCGAACTGAGAGCCGCGGCACTGTACTTGTCGGGCTTTCCTGCAAACAGGCAGACCTTGCGTTTCAGCGGCAAGCTCCAAAGAGTCGCCACCGAGGTCGAAGACTGTTGGGAATTTGCCGCCATGCTGAACATCCGTTGACCATCCCCGGCGAGGGTCAGGATGGAGACCGCGGCCGTAAGGGCTGCGTCGGCATCCGTATCGTGCGGGTTTGCATCCAGATCGAGTCCTGACGCCTGGCCGGTTTCCAGGGTCCAGGAACGTATGTGACCGTCGCGGTCCAGCGTGATCGCATGTTTTCCCCATGCATGGAATACCGCACGGCATGCTTGCGGGTTCTGGATCGCCGCGGCTTCCACACCGGTCCTCGCCTGCCAGACCTTGATCTCGGTCGTCGGGCTGTCCGGCTGCTGGAACGACGCCAGACGGACCGGCGGCCATGCGGAACCTGTCTCAGATGGCTTCGAGGAACCATTGCGGGCCGAAGGGTCTGCCCTGGGGGCAGGGGGCGCCGGTGCAGGTGCCGGCGCTGGGGCAGGTACTGGAGCCGGCGTCGGTGCTGGTACTTCGGCGGGAGCGGCTGCCGGATGGCCCCCACTTGGTCGTGCGCAAGTGTCGGTCACACTGACGATGGACTTGCCGTCAGGGCTGAACGCCACGGAAACAACCGACTTGGTATGCCCTCGGAAGACGTGGAGGCACTCACCACTGGTGGAATCCCAGACGCGGACCGTGGCGTCGTCGCCCCCGCTGGCCACGAGTGCGCCGTCTGGGCTGTAGGTCAGGCAGTTGACGGGGCCCGTGTGGCCGATGAGTGTTCGGTCGCCGCCCGTGGCCAACCGCCGGGCATAGCTGTACTCGAACTTGCGATGATCCCAGCGAGTCGACTCCACGAGCTCGTCGGCCAGGAGAAGGTCGTCGTCCTGGTATGCCCGCAGGGTCTTGTCGATCTGCCGGGCGTAGGTTGCCATTTCCGATTCCGCCCGCAGGCCATCGGTGCCCTGAACCTCTTTCTCCGCCTGGGCCCGTGCGGCTGCCGCGTTTTCAAGTTTCTGAATGGCCTCCTGGGCCTTGGTTTCGGCCGCGGCGGCTTCGTCGGCGGCCCGGCGGGTGGCCAGGCGGGCCTGCGACCAGGAGCCCAAACCGATCGTGACCGTCGCGCCGGTAAACAGGAGCAAGGCCAGTACCGCAGCCGCCGTCCAGCCCGCGACGGTCGGGTGTTTTCGTGACCAGTGGGCTATCAGACCGACGATCGTGTGCCGCATGGCATGAACGAGCTCATCGTCCAGGAAGCGGTCGAGGTCGTCGGCCATCTCCTGGCAGTCGGCATAGCGATCGGCCGGATCCTTTCGGATGGCCTTGAGGCAAATCGCCTCCAGCGGCTGGGGAACGTCGGGGCGAACGGCTCGCAGCGCCCGCGGCGGCGTCTGGATCACGTCCATCAGCACCTGCTGCGTGCTGCCTTCAAACGGAGTCTGGCCCGTCAGGAGCTGATACAGAACCACGCCGAGACTGTACTGGTCGCTCCAAGGGCCGATCTTGTCGACCTCTCCCCGGGCCTGCTCGGGCGGCATGTAAGCCGGCGTGCCCAGAAGGGTGTTTTCACTCGTGACGGTCGTGTCGGTCTCGACCTGCCTAGCCAACCCGAAGTCGGTCAACTGCGGGCGATTGGGCTTCTCGTCGACCACGCTCATCATCACGTTGTGCGGCTTCACGTCGCGATGGATGATCCCTTCGCCGTGGGCGTAGTGCAAGGCCCGGGCCAGATCGCGAACCCACTGAGCTGCCTCGCGACAGTCGGACGACAGCCCGGCCTCCTCGCGACGGTGAATCACGGACGAGAGTGGCTCGCCTCGGACGTATTCCGACGCGATGTAGCCGGCAGCACCGTCGGTAACTGCGTCGAACACAGCCACAATGTTGGGGTGCCGCAGCCGGGCGGCGGCCTTGGCCTCGGGGAGGATGCGAGACGCTTGGCCATCACCCGGGGCGGACCGAGGCACCTTGAGCGCAACCTCCCGGCACAACACCGGATCCAACGCCCGATAGACCGTGCCGAATCCGCCTCGGCCCACCACCTCGCGAAGCTCGAAGCGTCCCAGCGTCCCCAGTGTGCCGGCCGGTTCGGTCTGGCAAGATTCCCCTGCCGGCCCCGCCTCGGTCATTGCGGCCTCTTCCGCCTCACCAACCGTGTCGGCGTCCTGGAAGTCAACGCTATCGACTTGGAAAACCGAACTGCACGCCGGACATCGGACCCGCTTGCCTACCGACTCTTCACGAACCGTCACTGATTTCCCGCAATCCGGACACCTGGTGCTCAATGCCATGAGTTCTCCCCCAATCGGCCAGATGGAATGGCCTCTGACAATTGACAAAACCGCCGGATATGATCATTTTGGATTCTCTAAATGTCAATCTCTCCGACGGCGATACCCCACCAAAATAGTCGACTGGAATTGCGCAAGTGCTGGGTGGTGAACCGAGTCCGGATCGCCGCATCACTTTCAACAACCAGGCGGGCTGCACCAACGAGGAAAATGCCGCCTTGGCAGATTTGTCGCCGCGGACCGTCAAGCTGCGGCTTGCCGCGATTTGCCAGGCTTGGGAGGCCCAGTCGCCGACATGAATGTCCACCCCGAATCGACACCTCCTGCTAGGGCCCTTCACGTCCCGCCGGCACCACTTGAGGCGTTGCGCAGGGAGTTCGAATCCTGCTGGAAACGCGGGGAAGGGCCCGACATGCGGCAATTCATAGGTAACAGGGTCAGTGGGTTCGGCAAGGATGCTCTGAGGAACCTGCTTCTCGAACTGGTCCCGATCGACCTGGAATATCGTTGGCGGCGCGCAGCGGCTCGCTCTTCACGAGAGCCTGGAGATAAGATGGCGCAGACCCTGGGCGCAGGGTCGGCGCCAGTATTTTCGGAGAGACCGTTGCTGGAAGAATATCTGGGGCGGTTCCCGGAACTGGGACCGCGGGAATCGTTGCCCGTCGATCTGATCGCTGGGGAGTATCAAATCCGGCAAGTATACGGTGATACCCCGCCGCACGAAGAGTATCTGCGGCGTTTCGCCGCGAGGTCCCAGGAGATCACGCGGGCGCTCATGGATCTGGATGCGAGCCGGCCCTGTCGTACCAACAAGGTATCCTTTGAGATCCGCTCGGGCCCACAGGCCGGCCGCAACCTGACCCTGGACAGGCCCGCGTCGCTTCTGGTCGGACGTGCCGCCGAATCGCAGATCTGCCTGCCGGAGGATCCCCGGGTCAGTTCCTATCACTGCCGGATGGAGGTGAACCCGCCCGACTGCTACCTGACCGACCTGGGGAGTCGCAACGGGACTTTCGTCAACGGAGACCGTGTGCGCGAGAGATTTCTGAGCCTGGGCGACGTCGTTCAGGCCGGCGACACCGAGATCAGGTTCTCGGTTCCTGCCCAGGAAGAGCTGTCCCGTCGGGCCGCCGGACAAGCACCGACGGCCTCCTTCCTCGCACCGGACCGGCTGCCGGCCGGCTCGGCCGTACTGGAGTCCGTCCCCGGATACGAGATCGTTCGGCAGGTTGGAAAAGGCGGTATGGGGGTTGTCTACGAGGCGGTCCAGAAGAGCAATGGCCAGCGTGTGGCGCTCAAGGTGATCGTGCCGGGCGTCAAACAGGATGATCGCGCCATCCAGTTCTTCCTCCGGGAAGCGAGCACGCTCAGTCAGTTGAAGCACAAGCGGATCGTTCAGTTCCTCGGCATCCGATGGTCGGGCGGGCGGATGGTGCTGGCCATGGAGTATGTGGATGAGACCAACCTGCGGGAGTATTTGGCAACCAGGCCGGAGGAATCTCACGTTCGCTACTATTGCGGAATCGTTTGCCAGATCGTCGATGCCTTGGGCTACGCCCACGAGCACGGAGTTGTCCATCGAGATATCAAGCCGTCAAACATTCTCGTGACCAGAACCGGCAATCGCCTGAGCACGAAGGTCGCCGACTTCGGCCTGGCAAAGAACTTTCAGGACGCCGGTTTCAGCGAGCTGACCGGACGTGGCGAGAGACGGGGAACAGTGCCGTTCATGCCTCCCGAGCAAGCGAGCGACCCCTGCTACGCCAAGCCGGCGGCCGACATCTACTCGGCCGGGGCGACCCTCTACTTCTACCTTGCCGGCCGATACCCGCACGATTTCTCAGGATCGACCAACCATCTAGCCACGGTGGCCGAGACCGCTCCTACGCCGATCGAGGAAATCCGTCCGGATCTGCCCGCAGACTTGGCGGCGGCTATCGGGAAATCGCTGGCCCGACGTCCGGAGGACCGATTCGCATCGGCTTACGATATGTATCGGGCACTTTACCCGTTTGCGAAGTAGAATGGGCAAGTTGACAGGGGTGCGTATTTTCGCTCCCGGGCGAGGATTTAAGAGCCGCGAACAGAATCACCAATTGTGTACATCGCTGCCCGTGGGCAACTCATCATTTTGTGATAACCTCTATGGCCATCGCGCTGGGAATTGTTGTCGGCTATGTCGCCTTTCTGCTGGTGATCAGTGCCTGGTCGAGCCGGCTGCTTCGACGCGGCAAGGAAGGGTTCTTTCTTGCCGGGAGAGATCTGTCAGCCCCGCTGGTTGCCGTGACGGTGACGGGACTTGCCGTCGGAGGAGCGTCGACGATTGGCGTTGCCGAGCAAGCTTTCCTGGGAAAGGGGATTTCCGCGGGGTGGTATGGAGCCGCTTGGTCGGCTTCGGCACTGGTGGTCGGGCTGGTCGTCTCGCGGCAGTACCGGACGCTGAACGTTGTCACTATTCCCCAGATGTTCGAGGACTTCTTTGATTGCTGGGGCCGCCTGGCCTGCGTGGTTGTTCAAGTTCTCGTCCAGATTGTGATCACATCGCTTCAATACATTGCCGGAGGGGCGATTCTGCATCAATTGTTGCCGAACGTGTTTACCACACTCGCCTCAGGCATGCTCTTCAGCGCGGTCGTTTTTGTAGCAATGACCGTCGTCGGCGGGTTGTGGAGTGCCAGCCTGAGCAACATTCTGAACGTGTTGCTCATCTACACGGGAATTGCATTGGCCGCGGTACTGAGCGTGGCTGCCGCCGGAGGCATCGAGTCGGTCGCGGAAAGCCTTCCGGCGGGGGCAGTCTATCTGGCACCTGTTGCAGGTGTCGGCTGGAGCTGGATCGCGACGACGACCCTGGTGCTGGTCACGTGCAATATCAGTTTCCAGGCAACGATCCAGATCGGTTTTGCCGCGAGAAGCGAATCCGCCGCTCGTCACGGGTTCTTGCTGGCTGCCCTGCTGATTCTCCCGGTCAGTTTCATGGCCGCACTGGTGGGAGTGGCTGCCAAGGCAAGCTTCCCGGAGATGGAGGAGGCGACGGCTGCCCTGCCCCGAATGGTGAGCAGCCTCCATCCGATTGTGGCCGGTGTAACGCTCGCCGCGCTGTGGGCAGCCGACGTGTCGACGGCCTGCGGGCTGCTGCTCAGCTCCTCGACGGTGATTACCCGCGACATCGTCGGCCGTTTTGTGCGGCGCAACTTGAGCGAAAGGGCGGAACTCCGCATGAGCCGGATCGTGGTGCTGATGATCGGCGCACTCACCCTGATTCTCGCCCTCCAGATCCGGGGGATCCTGGAGGCACTGATGCAGGGGCTGAGCCTCATGACCGGCCCCACGGTGGTCGTGCTTTTCACGTTCCTGCGCCCGGCCCTGTGCCGCCGCAGCACGGCCGTCTGGACGATTTCGGCCGGATTCGTGGTTATGGCCCTTTGGTACCTGTATCCGCCCATCCGCGTGACTGGACATGTGGTCTATCTGGAGTGGATCGTATGTCTGGGGACACTGCTGACAGTGTCCTTTCTCGACCGCCGGCCGATCGCAATCGGCTGAGATGCATTCGAGAATCTGCGAGAACTCCTCTGCGATCACACGGTAGGCGTTCTGGGCGATTCGCTGGCGGACTTCGGGTCGATGCCCAGGTTCTTAATTCTGCGGCGCAGAGACTGGGGTGTCATGAGCAATAGTTCGGCCGCAGCCTTGAGATTCCCCCGGGCCTGTTTGAGGGCGACCGTGATCATGTCGCGTTGGGTCTGGGTCACCGTCGGATCGAGGGAGGCCGCCTCGGCGGGCATGACCGACTCCGGCACCCCGAGGCTGGACGGCAGATCCTGGGCTCGGATGACTCCGTCGGCGGCGAGCAGAACGGCGCGTTCCATGCAGCTTTCCAGTTCGTGCACGTTGCCGGGCCAGCCGTACGCCCAGAGCAAATCGATTGCCGATGGGCTGATCAGGACAACTTGTTTGCCCAGCTTGGGAGAGTATTCGGCAATGAAGTGGGCCACCAGCGGCAGGATGTCGCTTCTGCGCTCGCGCAGCGGCGGCAGGTCAATGGGAATGACACTGATGCGGTAGTACAGATCTTCCCGAAAACGTCCCTCCTCGGCGGCGGCCTCGAGATTCTGGCTCGTGGACGCGACCAGGCGTACATCGGCATGGACGAGATTGGTACCGCCCAAGGGCTCGTACTGGCTCTCTTGGAGGACTCGCAGCAGTTTCACCTGAGTCGAGACGGGCAGGACGCCAATTTCGTCGAGGAAAAGTGTGCCTCCCTCTGCTTGCTGGACACATCCGGGGCGGCCATGCACCGCTTGGGGAGGCGATCCATCCGCGTAACCGAACAACTTGCCCTCCAAAAGGCTCTCGCTGACCGCAGCACAATGGAGCTTCATCAGCGGCCCTCGCGACCGCCGGCTGGAACTGTGGATGGCTGCGGCGACCAGTTCCTTTTCAGTTCCAGGCTCTCCGCGGATCAAGACCGTTGCATCGGAGGCGGCGATCCGTCGGATTGTCAGGTCGAGGCTGCGCATTCCAGGGAGCCTCCCAATGCATCGCGGACGGAGTGCAATTCCTGAGAAGTGAAGTGGGAACAACTGCCGTAGGACAGGTCTGTAACCGGCTTTTCGCAGGGCGCAATCCTGTCCTACGACACGGCAGTTGTTTCGTCGGCACTAAAGAGTGGGTGACGATGCCTTGACGAAGCCGGGATAAGCGTCGTTCCCATGTTCACCCGTGTCGAGGCCCTCACGTTCCTCGTCGGCCGAGACTCGGATGCCGACGGTGTACTTGAGGATAAGCCATGCCACGCAGGCGACCACCAGGACGTAGGCCGCACAGGCGACCACGCCGATCAGTTGGGTGACAAGTTGATCTGTGCCGCCGCCGTAAAACAGACCGGCGGTGGCAGCCGGGTTGCCAGCGCGGGCGAGGCGGTCGGGGGTAGCGAACAGTCCGATACAAAGGGTGCCGAACACACCGTTCAGGAGATGCACCGAGGTGGCACCCACCGGATCATCGACCCTGATGCGGTCGAAGAAGAGGACCCCGAAGACGACCAGTGCACCAGCGATCAGCCCAATGACGATGGAAACGGGCACGGAGACGAACGCGCAGGGCGCGGTGATGGCCACAAGACCTGCCAGGCAGCCGTTGAGGGTCATGCCCAGGTCGGGCTTGCCAAGCAGCAACCAGGCGACGATGGTGGCGCTGAGGGTAGCCGCGGCGCCTGCCGCGTTGGTGGTCACGAGGATTTCCGAGATCGCCGCCGGATCGGCAGCCATGGTGCTGCCGGGATTGAAGCCAAACCAGCCAAACCAGAGCACAAAGCAGCCGATGGTTGCCAGGCTGAGGTTATGGCCGGGAATGGCGTTGACCTTTCCCTTGGGGCCGTACTTGCCGATTCGAGGCCCGAGGATCAGGACTCCGGCCAGGGCCGCCCAACCTCCGATCGAATGCACTTGCGTTGATCCGGCGAAATCGAGAAACCCTAAGTTTGCCTGCAGCCATCCGCCGCCCCAGACCCAATGGCCGACGACCGGGTAGATGGCAATCGCCATGATGGCGCTGAAGAGGATGAACGAATGGTACTTGATCCGTTCGGCAACCGCTCCCGACACAATCGTGGCCGCGGTACCACAGAAGACCAATTGGAAGAAGAACTTCGCCCAGAGAGGAACCCCGGTCCAACTCAGCGCGCCGTAGACCCCCTCATAGGCATCGAGGGCGGCGGGGCTGTTATCGGCCCCGCTCACCATCCAGATCCCCTCCAGGCCGATCAGACTGCTTCCGCCGCCAAACATCAGTCCCCAACCCGCCAGCCAGAAAGCAATCGAACTGACAGCAAATACGATGAAGTTCTTCGACAGAATGTTGACGCAGTTCTTCGCACGGCACATTCCGGACTCGACACAGGCAAAGCCCAGGTTCATGAAGAAGACCAGCATCGCCGCGACGAGCACCCAAGCCGTATCGGCCATTACCTTGAGGTCCGCGGTCGTCGGACCGGCGGAGGGAGCCGGGGCTGCCTCGGTGGGCGCCGAGTCGGCCGCAACCGCCGCTGCGGGCACCGGTTCCTCCCCAGCGATGGATACGCCGCCAACAGCCAACAGGCATAGTGCTGCCAGGGCCAGATATCGCCAAACATTGCCATGAATCATGATTGTGTTCCTCTCGATAGTACTAGTGTCGATGCCGGATGCGCCAACTGTGCACCTCAAGCCCGTGGGGGGATCTTTTGTTCTGTGTGTACCTCTAAATCGCAATTTCTCCAGTCTCGCCCGTTCGGATGCGGACCACTTCCGCCAGATCGGACACGAATATCTTCCCGTCTCCCACCTGCCCGGTCCCCGCTGCACGGACGATCTCGTCGATCACGGTGTGACATTCCGCATCGGCAACGACGACTTCCAGCTTGACCTTCGGGACGAAGTCAACCGTGTACTCGGCTCCCCGATACATTTCCGTATGTCCCTTCTGACGTCCAAATCCGCGCACTTCGCTGACGGTCATTCCCTTCACGCCTAGGTTCGTGAGGGCTTCCTTCACTGACTCGAGCTTGAAGTGGCGAATCACAGCTTCGATCTTCTTCATGGGGCGGTTCCTGATGGAATGAGCGCGCAGAGGCAGACGATGAATGGTTCGGAAATACTTCGACCTCGCCTCGCCAAGAGGGGCGATGTTAGTCGCGGGAATCGACTGCCTCGCGAGCAGGTTTCGTAGAGCCGCTAACAAAACCACCGCCGGCGCACATCGATGCCCGTGGGAGAGTCTTTCGTTTTGTCAGGGCTTCAAGCCGATTTCTCTATCACGGAACGCAATCAGCGTGCCAAACGCGGCAAATCGGATCGTCTTGACGGGGAGTGCCAGATTCTGGGGCGAAACCCTGGCTTGCCGGTCCCGGCCGGCAACCGCGGTTCTGGGAGAAGCGGAAAGAATTGTCGCGCTGCGGCCGAAGGAACTGCGGGTCAACTGAGTCGGACGTTTGTAACTCCTTGCACCACAAGATATTTCACACTCGTAACAAAAATGTCACAACTTCTCTTCGAATGGAAACAATTGTTGCCATTCTGTCGAGGAGGGACTGGGCGCACTCGCGCCGTGCGAAAAGTCGTTCCCGACGAGAAAAAGAGACTGGCAAGTGCGAAGACAGCAATCGGTTGGATCCGAGGGGCCGATGGCTTCGTTCAGTATTCACGAACCTTGGCCAATTGCCGGTGGTCGATGCCCAGCTTTCTCATCTTGTAGCGCAGCATGCGTGGAGTGATGCCCAGATGGCCGGCCGCCTCGCTCACGCTCCCCTCGAAGTTCTTCAGAGCGTCGGCGATCATGTCGCGCTCGAGCAGTTCGACACGGAGCTTCAGACGTCCGTGACCGGTGGAGTTGTCGGCTTCGGGCAGTTGAAGCGTGGGCGGCAGGTTCTGACCGCAGATTACGTCGTCGGATGCCAGCAATACCGCGTATTCAATGCAGTTTTCCAGTTCGCGGACATTGCCTGGCCAGTGGTAGGCCAGCATCATGTTGATCGCCGGGGTACTGATCCGTCGCACCGCCTTGCGCATTTTTGTGGCGTACTTGGCAACGAAATGGTCGGCCAGCAGCAGGATATCGTCCTTCCTGTCGCGAAGGGGCGGCAGGGAGATCGGGAAGACGTTGATGCGGTAATAGAGGTCCTTGCGAAAACAGCCTTCAAGAAGTCTTGCCTCCAGGTCCTGATTGGTGGCCGTTATGATGCGAACATCGGCCTTTAGTGTGCGATTGCTTCCCACGCGTTCGTAATCGCGTTCCTGAAGCACCCTCAGCAACTTGACCTGGATGGCTGGGGAGAAATCGCCGATTTCGTCCAGGAACAGGGTTCCCCCCTGGGCCTCCTCCAACCGACCGGCACGGCCGTGCAAGGCCCCGGTAAAGGCCCCCTTCTCGTGGCCGAAGAGTTCGCTTTCCAGCAGGTTCTCGTTCAGCGCCGCGCAATTCACCTTGATGAAGGGTTGTTTGGCGCGGGAACTGGCGTAGTGGATGGCCGAAGCCGCCAATTCCTTTCCGGTTCCCGACTCCCCTCGGAGCAGCACGGTGGTGTCGCTGGCCGCAACCTGCTTGATCTTCAGGTAGACATCACGCATCCCATGCGAGTTGCCGATGATGTTCTCCGGCCGGAACTGCTCCTGAAGGGCGTCGCGCAGCCGGAGATTCTCCGTCTCCAGAGTCTGGTGTCGCACGGCCTCGCGGCGGCGGGCATGGACATCGTAGGAGAGCATGCTGGCCACGATCTCGAGAACGCGAGCCCGATCAATGAGCACCTGAGGTGTCTGCTCGGGCAAGTCGACCGAGAGAGTTCCAATCACTTTGCCTTCCAGTCGGATGGGAACGCACACGAAGCTCACTTCGGAGACATCTCGGACTGGCCGGTTGTGGACTCGGTTCTGGAATCGTGGCTCCTCGGAGACTCGCGGAATCACTGCCGGCCGAGCCGTCTCGGCGACGAGGCCAACGATACCTTCACCTGCGTGATACCTGGCCGTCTCGACGATCCCCTGGGGGGCACCCTGGGCCGCTTCGACGACAAGCTCTCTGCCGTCGGGAAGGAGCAGCATTACCGTACCGCGAAGCATTCCGAGCCGGCGCTCCAGTACCGAGAAGACGGAGGTGAACAGTTCCTGGGGGGCCGACGGATTGGAGATCAGGTCCGCAATTTCGGCCAGAACGTTCAAATCCGTTTCGTGTTGTGCAGGATGCAGAACAGCCTCGTCGAGGATTTCGGTTTCCATGCACGTTCTCGCGTCACCTTCCGTCAACCCTGGCCAATCAATCAGGAGCGGAACCTGACTGGCCTGCTTACGAATTATGCGCTGCCTGCTTAATTATTGCGCATCTTCCAACACTTTGCCGGATCAAATAAGAACAGTATCGATGTAGCAAAGCGTGTGCCAGACAACCTGCCGGGAATGCCGTTCGCTGTCTAGCTGCTCACGATTCTCGCGGATCTGGCAAGGTGGGGATATATGCTTGGTTTTTCAGATGGCGAGCTGCTCCACCGTCCCCGCAGACAAACAACCCGTTAAGGTGGTATCATGACTTTGGCATTGTGTAAGTCCTTGGAGTCAAAGGAGAAAAGGCGGTGTACTCGCCAAAAGA
>CAYSCH010000008.1:0-23062 GCA_964429355.1 uncultured Planctomycetaceae bacterium | reverse complement strand
AAGAGGTAACAATATCTCTGGTTGAAGTGCGGAGTAGTGTAAAGTTTCGCGTAATCTTTCTCGATCCAAGGCCGTGGACTTGGCGTAAAGAAACGTGTAGGATTCTCGCCAGTCGTCCAACTGGGATCAATCGATAGGTGCCCCGATGCACAGAAGACAACCTTTGAAACTCTATAGGTCTCCGCTGATTATCGTACTTGCCCAGGTTCGCTTTTCGCCCGTGCTCCTCATCAAAAACTATATTCCCGCGATCCAAGAAGAGCTGCGCAAGCAGAAATACTCGGGCTACCGGGCAGAGCAGATTCAGCAGGTAACGCTCACCGGGGCAGAGGTCAAGGCTGAGCAAACGAACCGGTGGGTGTTCACTTCCCGGGACCGGCGCGAGGCCGTAGTCATCGCTCCCGACTTCGTGGTCTACGAGAACTCCAACTATGACGTCTTCGAAACGTTTCTTGAGCGGTTCGAGCCCGTGCTTGCTTTGTTGCGTGAGAAGATCAGCTTGGACTTCGCCGGACAAGTCGGACTGCGCTATGTCGACCTCATTCGCCCAGCCCAGGGGAAATCAGCATCCGAGTATCTCTGCGAGAGTCTTCGCGGTCTCTCGAAGGAGGCACTGAAAGCGACATCGACGCGGCAGCAGTTCATTATTCAGGCCCAGACGGTCCATGGCGAGTTGACGATCCGCTCGTTCGAAACCTCAGGCGAAAGCATGTTACCCCCTGACCTTGCTTCGGCTCACATCGACCTGGGTTTGACCTTCGATACGGATGTGTTGTGCCGTATCCTGGACATCGATCACATCAGCCGAACTGAGACCGACTTCGACCCATCTGTTCTGGTCAAGCGTCTTTGGGATCTGCACGGTCCTTCCGAAGACGCATTCCTTGCGGCGACTACTCCCGAGGCAATCGAGTTCTGGAAATCAATGGAGGACGTATGAACGTAGTTACGTGGCCGAATCGCTGCGATCTTCCGGAAGTCTACGCAAATACCGACATCTCCTCTCCCGGCATCACGATCGCGGAAGACATGGTAGAACCGACCGGTACGTGCGGTGTCTGGGAGGAGGAGATTCCTGCATGGCAACAGGAATCTATCGCGCGCCGACGACAACAGAGCATCAACCGGTTACCCGTCGCACTTTTCATGGCGCGTACGGGTACGAACCTTCCGGTTATCTTCACTACGGTCCCATTGCTGGTCCAGAAACCGGCGCGAGCCGAACCCGCCGAAGCTACTGTCTCCGTTCCACGTCTTATCGCCCAAATCCGCAGTTCCCTCTCGCTCCAAGTCACGCAGCTCGCTGAGGCGATTGGGGTGGAGCGTCCCACAGTCTACGCCTGGATCAAGGAGCAGTCCGAACCCCGCCCCCAGAAGCGAATCCGGCTGAAAGAACTTTACCAGTTGGCCAGGCGATGGGATGAGTTTGCCAACGAGCCCCTGGGCAAGGAACTGACCGAAGTAGCGTCGGATGGTCATACAATTCTGGAATTTCTCCTGCAGTCCGAAATTCCACGTGCGCTAGTCGTTGAACGGTTCAGGGCAATCGCAAGAGAAAAACGAAGGCGTCAAACGGTCGTGCCTCCGGAGAAGACGAGCCTTTCCCAAATTGCCCGAGAACATGGCATCGACATGACACGAGTCAGTGAACAGAACGACCAGATTGATATCGTGACCGGTAAGCGTATTGCCTTGGATTGACATCATGTCTGCAGGGTCGCAGGACGTACGCAGTATCAAGCAAGACGGTTGGCGTCAGGGCTCCGTCCTGCCGGCTGCCCTTGTCGATGTCCTGTCCCGCGATGGATTATTGCCATGGGCTCGCTCGCCGGATGACGTCGTGATCGTCCTCTCCCATGATTGCGATGTCACAAACGCAAGCCTTGCGGCCGAGCCAACTGTTGAGTTCCTCCGTCTGACGGTGGTCTCAACAAGGAACGGCAATCTGCATTGGGGGAAAAACCCACGTCGATACCAGTTCACGGATCCCCACCGATCCCCGCCCATTCTCTATGAGACATCGGTCCATGACCGGGCCGTTGTGCCTCGCGAACGACTGATCGGCCACGCGCCGGACTCCGACGGGGCGCTCGCTCCTGAGAGTCTCAGACGCCTTTGTCGCTGGGTCGCCGCGCGTTACGTACGAGCCGCTTTTCCTGACTCCTTCAACGACCGTGTCGCACCGGCCGTTGACGAACTACGGCCCTTCCTGAAGTCGGCCGGGGATCTTCTCACGGGCATCTATCTCCTGGTAGTTGACGATGAACTCCCCGAAGGAGAGGACTACCGAGTGGTCCTCATCGCAACGATGCTTGATGAACACTTCAGTGACTCCCCGAGAAGAACTTCCGCCCAAGAGCTTCTCGGCCGCGTGGAAGCCATCATGGGAACATGCTCGGGTGTAGATCTCGGCTTCACCGAACTACGTTCCGAGGCGGGACTGTCGCTGCATGAGCTCCGAACGCTCAAACGATGGGATTTTGACGATCTCAGCCTGCGACAGGGACCGATTGACGACCTGCCACCTACTGTTTGATCGCGATAGCCGTTTCCTTCAACAGCGCAATTGCCGCCGCAGCCATCTCCCTCGCGGCGGTGGGCTGGTAGGGGGGCACATCGAGGATCTTCGGCACGACGATCGCCGAGTACTCGCTGGTCTGGTAGGCCGTGGGATCGGGCAGGTATCCGATCGAACCGTCGGCACAGCCAACTACGAGCGTGTCTTTGAGCGGCGAGCCGCGGCGGATCGCCAGGCCGTAGTAGCTGTAGAGCTCGCCGGGGTGAAATAGCATTCCCACCGGCCCAATCTGCAGTGCGCTCAGGGTGATCGGCAGGTGCTTGACATTTCGGTCACGGTGCTCGTTGCCGGCGAACCAGTCGGCGGCAAAACCCGCATCGACCCACGTGCCGGAGTTGCATTGGCTCGGGTCGCGGCGATATTCGTCGACCCATTGCTCCAACCGCTCCATGTCGAAGGGCACGTGGAAGGTCGCGCTGCGGGTGCGCAAGGCATCGACGGGCACGGGGCTCGCCTCGGCAATCGCCTGTTTCAGGGCGGGAGTAATGGCGGCCACGGTCTGCCGGATCTCGCCCCGCCAGTCGCTGCCGTCGCCAGGGTTTACGTCGCCAAGGTGCCCCTGGAGAAACGAGGGGCGCAGGCCCAGTTCGTTCTGGATCTCACGAGCGACCTCGCCCGGCCAGTCGGGCCCGGCCTCTTCATCGGCATAGCATACGGAGTGGGCCGAGAAGTGATACCACACCAGGTCCGGCTTCTTGTCGACTCGGCGGAAAACGAGGGCGTGGAGCATCGTGTCTAGCCAGCGTTGGTCGTCAGTCGATTGGGGCCCGAACTCCGCGTCGGTATGAGTCTCGTCCAGTTTCACGGTGCGATTGTGGCTTCCACCGGTCGCGCGGCACTTGCCGAGAGACATTTCGGCCGGTGCCAGGTCCGCCTGAGCCGCGACGATCGCCTCCACGGTACGCTGCTCCACGGTGGCCATGAACTCCGGCGACGTGCCGCCCCACTGGCGGAGTTTCACGAAGGTGGGCATGCTGTGGTCGTGCGTGGTGACCACGCGAATGTTCTCGGCCGGGATCCGCGTACGCTCCGCGGCTGCCCGTTGGATACGGGTCACCATCTCCTGACTCGTGCCGAGCACGTCGAGGGAACAGATGGCGATCTGGGTGGGACCGAATGCGAGCACCAGGGCCCGCACCTGGGCCGGTTGGCGAATCGCCTTGACTCGCCGTTCCTGTCCGGGGGGCTTGTGAAACCCGGCCAGTTCGATGCCCAAGGGGGGCGTGATATCGGCCACGCCTTCGCCTGCCTGCAAACCATTGGCCGCCGCCCCCCTGGCCGACCCCGCTCTGAGAACCGCTATCGAACCGACCACTGCCGAGAGGAACTGCCGCCGTTGCATTTGCATATCTCCCCAAAACCTCGAAGGCTATCCAGCGTCCAATATGTTACACAGACTCTCTCCAAACTTCCAGATGACGCGTGGGCGGTTGGGTCGTTGCAGGAAAAGGGTGCAGTCCAGCGAAAAGGACAGGCTCTGGCGGGTTGGGTCAGCAAGAGGATCGCCGGTTCGCAAGCCAGGTTTCGTGGATTCAGGCAAGTGTCAAACGCTCCGCAACGGCGAATGGAAGGTCGAGAATCCGACGTTCTCGGCGGTCTCGCGCCATTCCTTGACGCCGCGGGAGGCGATGAAACACAATGGAACGGATAACCAGTGCGCCGAGCGTGCGAATCGATGCCTTGGAGCAGTCTCTCGTTCTTTCAGGATCGAGCAATAAATGACTGTCGTGTCTTCCTGGCAGCGATGGCGCTCCGTTTGTGAACGTTTCGCAGACAGATGCTGGACAGCCATTCGTCGCGAGATCCTTACAGCCACTCGAGTGAAATCAGGAGATGGAATCATGATCTTGACCTGCCGTGCCGTTGTCTTTGGAATATCAGTGGTGGCGATTCTGGTGGCGGCCATTTCGATGGCAGCCGCGAAAGAGGAGGCAGACAAGCCGGCCGGGACCTTGAATCCGGAGAAACAGTTCGATCACGTAGGATTCATCACCAGCGAGAAGAAGGCCGGCGAGACCTACGTTGCAGCGACCAAGGTCTGGGTGACGGACATCCCGTCGCATCCCTACCGAGTGGAATGGCTGCGATTCGAGCCGGACAGCCCGGTCAAGGGCCCGGTGCGGGAGAAGCCGCACGTTGCCTTCCGCGTTGAGAACATCGCCCAAGCGGCCAAGGGAATGAAAGTCCTCATCGAGCCGTTCGACGCGGGCATCGCCCGGGTTGGTTTCTATGAGGCCGAGGATGGTGCCGTTGTGGAGTTCATGGAATACCACAAGAAACCAAAGGAATAGATTTCCACAACCGCGTTTCGGGATCGCAGCCGAAGTCTCGCGACTCCGAAGGCCCGGGAAGACGGCCAGACTCTTAGCGGGTCCAGCTACGAAGGAGGCTCGTTCCGTGAACGACAACCATCTCAGGTCGCCGGTCGCCGTTCTCTGCTGGGCGACGTTTGCCTTGGTCGGATCGGACGCATCGCTGGGCCGGGCAGCGGACTGGCCGGCCCATCAGGGCAACAGTCAGCGCAATGCCGTGACGGAAGAGCGGCTCGAACTGCCCCTCTCGCCGGTCTGGGTTCACCAGCCCCGGCACGCCCCCCAGCCTGCCTGGCCGGCGCCGGCGAAGCAGGATTTCTGGCACAACGAGTCGAACCTGGCGCCGCGCGTCGATTTTGACCGCGCCTACCACCTGGCCGTCGCCGGCGACTGGCTCTTCTACGGCTCCTCCGCCGAACATGCGGTCCATTGCCTCGACGTCTCTTCGGGCGCCGTGCGCTGGTCGTACTACACCGAGGGGCCTGTGCGATTCGCGCCGGTAGTCCGGGAAGACAAGGTCTACTTCGGCTCCGACGACGGCAACGTGTACTGTCTCAAAGCCGCCGGCGGTGAGATGGTGTGGAAGTATCAGACATCTCCCGTGGACCGGCGTTTGCCGGGCAACGGGCACATGATCTCCATGTGGCCTGTTCGCACGGGGCTGCTGATCGAGGGCGCGACCGTCTATGCGGGGGCCGGCCTGTTTCCGGACCGTGGCGTATACCTGTTTGCGCTGGAGGCGGAAACAGGCAAAGAGGTCTGGAAACGGTCGATCTCTCAGCCCGCCCAGGGATACCTTGCCGCGGATGCCGGCGCTCTCTGGGTCCCCAGCGGGCGGACCGGGATGCTGGGCGTCGGGCTCCAGGATGGCGAAGAGGTCGGTACGGTCGATACCTGCGGTACCTACCTCGTGGCCACGCAAGGCCAGGTTTTCTGCGAGAGCAGCCGCTATCAGCGGCAACTGCTGATTCGGGGCGGCACGACGACCCCGGCCCACTTTGTGGCGGCCAAGGAAGAGACCCTCTACTTGCAGGGCCCACGCGAACTGGCTGCTATGAAGCTGTCTCCGTACCTCCAATCAGCGATCGAGCTGGCAGGACTGCGCGGGCGTCAGAAGGAGGTCTCCGAGGAGCTGGAAAAAGCCGGCAACGGCGACGCTGCCAGGACCGCTGCGATCAAGGGCCAGCTCGAGACGCTGCAGGGAGCGATCGCGGAAGTTGAAGACACGCTCGAGAACAAGTGCCCTCTGTGGCGGCGCAAAGACTCGCCGGCTCACTCGTTTGTGCTGGCCGGCGATATGCTCTTCTGCGGACGCGATGGGCGTGTGACCGCCGCACGGGCCGACGATGGCACCGAGACTTGGGCCGCGGAGGTCGCGGGACGGGCCTATGGACTGGCCGTCGCGGCCGGCCGGCTGTTCGTGTCGACGGATGAGGGGCGAATCTACTGCTTCCGATCCGATGCGGCCGCTCCACTGCAAACGGTCGCGTTTCCCGACCCTGTTTCACCCTACCCTCGCGACAACCTCAGTGCCGTGTATGCGGCGGCGGCCGAGACGATCCTCAGCCAGACACCCGATCGCAAGGGCTACGCCCTGGTGCTCGATTGCGGCGAGGGGCGGTTGGCGTACGAGCTCGCCACGCGATCGGAGTTTCAGATCGTGGGCGTTGAGGCCGACGCGGCCAAGGCGGCCCGCGCCCGTCAGGCTCTGGCGCGCGCCGGGCTCCTCGGCCGGGTCAGCGTGCATCATGTTGCCGGGGGCAAGCTGCCCTATCCCAGGTATTTTGCCAACCTGGTCGTGTCCGACGAGGCGGTCGTTTCCGGCAAGCTGCCGGCCGACTGGTCAGAAGTCCGGCGGGTGCTGCGGCCCTATGGCGGCCTGGCCCTGTTCGGCGGCCAGCGGCTGACGGCGGCGGTGGCCGAGGAGACGCTCCACGCGGCGGCGATCGAGGGGGGGCAGGTACTTTCCGATCATGGTGCGTGGGTGGCGATACGGCGGGGGCCGCTGGCTGGGGCCGGAGAGTGGACGCACCAATACGCCAATCCGGCCAATACGACCTCCAGTGACGACACGCTCGTTTGCGGCAAGATGGCGCCGCTGTGGTTTGGCGAACCGGGCCCCCGCGACATGATCGACCGCCACAACCGCACGATGGCGCCGCTGGTGAAAAATGGGCGTCTTTTCGCGCCGGCCAATGAGAGGGTGATCGCCCTGGATGCCTACAACGGCACGCGGCTCTGGGAAGTGGAAGTGCCGGGGTCGCGGCGTCTGGGCGTGATGAAAGACGCGGCCCACATGGCCCTGGCCGACGATCGCCTCTACATCGCGGTGGCCGACACCTGCTGGGGGTTGAACGTCGCCACCGGCCAGCGGGAGATCGTGCTCCAGCCGCCCCAGCCTGTGGCGAACGAGACTCGCCACTGGGGTTACCTGGCCGTCGTCGACGACCAGGTTTTTGGCACGATCCAGAAATCGGGCGCATCCTTCAACAGGCAAGGCAACATGTGTCCCATCCTGGAAGGCGACTTCCGGCAGATCATCGTGGGCGAGGCACTGTTCAGCCTCAATCGTCAGACGGGCCAGCCCATATGGACTTATGCGGCCGCGATACCCAACAGCGCCATCGCGATCGGCAACGACCGCGTATATTTTCTGGAGGCCCGCGACGGGGCGCCGGCGGAAAAAAGCCCTGACGGCCGGATCCGCATCGACGAGCTCTTCCGCGGCGCAACCTTCCTGGTGGCCCTGGATACCAGGTCGGGCCGAAAGGTATGGGAGATCCCGCTCAGGTTGTCATTTCAGCACATTGTCTACGTCTGCTATGCGCCGGCTACGGACGCGGTTCTCGTCAGCGGAACGTTCAATGGGAAGGTCGACAACGCCGATCGGGTCTTCTACGGACTCCGCGCGTTCCGATCCGACACGGGCGCGGTCCTTTGGGAGCGGGATGTGGCCGCGGGCAACATCGATGGCACCCACGGCGAGCAGTGGCAGCACCCGGTGATCCTCGAAAATGAGGTCCTGACGAAGTATTTCGAGTGCGACCTGCGGTCCGGCAATCTCTTGCCAGGCCGCGCGTTCAGCCCGGGCGGCGGCTGCGGGACCCTGTCGGCGTCGGCGTCCACAGTCTTCCTCCGCGGCGGAAATCCGCGGAGTTTCGATATAGCGAGCGGTACCGGACTGGCACTGAACAGCGTGAGCCGCCCCGGCTGCTTCATCAACATCATTCCCGCCGGCGGCATGATCTCCATTCCCGAGGCTAGCTCGGGGTGCACCTGCAGCTACCCCCTCCAGGCATCCTTCGCCTATGTGCCCGAGGAGTGAAGCTGGCAGGGCGCGTCTTGACGCGCCAAATTGACGATATCGGACTCGTTGCGGTTGCCTCCAGCGTGCGGTACGATAGCCTCGTCCCACGATACATGGCCGCGGTATTGAGGAGAATGAGAGATGAAGATACGAATGCTCTTCCAGGTTGGTTTCTGTCTGGGAATCCTGTTTGCGGCCGCGGCAGGCGCCGCGGAGCCGACCTTCCAGGCCGGCTTTGCCGAGCGGGACATCACGCCCGAGATCGGCATGGAAGCGCCGGGCGGCTATGGAAAAGCGTATCACACATCGCTCCACGATCCGTGCAAGGTGCGGGCGGCCGTGTTTGGCGAGGGGTCGGGGCGGGTGGCAATCGTCGGCATCGACGCCCTCTTCATCCGGCGCCCCACCGTGTTGGCGATCCGCCGGGAAATCCAGGAGAAGTGCGGGATCGCGCCGGAGGCGGTGCTGATCGCGGCTTCGCACTCCCATGCGGCCGGTCCGGTGGGTTTCTTTCTCCCGGGCGAGTTCGACGACGCCTCGCCGCTCGTCAAGTCGCTGGTCTACGACAATACGGTCACCGCCCATCCCGAGTACCTCGCCCGTGTTCAGCGCGAGATCGTCGCAGCCGTGGTCGCCGCCGATGCGGCGAAGGTTCCCGCTCGTGCTGCGGCTGGCTTCGGTCGCGACGAGCAGGCGGCATTCAATCGGCGCTTCCGCATGCGCGACGGCGTCTCGATGACGCACCCCGGCCAGGGCAATCCAGACATCGTCGAACCGGCCGGGCCGATCGATCCGCAGGTCGGTGTTCTGGGTGCGTGGAACAACGAAGGGCAGTTCCTGGGCTGCGTGGTCAACTTTGCCTGTCACGGAACGACCGGGCCGGGGGGCATCTCGGCCGACTGGATTTGCTACCTTGAGAAGACGATCCGCGGCCTGATGGGCGATCAGGCCGTGGTGGTATTTGTGCCGGGCATGGCGGGCGATGTGACCCAGGTCGACAACCGCAGCCCCTACCAGATCAGACAGTTCGGCGAGGTCTCGGCGCGGTATGTCGGCGGACGGGTGGGCGCCGAGGCGGTCAAGACCCTGGTGGCGGTCGAGCAAGCCGCCGGGCCGCTGGCGCCGGTCGGTGCCGAGAGCCAGGTGCTCAAGATTAATCGCCGGGCGCCGAAACCGGAGCGTGTCGCCCGTGCGCTGGAGCTGGTGGGGCAAAAGCCGGGTAAGGTCGACGCGACCGAGTGGACGTTTGCCAAGGAGACGGTCGTGCTCGACGCGCGGGTCAAGAAGGAGCCGGTCGCCGATGTGGAGGTGCAGGCCGTTCAGGTTGGCCCGGCCGTGTTCCTGTCGTGTCCGGCGGAGTACTTCTGCCAGTACGGATTGGACATCACGGCGGGCAGCAAGTTCCCGTTCACATTTCCAGTGTCGCTGGCCAACGGTTGCGTCGGCTATGTACCGACCGAGGAGGCACTTGGCCCGAAGGGGGGCGGCTACGAGACGCGGCTGACCAGCTACAGCAACCTCGAACCGACCGCCGGCCGCCAGATCGCCGAGGCATTGATCGGGCTGGCTTCCCACCGGCAACCGGGCGCGGTTCCCCTGCCTCCTCCGCTGCCCAAGTTCGAGGGTCAACCTTGGTCCTACGGCCGCGTGCCTCCTGAGCTGGACTGAGGATGACCGGCTGCTGCCGATCGCAATTGAACTGCCAAGTTGTCAAAGAACGCTTTCGATGGGGTTCCGCAACACGCAGGTTTTGCACCAACACTTCGATGGGGTGCAAAGAATCTGAACCAAATGGTCTCGGCACGCGTGTGTGATCCGAAAGTAGATTTGGGCGAGCGGGGCGAGTATAAGTCGTCTGGTACTGCTTGGGTTAGGGCCTTGTGCCCAAATTGCAGATACCTCCATCAAAGCGACCTGCAAACACTCCCCTCGCCCGATCACTTCTGACGCATCACAACGCACGCGTCCCGAAAAGTCCCTTTTACCCCATCTCACCTGGCATACTACCGCGCCTGGCTCCCTGCTCCCTGCTCAGCGCTCCCCGCTCCTGCCCATCAACGCTCCTTTGTCTTCCGGATTGCCCGATGGCCTCACAACTCGATCCTGTCCATCGCCGCTCCCCGCCCGACTCCAAGATCGCCCTCTTTCGCTCGCTCTTCCGCGGACGCGACGACGTCTATCCTCGTCGCTTCGAGAGCCGCAAGACCGGCAAGTCCGGCTATCAGCCGGCGTGCGCCAATGAGTGGACTCCGGGTATCTGCCAGAAGCCCAGGATCAAATGCTCCGCCTGCCAGCACCGCAGTTTCCTTCCCGTGACTGACGCGGTCATACGCTGGCACCTCTCCGGCCGCGACGACGAAGGACACGATTTCGTCATTGGCGTCTATCCCATGCTCTAGGACGAAACCTGCTTCTTCCTGGCGGCCGATTTCGACAAGACCCATTGGCAGGAAGATGCCCGAGCCGTCCTGGAGACCTGTCGCCAAATGAACCTGACGGCCGCCCTCGAGCGGTCGCGATCCGGTTGCGGCGGCCACGTCTGGCTGTTCTTCCAGGAGGCCATCCCCGCAGCCCTGGCTCGCAGGCTCGGCTCCCACATCCTCACCGAAACCATGGACCGCCGGCCCGACATCGGCCTGGATTCCTACGACCGCTTCTTTCCCAATCAAGACACGCTCCCTCAAGGCGGGCTTGGCAACCTGATCGCCCTGCCGCTCCAGAAGCAATCGCGAGACCGAGGCAATAGCGTATTTGTCGACGAGCACCGGGTTCCCTACCCGGACCAATGGGCCTTCCTGTCGACGCTCGCCAGGATCGATCGCTCCACCGTTGAGCAGATCGTTCAGGATGCCGAACGGCGCGGACGCATCGTTGGCGTTCGCATCGCCTCGGCGGATGAAGACGATGCCGAGCCCTGGACGGCGCCGCCCTCCCGCCGCCGCAAGGAATTCCCCCTCGCCGGCCCGCTGCCCGAGAGCCTGGAACTGACTCTCGGCGATCAGATCTACGTTGCCAAGGATCCATTGCCTCCGGCCCTGCGGAACCGGCTCCTGCGGCTTGCGGCCTTTCAGAATCCCGAGTTCTACAAGGCTCAGGCGATGCGTCTGCCGACCTACGACAAGCCGCGAATCATCGGCTGCGCCGAAGACTGTCCTCTTCACATCGGTCTGCCGCGGGGCTGCTTGGAGGACGTCGAAAAGCTTCTTTCCGGCCTGGGCATTGCCACTGTCATCCGCGACGAGCGCTGCCGCGGCACGCCTCTCGACTTGACCTTCGAGGGCCAATTGCTCCCGGAGCAGGAGATCGCCGCCCGGGCGATGTTGGCCTACGACACCGGAGTCCTGTCGGCCACAACCGCTTTCGGCAAGACCGTCATTGCCGCCTGGCTCATCGCCCAGCGCGCCGTCAGCACGCTGGTTCTCGTCCACCGCCGCCAGTTGCTGGAGCAGTGGGTCGAGCGATTGTCGATGTTTCTCAACCTGCCGCCGAAATCCATCGGCCGAATAGGCGGCAGGCACAAGAAGCCCACCGGCTCCCTCGACGTGGCAGTCATCCAGAGCCTCGGGCACAAGGGCCTTGTCAACGATTGCGTGGGAGAATATGGCCATCTCATCATCGATGAGTGCCATCATCTGCCCGCCCAGAGTTTTGAACACGTTGTCCGGCGAGCCAAGGCAAGATTCGTCACCGGACTCTCCGCCACGGTCGCTCGCAAGGACGGCCACCACCCAATCATCCTGATGCAGTGCGGCCCGGTCCGGCACCGTGTCGACGCAAAGGCGCAGGCCGACACACACCCTTTCGCCCACACCGTGCTGGTTCGCCCGACCTCGTTCTGCCCGTCGGAACCCGCCGATCCCGACGTGCGCATCCAGTTCCAGGACCTCTATCGCGAGCTGGTCGCCGACCAGGATCGCAATCGGGTCATATGCGAAGACGTCGTGCAGGCAGTCCAGGAGGGCCGCTCGCCCCTGGTGCTCACCGAACGCAACGAGCATCTCGATAGCCTGGAGGCTCAACTGTCGCCCAGAATTCGCCACCTCGTGGTCCTTCGCGGCGGTGTGCGGCCCAAGGAGGCCCGGGCCATTATCGCACGCCTGGCATCGATTCCCGACGATGAAGATCGAGTGCTGCTGGCCACCGGGCGATATGTGGGCGAGGGATTCGACGACGCGCGGCTGGATACCCTGTTTCTGACCCTCCCCATCTCGTGGCGCGGAACGATTGCCCAATATGTCGGCCGTCTGCACCGTCTCCACCATCGCAAGCGCGAGGTGCGGGTGTTTGACTATGCCGATCTGAACGTTCCCATGCTGTCCCGCATGTTCGATCGGCGTTGCCGCGGCTACGAAGCGGTCGGCTACACCCTCGTCTTGCCCGCCAGTGCCGTGCCGGGTTGGCCCGCCGGGGTGCCGCTTCCCGTCGATCCCCAGTGGAAAAATGAGTACGCGTCGAGCGTGCGGCGCCTCGTCCGCGACGGCGTCGACGATCCCTTGGCAAACCTGTTTGTTCACGCAGCCCGCCCCTTCGCCCCCGATGCCGAAGGAATCCACCGTGCGCGAAGTGCCAGCGAGGCGTTCTTCTACCACCGGCTCGAGACCCTCCCGGATACCGCCGGCCTGTTCCGCCTCAACGTCCAACTGCCGATCCCCTTTGACTCCCGGGGACACATGGAGGTGGATCTCCTCTGCGCCGAGGCTCGCATCGCGATCGAACTCGACGGCGGCCAGCACTTGGCCGACCCCGAGGCCTACCGCCGCGATCGGCGAAAAGACATCCTCCTCCAGGAAAACGGTTACTTCGTCCTCCGCTTCCTCGCCGAAGACGTGGGCAAACACCTCGACGCAATCCTCGACACCATCCAGCGAACCCTGGTCCACCGCCGCCTGCAACCTGCGGGAATCACCCAGGCCCAGTCAGGTTTCGTCGCTGGCAAAGGCCACAGCCGTCAACTACACTGACCAGCGATCACCGCCGAACTCGCCGCAAAACTCAGGAGTCACATCATGCTGCACATTGCCTGCCGCTACCCAATCGGTATCTTGGGAATCGTCCTGCTCGGTTCTCTCTGCCTGGCCGCAAACACCAGCGGGGAAGAGCCTTCTCATCGGCCCTTCTTCGCCTTCGACAACGGCGTCGGACGCGACGTCGGAATGAAGCCCGAGCAGCAGGCCGACGTTCTCGCGGAGCTGGGCTATCAGGGGATTGGCTACACCGGAGTGAATGATATACCCCAGATGCTCAAGGCCCTCGACGCCCGCGGCTTGAGAATGTTCAGCACCTACGTTGCCGTCAATCTCGCTCCCGACGCCCCCCCTTACGATCCCGGCCTGCCCAAGGCCATCGAGCAACTCAAGCCCCACCGCACCGCCCTCTGGATCCACCTGCATGGCGCCAGTTCGCCCTCGCAAGAACTCGACCAGCGGGCGGTGGCCGTCGTTCGCCAGATCGCCGCCATGGCCGACAAGGCAGGTCTTCAGGTCGTACTCTACCCGCACGTGGGCTTTTACGTCTCAACCAATGCCGACGCCTTGCGGGTCGTGACCAAGGTGGATCGGCCGAACGTCGGCACATCCTTCAACCTTTGCCACTTCCTCAAACAGCACGACGAGGCGGAGATGGAACAGGTGATTCGCCAGTCGCTGCCGCACCTCATGCTCGTGAGCATCAATGGAGCCGATTCCGGCGACACCCGCAATATGGACTGGGACCGGTTGATCCAAACCCTCGACCGAGGCACGTTCGACAATGCCCGCCTGCTGCGGTTGCTCGATACCACGGGCTACAAGGGCCCCATCGGCCTGCAGTGCTATGCGATCAAGGGCGATATCCGCGACAACCTCAAACGGTCCAAGCAGGCATGGGACGCGATCCAGTAGTCCCTCCCGTGTGCCCGGTGCCATCGGTCATCGCCACCGGGCGAGCGCATGGACCGAACGAGGCCGTAGCGGCAGAACGATCCATCGGCTGAGACTGATATGCCGCACGTCCACAGGAGCAATCCCATGAAACACACCTACCGCACAATCCGAATTCCGGCTCTCGTACCCCTGCTCCTCTTGCTCCCGCTGCAGCCGGCCCGCGCGGCCGAACAGAATGGGCCCAGACACAATTCCCAACCGGCCGTGCAGGTGCTCGTCGCCTACTACTCCCTTCACGGCAATACGGAGCGCTTTGCCCAAGGTGTTGTGGAGGGCGCCAAGCAGGTGCCGGGAACGAGCGTCACGATCAAAAAGGTTGAGGACATCACCAAGCAGGATCTCCAGGCCGCCCACGCCATCGCCCTGGGAGCCCCCACCTACTTCGCCGGTATTCCCGGCAGGATGAAGGTTGCGATCGACGACTGGAACTGGAAATGGAAGGTCGACTTCACCGATAAGGTCGGCGGCGCCTTCAGCACCGGCGGAGGCCAGACCGCCGGCAAGGAGTTCGTCGTCGTCTCCCTGCTCCTGTTCATGATCAACAACCGCATGATCGTCGCCGGGCCCCTCTACCAGGATGCGGAAGGTGAAGACATCTGGGGCGAGCCCGGCTCTTCGGCAATGACCGGCCCCCTCGATCCCGGCGTCAGCGACCAGGAACTCCAGGCCGCCCGCCTCCTCGGCCATCGCCTGGCAACGGTGGCCGCGAAACTGCAGGCTAAGGGACCGTAGAAAGGCCACTTCCCGGTTTGAACGGGAATACTGGAATGATGGCGGTTTAGAATACTGAGCAAATCCAATGCAGGGGTTTTCAAAGGTCCCATAACAGACGCCCCCTTGTGCTCGCGCCGTCCTTGGCTTGACCCTGGCGGGTTTCATCGTGCTCCTGGCGACTCCTCCGGCCATGGCCCGTCCACCGTCAACGCTGCCCCCGTCTTTGGGCAAACGGTCGCCCGCGGCGTCCGGTTGATCTGGTCCGGAGGCGGAACGGGATGCCATGTGCTGCACTTCGGGCAGTACATGCCCGGCATCAGCGTGCGTTTGCCCGTCAACGGTTGAACGGCCGGAAAGGCTTCGGCAACCTCCATCACTTGCGCCTTCTTCGTCACCGTATCCACATAGACCATCTTCCCTTCCTTGCCCGTCGGCGTGGCCGGCGCCGGGGTGCCGCATCCGGCCACCGCAGCCGCGCACAGGACCACGCAGCCGAAATACCCCACGCAAACGCGTGCACGAAGCCTATCAGAACTCTTTGCCATCTGCAATCGCCTCCCGCGCCGCAACCGACCTGCCTCTGTCAGAAACCAACCCGAACCAACAGCGGCTGCTGGATAGACATACCCCTGAGCCTTCGCGCCCCGTGCTTCACTCCCGATCGTAGAGCTCGTCGCAACGGGCCGGATCGTCGAGATGCCCATCACTGATAAACCCTAGCCTGTTCATCTCCATCAGCCCCACCTGTTCCTCCGAGAGCCAGTTGCTCCCCGGCACATCCACCTTGAAATGCCGCTCCCTCCCCTCCACATGACCATCCAGAAAGGCCACGTTCGCCACCCCGTTGTGGCGGAAGTGAACCGTCGGAAAATTGCGGCTCGGAGGGTCCAGGATCCAGTTCTCTTCAAAACTGAACGCCGCCGGAAAGAACGTCGTCATCCGCACCTGGGCGCTGTCCGCAAAGGCCACGGTCTGGCTCGTCTGCCGCACGTCGGCCAGCCTCCGGGTCGGCGGGTCGGAGTGCGGCGTCGGCATGTAGCTCGGCGGCGGCCAGTCGATCCCCGACGATCGCGACAGATAGTAGGCGTTGAAGCCGTACCCCGATGCCGGCCGGCCGAACCGGACCTGGTCCATCTGGTTCGGGCCAAAATCCGGACACTGGAAGGCCTCGTAGTTCGTCTCCATGAACGGCGCCAGCGGGCCCCGCGTGTAGTCGAGCTGCTCTTCCGCAACCGGCTCGTCGTAGTCGACCACCCCGAACCAGAACTGGGCCGTCCCTTGGGAACCCGAGTAGTTCGTCAGGTAGTTGAGCCGCGAGGCGTCCTCGATCACGTACGGAACCAGGGCTTCCCGGTGCGTGTCCGCGTAGTTGTGCAAAGCCAGCACGATCTGCTTCAGCCGGTTAGCACACTGGGCTCGACGGGCGGTGGCTCGCGCCTGCTGCACCGCCGGCAACAACAATGCGATCAATATCCCCATGATCGCGATCACAACCAGCAACTCGACGAGCGTGAAACCTCGCCGCCCGATACGTCCATCGAACATGACAATCCTCGTTGGCAAATAGGGTCGATATCAACCCGTCAACCGTATCGATCGAACTCAACGAGGATTCCAGATGCGATCTGCCGCGATCGTGATTCGAGAGAGACCCCACCTTCTCCGCTGCTGATGCGCAGCCGCAATGAGTGGGAGTGAAATGGCGAGGGCAGATCACGAGGGGTCCCTTGTCCTCGAGGGAGTCCGTCATCAACCCAACACCGGGCAGGTCTTCTGGCTTCCGGATCGTCCTCTACCCTTGCCTTCCCACGCTCGCGACCCGGAGGGCCGCAGTTGTTCGCAGTGGCGTTGTAAGGGTATCGTCCCCGGTTACAGCGGCGGGACCGCAACGGATTTGCACCGTTTTCCCTATTCTCCAGGCAGCGACAAGCCGCCTGGCACCCGAATCGACCCCTCAGTTTAGCATATGCGAGGGACGTGTCAACACCCACTGCTGCACTCGGCACAAGTGGCCGCCTGCCGACCGCTCCCCGGCACAAACCGGCTGTCGGGGCAAACCGGCTTTCGGGCATGGTTACCAGAGACAGCCGCCCGGCCGACGTGCGGATTCTGCCCAGGCACCCGTTTCGAAGGTGGCTTGCCTGACTGCCAAGAAACCCATCCAATGGACGGACAGCCGTCTACCGGCAAAGTGTGAAGTCGTCTCCAGCCCCCGGTGTCCTGCAAGAGGAGCACGCCCATGTCAGTCTCCCCATGGTCACGTAGTGCGGCAACGGCAATCCGTTCTGGCTGGCGAGTTGCCGCTGGGCTGCTTGCCATCGCGTGCCTGGTGTCCGGATGCTCGCCGGCAGAGTCGCCGGACCAACTGCCCGTGGCCAGTTCGCCATTGCCCGCGGCACAGGCGCCAAATCAGGCCGTCAAGCTGGTGTTCATCCATCATTCGTGCGGCGAGAACTGGTTGAACGACTCTCACGGTGGCCTGGGCAAGGCGCTGGCAGAAAACAACTACTTCGTCAGCGACACCAACTACGGCTGGGGCCCCGACAGCATCGGAGACCGCACCGACATCACCAACTGGCCCGAGTGGTTCACGAGCCCCAGGAGCCGGCAGTATCTCGAGGCCCTCTATCGAGAAAACCAGCAGCACTGCCAGTACACCCGAACCGCAGCCGATCCCGGCGGCGAGAACCGGGTGGTCATGTTCAAGTCCTGCTTTCCCAACTCGAATCTGGAAGGCCGGCCCACCGATCGGGCCGCGCGAGGTGAAGGCCTGACCATAGCCAACGCCAAGGCGGTTTACGAGGAATTGCTCACTTACTTCGCCACCCGCCCCGACCGGCTCTTCATCGCCGTCACCGCCCCGCCTGTGCAGGATGGCGCCTGTGCCGCCAACGCGCGGGCCTTCAATCGCTGGCTGGTCGAGGACTGGCTGACCGATTATCGGGGCAACAATGTGGCGGTCTTCGATTTCTACAATCTGCTCACGGGGCCGGACAATCATCACCGGCTCCGTGACGGCCAGGTTGAGCATGTCTATCAGCCGGGTAACGACACGCTCCATTATCCGAGCGACGGCGATGATCATCCCTCCCCTGCCGGAAATCGAAAGGCGACCGAGGAATTCGTACCCCTCCTCAATGCCTGGTACAGCAAGTGGGCCGCAACGCAAGAGACTCGCGCCGCAACAGAACCGCCGGTCGGGCAGACGCCCCCTTCGCCACAGCCGGCCGAAGGGCCGGCGCCCACGCACACTCCACCACAACCAGCCCCGCCGGCCACGTCGTCCCCCTCCAAGACGCTCGACGATTTCGAAGGCGATCCCAGCAACTGGGCAGCCTTTCTCGACGAGGGGAAAGAGACTCGCCTCAACTTCGCTCCGGACAAGGAAATCAAACACGGCGGGGCGGCGTCGCTCCGCATCCAGTACGACCTCGCGCCCGAAAGCTGGGCCGCCTGCAGTCTGGTCCACGACCAGCCCCGCGACTGGAGCGGATCGGACGGATTGAGTTTCTACCTGCACGCAGAAAAGGTTGGCGAGCCGATCAACGTGATCGCCTACGGCGGCAAATCTCCCGATGACCTCCTCAATTTCGAGTGCACCTTCAAAACCACCCACGCGGCCGTCGACGGCTGGCAGCGGATCGACCTGGCCTGGTCGCAGCTCCGGCTGCCCGAGTGGCAGGGAGACTCCAGCCAGAAATATGATCCCCGGCAGGCTATGGGGGTAGGCTTCGCGTTTCACTCACCCGGCCAGCGGCAACGGGCGGGGAAAGTGTGGATCGACGATGTGTCGCTTCTGCTGCCCGAGAAGCTGCATTGAGACTCAACTCGAAAACCGGTGGCGTCGCAGATGGTATCCGCACCAACGTCCCACTCGGCCCGCCGGCCCCTGCCGCGCAAGCACCCTCCAGCTCGCCACCGCGGCTGCACCGCTGCCCGCAAGTTTCTTGACCCCGGCAGACGCTCCCGTTAGACTCAATCCACTCGCCTGGATATCGGGCCGCCCTTCCGATGCCTGCCTGCTTTCCCCGTCCATCAGGAGCCAGATAAATGCGTCACTTCCTCCGAACAGTTGCCCTTCTGACGGTCTTCCTGCTCCCCGCCTTCTGCGGTGCCGCGGAGCCCGTTCTCAAATCCATGGAGCTGGAGGCGGGAGATACCCTGGTCTTCTGCGGCGATTCGATCACCCACCAATGCCTCTACACGCAGTACGTCGAAGACTTCTTCTACACGCGCTATCCCGAGCGGAACATCCGCTTCCACAACGCGGGCATCGGCGGCGACAGGGCCTTCGACGCCCTCCAGCGATTCGATCGCGACATCGCGGCCTACAAGCCGAAGTATGTGACCGTGCTCTTGGGCATGAACGACGCAGGCTACACCGACTTCAATAAGGAAATCTTCAGCCGGTACGAACAGGACATGACCGCCCTGCTCGACAGACTCAAGCAGATCGAAACGACGGCCGTCGTCATGACTCCCACCATGTTCGACCACGTGAATCTCGCCAAGAAAATGGAAGATCCAAACTACGCCGGCCGCGACCGATCCCCCTACTACAATGCCGTCCTCGCCTTCTATGGAACCTGGCTGCGCGAAATCGCCTGTCAACGCGGCCTGGGATTCGTCGACATGTGGGGGCCCCTGAACGACCTCACCCTGATCCAGCGCAAGACCGACCCCACCTTCACCTTCATCCCCGACTCCGTCCACCCGGCCGCAGATGGGCAAGCGATCATGGCCGTGGCCATCATCAACGACCTGACTCCCCAGCGGAGATCGGTCAGCCGGATCGCGGCCAGATTGAGCGCCAAGAACGAGTGGGCCGTCACGGCGGCAGGCGGCACCGTCGAACAGATCGAAGGCACCCCTCAAGGGCTCTCGTTCGTCTTCACCGCCGAGGCCCTTCCCTGGGTGCTGCCTCCCGAGGCCGGCCGGGGATTCGAATTGACCAAGGCGGCCCATCGGCTCGGCAACGAGCAACTCCAGGTTGCCGGCCTCCAGCCGGGCAAGTACGAGGTTCGCATCGACTCGGTGAGCATCGGACCCCCGGTGAGCCACGTCAACCTGGGCTTCAAGCTGGAACTGCAATCCAATTCCAATACGCCCCAGTACCAGCAGGCCTTGAACGTGGCCATGCTCAACAAGGAACGCAATGACAAGGCGGTCCATCCCCTGCGGGACCTCTGGCGGAAGCCGAAATCGATCTGGCAGACGCAGCCGATCGACCAGGAGAAGCTCAAGGCCGCCTTTGCGGAGATGGAACCGAAGATCCAGGAACTGGAGGCCCTCGCTGCCGAGTATGAAACCAGGATCTACGCCGCCGCCAGGCCCGTGCCCCGCAAGTACGAGATCGTTCGCGTCGCCGATTGAACGATGCCTATGACAACCGATTCGCGAAAACAGTGCGTCCGCAAGGCGATCCAGTTCGCCCACCCGGACCGGGTGCCCGTTGTGTTCTGGAACCGGGATCCCCTCGAGGGCGACGTGATGCTCTACCATCTGTCCCTCGGTGCCCCCGGCGACGGATCGGTCAACGCCTGGGACTGGTCGACCAACGAGTGGGGCTACCGGCTGGAGAAAATGGGCGATGGCACCATGGGCCATCCGGTCGAACCGTTCTACCGCGAACTGCCGGGGATGGACCAGATCCGCGTTCCAAACCTGCGGGAAGCGGAGCGTATGTCGGCCGCGCCGGCCTTCTTCGAGGCCTGTGGCGATCGCTACCGGCTGGCCAGTCTGGACCTCAGCGGGTTCACCGTCTACACCCTGCTCCGCGGCTTCGAAAACGCCATGCAGGATTTTTTGCTCGAGCCGGCAGGTTTCGCCGCCCTGCTTGATCGAATCATCGATTTCGAGTGCGACCTGATGCGGATGGCCGCCCGTCATGGCTTCGACGGCATCCACCTGGCCGACGACTGGGGAACGCAGACCGGCATGATGATCTCGCCGGCCATGTGGCGAGCGTGGTTCAAGCCGCGCTACGCCCGCCAGTTTGCGATTGCCCGCCAGTTGGGGCTCCACGTGTGGTATCACTGCTGCGGCGAGTTCCTGGCGATCATGGAAGACTTCCACCAGATCGGTGCCGACGTGCTCAATATCTCGCAGCCGAATGTGAACGACATGGAGGAGGTCGGCCGGCGCCTTCGCGGGCGGCAGTGCTTCATGGTGCCCGTCAGCTACCAGACGGTCTCAATCCAGGGTACGCCCGAAGAAATCCGCGCCGAGGCGCAACGCCTCTACGACCTGCTGGCCGTTCCCCAAGGGGGCTTCATCGGCTACATCGAAGAATACAGCGTCATGGGAATGTCTGCCGAAAACTACCGCGCCTGCGGCGAGGCCTTTCGCAGCCTCCGGTGCACCCGCTGAAGACCCTCGGCGCCGCACGGGACCTTGAAACGGCCGCACGCCCTTCACTCGCTCAGAAACGACTCCCTCCGCAGGGCGGCCAGATACTCGTTGACCTTCCTTCGGTAGGCCCGGCCCGCCGGCGTGAGCGGCCGGACGAGATTGTAGTAGCCGATGTAGTAGAGCGCCGCAAACCCGTCGCTCGTGCCGATCTTCTTCCCCTCCTCGTAGGTCCGGCCGTAGTAGGAGATCGGCACCTCGTAGGTCCGCGCTCGGGTCTTGCACACCATGGCCGTGATCTCGACCTCCATGCCGAAACCGTGGCTCGTGAGTTCCAGTGGCTTGATCACCCCCGACCGAAACGCCTTGTAGCACGTTTCGATGTCCGTCATGTTGCGATTGGTCAGCAGGTTCGACAGGCAGGTAAGAAACTTGTTGGCCAGGTAATGATAGTAGTAGAGCACGCGGGCCGCTTTGCGGACCATGAACCGGCTCCCGTAGACCACGTCGGCCTGGCCCCGGATGATCGGTGAAATCACCTCGGGAATCTCGTGCGGATCATATTCCAGGTCGGCGTCCTGAATGATCAGGATCTCGCCGGTAGCCTCGCGGATGGCACGGGCGATGGCGGCGGTCTTCCCGCGATTGCGATCCATCTGCAGGAAACGGACCCGCCCATCCTCCGCCACCAGCCGCTGAACGATCTGTGGCGTGCGGTCCGTCGATCCATCGTCGACAACGACGATCTCCTTCAACGGAACTTCCAGCCCAAGCACTTGCCGCACCACGTCCTCGATCGTGGACTCCTCGTTGTAGGCCGGCATCAAGACTGAGAGCGTCAGTGGTGGAGAGTGCGGCATGGCAGACAGGCCCCATCGGACGAACCGGGCGCCTCGCAGGCTCGAGGGGAGGCCTTCCCTCAGAGCGGGTCTCGCGGCAGATCGCGAAGGTACTGGGGATTGCGCTTCGAAGGCAGCGGCTGCCGGTACGACTCCGCCCAGAGCTCGCGCTCTTCTTCAGTGGCGTAGTACTGCAGCCAGATGTCCGGATCGCCTCCGGCGTGGGAACAGTCCCAATGCAGATAGTTCGTCGAAAGCTCGATCTTCTTCTCCCGAGCCGGAAGGATGTCGCGATAGATCACGCAGTACAGTTGGCGATCGGAAAGATGATCCGTGAAATCCAGAACGATTCGCTGCTCGTAAAGCTTGTGGATCACGTCCCATAGAATCTCGTGCAGGTCCTCGTCGCTGAGCACCGAAGGACGTGGCGGCCGCAGCTCCGGCTCGAACCACCGATATATGGGCAGAACCGGCGCTCGCTCCCAGGCGAGCATCGATGCGAGAAACTCGTTCTCCACCGACAGCGACAACTGCTGGACATTCACACGACTGATGGATTCGTCATAGTATGGTTCCAGTTCGTCGCGAAGCTGGGCGTTGCGGAGAAGCTCCTCGACTTCATCGGAACTGGGATGGCGCGAATCGACCATGAAAAACAAGCCCTATTGAGAGCGTTACATGACGCGAGGATGGTCCCGGTTGCAGGCACATTGCGTATGCCACATCTTCGACTTTAACAAGATTCGAAAAACCTGCAAGGACTTTTGTGGCTACCCGGGCCCGCATTCGAAAATGGCGGCTGCCAAACATGATACGACCGAAAATCTTCGCCCTGCAAAGCCTGCGCAACCGGCACAGTCGAGCCTCAATGACCCAGTTTGTGCTCGGAGACTTCCTTCTCGATCGCCGTGATCTTGTCGACGCGACGGGCATGCCGGCCACCTTCAAAAGGTGTCGTCAGCCAGATCTCGATCATCCGGTGAATGATCCCCTCGCCCAGAAGATCCGCCGAAAGGCAGAGCACGTTCAGGTCGTTGTGACGC
>CAYSCH010000007.1:29337-57188 GCA_964429355.1 uncultured Planctomycetaceae bacterium | reverse complement strand
GAGCGGATGTGCCGCCACTTCAGGGAAGACTACGGAATGGAGACCCGCGTCGCCCGTTTCCACAACGTCTACGGCCCCTACGGCACCTGGGACGGCGGACGCGAGAAGGCCCCGGCGGCCATCTGCCGCAAAGTCATCGCCGCCAAAGACGCCGGAGAAACGGAAATCGAAATCTGGGGCGACGGCGAGCAGACCCGCAGCTTCATGTACATCGAAGATTGTGTCCACGGAATCGACATGATCACCCACAGCGACATTCGCGAGCCGATCAACCTCGGCTCCTCTGAACTGGTCTCGATCAACAAACTCGTCGACCTGGCCGAGGAGTGCGGCGGCGTCAAGCTCCATCGCAAATACAAGCTCGACGCCCCCAAGGGCGTCCGCGGCCGCAACAGCGACAACACGATGATCAAGCAGCGGCTTGGCTGGGAACCCAGCCTTCCGCTGAAGGAAGGCATCGCCCGGACCTACGCCTGGATCGAAGGGCAGTACGCCGACCGCAAGGCGGGCAAGCCGACGGTGAGTTGAGCATTCCCACCGGCGACACCACTGAATACTAAGAGCCGCTAACAAGACCACCGGCTGCGCACATCCATGCCCGTGGGAAACTCGTAGGTTTTGTGAGGGCCTCTAAAACATCCATCCTCGAATCGGCCTGAAGCCGAGTGCCGGGGATCGATGGAATCGTGGACTATTGGAGGGATGGGCTGCGGGACTGGCAGTCCTGCCGGCGTTCCAGCCCTCCATCCCACCCGTTCCCTGCTTTTTTGGATCCTTCCCATGCGCTACGCAACCGTGATGGCCGGTGGTTCGGGAACGCGTCTCTGGCCTATGTCCCGGGCCGGGCTTCCCAAGCAACTGATCCCCTTCATTCGCGGGCGATCTCTCCTTCAGGTCGCTGTCGATCGCCTGGCGGGCCTGGTGGCGGAAGAGCGGCAGTTCATCTGCACGGGCGAAAAATACCGCCAGCAGGTTCTCACCGCCCTCCCCGGCCTGGCCGACGACCAGATCCTCGGCGAACCCGAAGGCCGCGATACGCTGGCCGCAGTCGGGTTGCCGGCCGTCGTCGCCTTGCAGGAAGACCCTGACGCCATCATGGCCGTCTTCACCGCCGACCATCTGATCGAGCCGGTGGACGATTTCCAGCGCCGCGTCGAAGTCGCGTACCAAATCGTCGAAGAGCGTCCCAGTACCCTGGTGACCTTTGGGATCCAGCCCACCTTCGCCGCCACCGGTTTCGGCTACGTCGAAATGGGCGAGCCCCTCGCCGGGTTTGATCAGGCCTTCCACACGGTCCGATTCGTCGAGAAGCCCGACGCGAAGACTGCCGAGGCCTATGTTGCCTCAGGCCGCTATGCCTGGAACAGCGGCATGTTTGTCTGGCGTGCGGCCACACTCCTGGAGTGCATTGGCCGCTATAAGCCCCTCGTCCACGCCGGCCTGCTCGAAATCGGCCGCGCCTGGAGCACTTCCCGGCAGGCCGACGTCTTGCAGGCGGTCTATCCCACGCTGGAGAGAATCAGCGTCGACTTCGCCGTCATGGAACCCGCTTCGACCGATACGGTGGTCGACGTGGCCGCCGTCGCCATGCCTGTTCGCTGGCTGGACGTGGGCAGTTGGCCCGCCTATGGAGAAACGCTGAAACCCGACGAGGCGGGCAATCGCACCGCCTGTGACCGCGCCATCCTTCTGGATGCGCGGAACAACCTGATCGTGGGCAACGAGCCCAATCACCTCGTCGCTGCCGTGGGGGTCGAGAACCTGGTAATCATCCACACGCCGGACGCCACCCTCATCTGCCACCGCGACCACGCCCAGAAAATCAAGCAACTCTACGAAGCGGTTGCCGAGAAGTTCGGCGACGACTGCCTGTAAACGTGGAGTCGAGCCCACGTAGGTTCTATTCCGCGACGACCCGCCGCCAGTCGTATCTGGTCTTCCCATCGGCGTCGAGCAACAGCAGACGCTCCTGGGAGAGCTCCAGGATCGGCTCGTCGACCCGGTCTCCCATCATCGAAAGAATCGCTTTCACTTTTCCCTCGGGACGGCCTCCCACCGTCTGCTTCTTCATCCGCCCGTCCTGGATCGACCAGACCATGTCGAATTCCAGCCGGCTGGCAAACAGCCTGGCCGTCAATCCCGACAGCTCCACGATCATCGTGCCGGTTTCGTCTGGGCGGAGATGCATGGTCCGCTTTCCCTTGTACTCGTCCTGCCACGTGCCGACCGCAAGTCGTCGATACCGGGCATCTTCACTCTCGGGCCGGGCATCCGCTGCCGGCACGGCCGTGTCGGCCACAACCGGAACGGTTGATGCGCTCAGGGGTGCCTTCGATCCTGTCCTGGAGCCGCCCCCGGCAACCAGAAACAGGGCGGCAAGCAGCAGGGCGAGAACCCCCATTCGAGTCGTCGACGAGCTTTCTGCGTTGAAAGCGGCATTCATGAGAGACCAGCCAGAGCCGGGAACGTTGCAGTCATCCGTGTTTCTCAATCACGCAAGGCCATTTAGCGGTCCGAGTGCCACGAGGCCAGTCCGTAACGCTCGGCAATCAGCCGCGCGGTCATCTCCCGGGGCCAGTCTTCAAGAGGCTCGTGGGCCTGCCAGCCATCGATCATAGCCCCCCGAAGATCCCTGCGAGAGATCGGCAAGTTGGTGACAAACTGGCTGTGCGACCTGCCTCCGCGGTAGTCCGGCTCGCGGGGCGGCATGGGAAGGCAAGCCTCTATCAGTTCGACAGGAAAATTGTAGAGCAACGTGCCGTGATACAAGAGCCAATTCCGCTTCACCCGCACGCTGTTGCCCGAAACCTTCAGCCCTGTCGATCGTCCCGATTCTCGGCCACACGCGTCCCCCGCTGGACACTTCTTCTCGTCGCCCAGCACCAGGTCGCTCGTTCCCCGGCATCTGATCCCCGGCGCAAAGGGCGCGAGGGCCGCTGCATTCTGGTCCAGCACGAACCGGTGGGCATGATCGATCGCCCGCAGCCCCGGGCGGTCGTTGAGACTCAAGACGACGGCATACATCAGGCAACCTGGGCCGGCTACGATCGACGTCCCCCCACTCGTCCGGCGGAGAATGGGAATCCCCCTCCGCCGGCACTCTTCGGCCTTCACCTCCTCGGCCAGCTTTGAGGAACGGCCGACCACCACCATGGGCCGGTCCGGCTCCCATAGCCGCAGGACCTCACCGGCTCTGTCGTTCGCCTCGGCCTGATCGAGGAGCGCCTCGTCGAGGGCCAGATTCTCTTCTGGCGTGGACAATGTCAAATCAAGGAGTCTCATGCCCCATATTTTCGCACACGCCCCCCACCACCGCGAGGGGCGCCTTGGCACAACTCGCACCGTTGCGAGAGAATAGACCCAAGCGGATTGGGCCGGCATCGCAGCCCGCCTGCTGGACTTCGGTCAACTCTGCGGGCAAAGGGGAACGAACCTGTTCGGCTCGTTGATAATCTGGGCCACGGTGACCCGGGAAAATGCCTCTTCGATCGAAGCATAGGCCTCGTCCAACGCGCGGTGCAGCGCGCACAGGCCCTTGTGCGATTTCAAACCGAGGGGACACCTGCCGATTCGCTCGATCGAACCGAAGGCGTTGACCACATCGATCAGCCGGATCTCCTCGGCCGATCGGGTGAGCGAGTAGCCGCCGTTGGGACCCGGCTGCGAACGGACGATCCCCGCCTGGACCATCTGCTGCAGCACCCGATGCAGATACCGGCGTGGAATCCGCGTGGCGTCAGCCATGCGGTCCGCCGACTGGGCCGAGTCCGGATTCTGCGCCAGGCAGACGGCGGCTCGCAGGGCATATTCCGCAGTCTTCTGCAACATACTTTCATCACCTCGATCCGGCCGATGTCGCCAGTGCGGATTTTTCCGATTCTTCCGCGGACTCGACGAACTCATCGCGACGATCCGCGATCGACCAGCCGGTCTTCAAGCCGGCCACAAACCAGCCAAACCCAAGGGCGCCGACGGCAAAGATCGTATCGCCGATCACTCGCAGCCAGCGAATGGCGTGGAGGGTGTCGTTCTGGAGGAAGTCAGCCGAGCGAGCATACCAGAGACCGTACTCCACGCTGGCCCAGGTTTGCGCGAGGCCGACCGGCAGGACGGACAGCAGGACCATCAGGGCCAGGCCGATATTGATCGCCCAGAAGGAAAAGCTCAGCACGCCGGTTCGCCAAACGTTACGCGTTGCCAGTCCCTTCAAACAGAATAGCATCAGACCCATCCCCAGCAAACCGTAGACGCCGAAAAGGGCCGTGTGACCGTGGACGGGCGTCGTGTTCAACCCCTGCATGTAGTAAAGGGCGATCGGCGGATTGATCAGGAACCCAAACAAGCCGGCGCCCACCAGGTTCCAGAAGGCCACGCCGACGAAGAAGTAAATCGGCCACTTGTAGGCTCTTACCCAGGGCCGCGCTCGACTGAGCGTCAGGTTTTCGTAGGCCTCGAAGCCTATCAATACCAGCGGAACCACCTCCAAGGCGCTGAACGATGCCCCCAGGGCGAGGATGGCGGTCGGGGTGCCCGTGAAATACAGGTGGTGGAAGGTGCCGATGATCCCGCCGGAAAGAAAGATCGTGCTGGAGAAGATCACTGCGGCCGTTGCGGTCTTGGTGCGCAGCAGCCCCATTCGCGTGAACAGGAAGGCAATCACGACGGTCGCAAAGACCTCGAAGAACCCCTCCACCCAAAGGTGCACGACCCACCAACGCCAATACTCGGCGATGGCCAGGTTCGTCTGGCGTCCCCACATGATTCCCGCCCCGTAGAAGAGCGCGATCGCCGCCGACGCCACTACGAACATTCCCAACAGGCTCTTGTTCTCCTCCTTCTTCCAGAACGCCGGGATGAGGGCCCGGACCATCAGTCCCAGCCAGAGAAAGAGTCCAACGAGCAGGAACAGTTGCCAGAAACGCCCCAGGTCGACGTATTCGAATCCCTGGTGCCCGAACCAGTAGTTCATTTCCAGGCCCATCCGCTGCCGCGTGGCAAACCAGGTTCCAAACAGGGTCCCGGCTACAATGATGAGCAGGCAGACGAACAGGAAATTGACCCCGGCCCGCTGAAACTTCGGTTCGTAGCCCGAGACGGCCGGGGCGATGAACAACCCCGTGGCCAACCAGGCCGTTGCGATCCAGAAAATGGCCAATTGGACGTGCCAGGTCCTGGTCACCGAGTAAGGCAGCCATTCTGCCAATGGAATTCCGTAGAAACCCTCCCCTTCGACACCGTAATGGGCCGTCACCGCCCCCAACCCCACCTGAACCACGATCAGAACGGCGACGATCCAGAAGTACTTGAGAGTTGCCTCCATCGACGGCGTCGGTCTCAATGCCAGCAAAGGGTCGGAAGCCGGCATCGGGTTTGGCTCCTCCTCGCGGTTCTTCAACACCGCGTAGTACCAGGCCAAGCCGCCGATTCCGGCCAGCAACAGAACAAAACTGATTACCGACCAGACAACGATGGCGCCGCTGGGACGATTCTCGATCAACGGCTCCGCAGGCCAGTTGTTGGTGTAGGTGATCGGCGGGGCGACCGATGCCATGCCGGTCCCCCTGCTGGAATCCACATCCACAGGTCGCTCTGTCCCGCACGCCCAGGCGGCCCAGAACAGAAACGAGTTGAAAAGCCGTTGTCGCTCGGGGTCGCGGACTGTCAGCTTCGCAATGGCATAGGCATTTCGCAATTCCGAAGGCGACATGCCGCCGTCGGCCAGAGCCGCTACATCCGCTGGGAACTCTTCGGCGTCGCCAAAGATGGCCCCATAGTAGCGTCCGATCGCGTCGATCGCCGCCGCCCTGTCGGACGACACCAGGATCTGGTCCTTCGCCGCATCAAAGGTGTTCGTGCGGATCTCGTCGCGCAGGCGGGATCGTAATTGGGCCTGGTCCGAGGCGGGCAGGTCCTGGTAAAGTTTGCCGTGCTGCTGTTGGCTCCAATTATTCAAGAGCCAGATACATTCGCGGTGCAGCCAGTCGGCCGACCAGTCGGGAGCCACATAGGCCCCGTGGCCCCAGATGCTCCCCACTTCCTGGCCCCCCAGCGACTGCCAGACATTCTGTCCATCGCGGATATCCTGGCCCGTGAACAAGACCTCTCCCTCCACGGTGGCCACTTCCGCTGGAATCGGCGGTGCTTGCCTGTAGATTTCTCGGCCGTAGTAGCCTAACACGGCAAACGAGACACCGATCACGGCCCAGAGACCGAGCCAAAGCCTCTTGTATCCCATGGCACCCCTTTCCTCTGCATCTGTCTGGCTTCTGTTGGCACCGAAAACGAAGGGGCAGATCAACGACCCCTGTGACCGGGAAAAGAAATCTCTCCGAACGGGCTGGAAATACTTCACCAGCAGGTATACGATATCTTAGCAACGGCACTCTGCCAGTCAAGGTTCAGGTTTTTGCATAGCCAAACTATTATGTGTTCCTTCTCTTGCCCCCATCTTCAGATGGACGACGATTTCTGCATGAGAGTGCAGGCCGAGTGCGTACCGGGACGCCCTGGTTGCGTGCTGCGTCACAACTCCGTCTTCGCGATTCCCTGGCAGCAGCGTCTGGAGGAGAAGTTGCAGGAATCGGCCCGCCGAAAAGGCAGTTCATAGCTGCGTATGAGATAATTCCAAAACACCTACCACTTTCCAGGAGCATCGAAACCATGACCGTCCAGTTCGACAGCCAGACCACCGTTCGTGACCTTGTGGGGCGATACCCGCAAACCCGGCCCGTGTTCGAGAAGTATGAAATCGACTACTGCTGCGGCGGCGCCAGGTCGTTGGCCGACGTCGCGGCCGACCAGGACTTGAACGTTTCGACTCTGGTCGATACCTTAGCAGAGGTTCTGGAATCCGCGCCCAGTGCCCCGGCGCCGGTTGAAAAGGACTGGTATGCCGCATCGCTCAGCGAGTTGGTCGAGCATATCATCGCGACCCACCACGCTTACGTCAAAAGAGCCCTGCCGCAACTTCGCTCTTTGACCGCGAAGGTGCTCAATGCGCACGGCGAGCACCACGGCGACATGCTGCGGCAAGTTCAGACCTACTTCAACGCCCTCGACAACGAACTGACCAGCCACATGATGAAAGAGGAGCAGATGCTCTTTCCCTACATCGTGGCTCTCGACAGGCACCGCCGCGAAGGAACTCCCAGACCGTTGGCTCCCTTCGGGACGGCCCGGAATCCGGTTCGGCAAATGGAACGCGAGCACGAGAACGCCGGCGACGCCCTGGGAGGACTTCGCCAGGAGACGAACGGCTACACCCTGCCGGACGACGCCTGTCCCACCTTCCGGGCAATGTACGAGGAACTGGAGCGGTTCGAAGCCGACCTGCACCAGCACATTCACCTGGAAAACAACATCCTCTTCCCCCGTGCGATCGAGATGGAGGCCGCCTGAGCGAGTTCGGCTCATTGACCCTGGGCCGACCATGCGGCAATCACCTGCGATGGTGAATCGTCGCTGCCGGCTTCCATTTCACCATGCATGGATCAGGCGAATTCCTGGTTCATCCAGGCGGATATGCTGTCGCACTCCACGGCCGTCTGGAAGGCCTCGGTTTCGAACTGGCGGCGCGCGTGGTCGACGATATCCTTGCATTCGACAGTTTCGGGCAGAGACGCGCAGAAGACATCCGCGTTCTGGGAGATATCTTCGCGACAGGCCAGCACGAAAGTAATGAACTCGTCGAGGTCGAAATCGAACTCGGATAGAAAGAAATGCTGCATCATGCCCATTCGCGATGAGTCGCGAACCCAGAGCACATCGGCGAGCAGGGCACCGGCGAAGGCGAGTCGCTGAAATCCGTCATCGATGAGGCAATCGTCGTGGTGCTGGGCGACAGCCGTCGCCAGGGTTTTCGGCAAGTTCCATCTCGAGAGGAGGTGAGCTCCGAGACTCGAATGGTCAAAGCCATAGCGAGCTCGTTCCGCTTCCATCAGTGCGGTGCCGTGCCCATGAGTCTCGCAGAGAGCGGCGTAGGCATCGGTGTCGGCCTGGGCAAACAATAGCGCCCCGATATCAGCCAGCAATCCTGCCATGTAGGCTTCGTCCGCTCCGACCTTGCCGTGCCGCTTCGAAAGACGCGAAGCGCAGACGGCCATCGAGAGCGACCGTCGCCAGTACTCGCGACAGACCTCGGCCGCTACCCCGGTCGTAAGCCGATTGACCAGACCTACCGTGAGCACCGCGAGGCGGAGCGAACGGGCACCCAGCAAGGCCATCGCCTGACGCAGGCTGGATACATGCCGCGAGGCGCCGGTGAACGAGGAGTTTGCCAGCCGCATGATCGCACCAGCCAGGGCGGGATCCGTCTGGAGGTGTTTCTCCAGTTCCGAGCAGTCGAATTCAGGATCCTCAAGCGACTTGATCGCCCGGTACGCTACAGTGGGCGACGAATGGAGCTGACCGACCGTGTTGATCAGATCGTCCATCGTTCGCCCGGAAGCGGACAGTCTTGGAGAGGCGGCCATGTTCTTGTGTCCCCATTGCAGCGATCCACCTGTACGACTAACCTCAAAGATCGCGAAGTTTTTCACAGAGATTCGTGACTTGCCGGTAGCAAACCATTTCAGCCGAACGGTAGCTCGTTTTGGCTCGCCGGCCCTGCCGCCCTGTGGAAGGATAGCTCACAATGGCCTGGGTATCGCCCGCCCCTGGCGACCTGACGACAAGATGCCGGCAGCGGCCGCACACTCGCCTTCGGGAGGGGCCGGTTCCGCGTTACAGCCGAAACAGCCCGCACAATCGTGACGGCGAAAGGGCCGTTCGATCAGGTCGTGGATCCTTCATTTCGGCCACGGTCTTCTTGGTTACCGTCCCTTCTGGACGACTAACCTCAAAGAACGTTGAGTCATTCACAAAGACTCGCGACCAACGGGAGCGGGCCATTGGTAACCGAGCGGTAGCTCGCATTGGCTGGCGGCCCTGCCGCCCAGCGCAGAAAGGGACAATCTCATTCCCAGTCGCTCGCGCAACGTCGTCACAGAACCTCTTGACCGGTCTCGAGAACGGTCGCCACCTCCACCTCCTGCTTGGTACCCTGGTCCGGTGCATCCGCCGGCTTGGGGTCGCGAACTCCCACTGCCAGCGCGATCACTCCGGCCAGCATCAAGATCAGTGGAACGACATAGACCTTCTTCCAGTCGAACTTTCCGTCCGCAGAACAGCGGTCCATGACGATGCCCGCAAGCTGGGTGCCCAGAAACAGGCCGATGCCGGTCGTCACCAGGATGATCAATGACTGGGCTGAAGCTCGGATGGCCGGGTCGGCGACGTCGTTGGTAAACATCTGCCCGGCAATGATGAAGAACACGTAGGCCAGTCCGTGTAGCGACTGGCAAAGGATCAGCAGCACGCGGTTCTTCGAGGCGACGTAGACGACGTACATCGCCAGCCAGCAGGCGGCCCCAATGACGAGCGTCCATTTCGGCCCGGCCAGATGCTGATAGAAACGCGTCAAGAGAAAGAAGGTGGCCAGGGCCTGCACAGCCTGGGCGATTGCCATCGAGGCAGGCACGGCCTTGTTGGCAATTCCCCGGTCCTGCATGAGCTGGGCCGTTCCGAGGAAGTAGAACTGCATCATTCCCGATACGACGAGAGAAACCAGGATGAAGACGAGGAAATTGACCTGGCCGAGCATGGACAAGGCCTTCAGCATGGGCACGCCCTCCCCGCCTGGTGGTGTGGCCGGCTGGGCCATACAGACGGCGGCCATGACGATCGAAAGGACCGCGGCGAAAACCAGGCAGTCGCTGCCATCCCCCTCCACCTTTCGTGTCATTCGCCAGCCGGACAGTATGTACCCGACCAGAGCCCAGGCGATCGGCGCCCACAGGAAGACCATGGATGCGTCGATCTTCGTGCCTTCCAGATGAGTAAACATCAGAGAGTTCACCAGCGGAATCGTCGCCCCGTAGAACATGGAGTAGAGCAGCATGACCACGAACAAAGGCCAGAATTTCTGAATTCGAGCCGCGGCAAACAGAAGCACGGCACCCGCCAGGTGCGAGACGCCGAGAATCCAGCCCGTGTCTACGTACTTGTCGGCCAATTGCCCCGCCACCAGCGGAGAGATCATCGTCGCCAGCGGCAAGGTGGAATAGATCCAGCCTGTCTGCTTGCCCGTCATCTTGAGCGGCCCCAGGAGCCTTGCAGCCAGCACCGGCATCCAGGCCCCCCAGACCGCGTATTCCATGAACATCAATGCACTGAGCTTCACATAGAGCAGATCGTCCACGACATCGACCTCGCAAGAGTGGGAGAATGTGACCTGAAATCCACATCGCTGAGTATAGTGGGGCGAGGGGAAGAAGCAAGCCGGCGGGTCGTCCACCAGTCCGGCAGGCGATGGGTTGACATGTGGTTGCCCAGAGAAGGCGGACAAGCGGTCCGGATTGCACGTGATGAAGCGATTGGCGGACGAAGGAAAACTGAAGTTCCTCGATTGGCAGACAGCATTCACCGAACTCAGGAATGAAGTCCGTGGAGATTCGCATCCTTGAATCGGCTTCTAATCCAGCCACCTATTCTATGTTTTGCGAATCTTGGAACCTGATCGCTCAGGCAAAACCAATGCCGACAGGCGTTCACCGAGCCATGCGAGAAGAGCGATAGCAATAGGATAAAGCATCCAACCTCCTGGACGGTTAAAAACCGTCATCGGCACAAACGGCAGGACCAAGAGCGCGGGCGTCAATACCGCGACAACACGCCATTTGAGTGCCAGCGCACCACGCCAGTGCGCAAACAAAGCAAAGGGAATCGTGCCGATTGTAAACCAGATAATGTAGAGGTCTGGATGTTCGAATGGGGTCAGGTGCCGGAGAAGTCCGGCGAGAACGCAGGCGAGCAGGAACAACGCGATCCCACACACCGTGTCGCAGGCCACAATCAGGATCGCCCACGTCAGAGTGGTCGCCCTGCGGTGAGACGTCGCCTATGGTGGTACCGCCAAGTCGTCCGGCATCTGCCTCTCCCGCGAAAATGGGTTTCACTTGAAGGAAAGCGGCGACAGGTCTCCGCACTCCCTGGCAGTCAACCGATCTCCGGCAGCTCAAATCCCTTGCGGTGCTCGCGGCTGATGTACCGGTTGGCTTCGGCGTCGTCGAACGTCTCGGTGGCGGGGTCGAAATGGAGTTTCTTGCCCACCCGCCAGGAAATGTTCCCTGCGTGGCACATGGCCGAGCTGATATGGCCCGACTGGATCTCCTGGTTGAGGGATTTGCAGTCGCGGCTGCGGACGGCGTCGAGGAAGTTGCGGATGTGGGCCTGCTGGGTCTCGGGGGCGCTGCCCGTGACCTCTTTGACCAGTTTCCCGGCCGCGTCGAAGGCCTTCCAGCCGTTGTTCGTCACCAGCATCCAGCCGTTCTCGCCGTAGATGGCGGCCCCCTCCGTAATCTCCAGTAGCCTGGGACGGGACCACAGCCGCATCTCGTACTGGACGATCTTCCCCGGGTATTCGTAGTTGACGATCAGTGTGTCGGGCCACTCCTGATCGTCCTCGAAGAACAGCTTGCCCCCGGTCGAGCAGATCGTCTCGGGCATGGTTTCCAGCCCCATGACGTAGCGGCAGTAGTCGATGCGGTGCACTCCGTCGTTTCCCAGGTCGCCCGTGCCGTAGTCGAACATCCATCGCCATGCCCCACCCACGATCGCGCTGTTGTAGGGGCGCTCGGGCGCCGGCCCCTGCCAGAGATCGTAGTCCAGTTCCGCCGGCGGAGTGCCGTCGGCCGGCAGATGGACTTCGCCGTTGCGGTCCGTCTCCCACGCCTTGCCAAAGATCACCCGTCCCATCTCTCCGCACTCCACATAGTCGCGGGCCTCGCGGAGAAACGGGGCGCTGCGGATCTGGGTGCCTACCTGCACGATCCGGCCGTGCTTGTGGGCGGCGGCCACAGCCGTCTTCCCTTCCAGGATGTTGTGGCTGGCGGGTTTCTCCACGTAAACGTCTTTGCCGGCCAGGCAGCCGTGGATTGTGGCCAGCGCGTGCCAGTGATCCGGCGTGGCCACCATGAAAACGTCGACCGAGGGGTCGTCGAGCAGATCGCGGTAATCGCCCACCAGCTTGGGCGCCAGGCCCGTCTTCTGTTTCATCTCCTCGCCCCGCTGGCGGAGCGTCGTTTCGTTGACGTCGCAGATGTGGGTGACGGCGCAGTCCGGTTCGGCGGCAAAGCTCTGCATGACCGAGTTGCCCCGCCCGCGAACTCCGATGCAGGCCACCCGGATCTTGTCGCCCACGGCCGACGCCTTGACGGGCCGCCCGAGCACCAATCCAAGGCCGAGAACGGCCGACTGCTGGAGAAAACTACGACGGCTGCTGCGAGACACGGGAGAACCTCCTGGAGGACGGGATCTCGAGCCCTACGCTCTGCCCATGAGCATAGCGTCTGCGCGGCGCAGGTCAACTTCCTGTTCCGGCACGAGATGACCTTTAGAATGAACCTTGCGGTCCCAAGCATGCACACAAAGAGAACAGACTCGAAAGTGCCACGCATTCACCGCATCCCGAACAGGAATGTGGGAATCGGGGCACTTCGAGTCTGCAAGTGACTGTCTCAGTCAGTCAACGCGACGAATCGTCGCGGTGGCAACGCGTCAGGGACCCTCAGCCAGCTTGGCGGCATCCTCTTCGGCCGGATTGTCGGTTGGGGCTTGCACATTGGCTGCCTCATCCGGCACCTTCGTCTCGGAACTTCCGCCGCAACCGAGAATCGCGAAGCTGGCGAGGGGAATCATGACCACAAGGACAAATAGCGTTCTCCAGTTCATTCCATTTTCTCCAACGTTGCTGATAGTACGGACTAACTCTTGCTGCCGGTGTTTTCCCGCCGATCGGGCCGGCAGCAGCTACAAACAACCGCCCCTTACGATCCGGTGCTCTGTCGATCCCAAAACCAGGGGTAGTGATTCCGAGCGGCAGCAAACGCTTAGGCTCGGGCAACTGAGGGCTCGCTGTCGCTCGACTCCCAGCCACCCGCCCCAGAATCTCAGCACTGACAAAGCACTAGAAGTCCCCCAAGGTCTCCTTGCCGTTCCGCGAGCCGATTGCCCGCCAGGTCGCGATATTCATTGTCTCCGAAAAGAACCGCACCGAGGCGTCGCCCAAGGCACCGTTGCAGCCGCCCGGATGGTAGCTGCCGAAAGACAACTCTTTCTGAGTCTCCGCCGAAACTGTGGGGTCGGTTGAGAACATGAGGTTGATCGGGTAGTAGGTCGACCCGAGAATCTCGGAGTAGTCCGTTCCGTTGCCGCTGTCGATACCGTTGCTGTAGAGGTAAAGGTGGTCACAGTACGCGCACACACTGTCGTCAACGCTGCACGGTGCCTCAGCCACCATAAGCGTATTCGAAGTGCCGTCAATCACCTCAGCCAGCCGAACACACGGACGGCGTCGAGTGCCAGACGTAAAGCTGTAGGGCAGTATCATGCCATTGGCATTTCTCACGTCGATGGCAAAGGCGGGATCGGCGTTGTCCGTTTCAAACAAGTTCCCGCCGACGCACGCCGAATAGTTGCCCGCTCCACGCTGGCTGATGTCATTGAGAGAACTCCAGACCGCTGGCTGTGGATCGGATGGGCACTTGAACGTGGGAATGACGGTCTTCGACAGGATTGTAAAACGATCGTTGGGATAGTCGGACCTTGCGGAGCCAGAATCACTCCAGGGAGGGCAGATGTCGTATACCGCTTGCTGTTCGATGAACGGAAGGATGTAGGCATGATACGTTTGTCCCCAACCACCGGCAGCCGCCGGAGGCAGCTCCTTATACGTATCGTGATAGTTGTGGATGGCCAGCGCGATCTGTTTGAGCTGGTTGGTGCACTGGGACCGGCGAGCCGCTTCCCGTGCTGCCTGAACGGCGGGCAATAAAAGCGCAATCAAGATCCCAATGATTGCGATGACAACAAGGAGTTCGACCAACGTGAACCCCAACTTGCGACAACCATACTTGGACATGGTCATCCCCCCAGAAAAGAAGAGAACAGGAAAACAGTCACGTACCCAAACGTGACATGGCAATCAGCACCCTGTGCAGCTTTATGATAAGCCTTGGATTTCCCGCGTCCACCCCGTTTGTAGGAGAAACATGTGAATATATATATGCATACCCTTCCGGTTGGGGATACGGCGAGATGCAAACAGAGGCCGAGGATCGCGAAGTGGCTTTGGCCGCGAATAAGGGGCACCCACTTGAGGGGTATGCTGTCGAACGCATGGGTTCCGGGCGGCTTGGCGGTTGATCGAGAGGGGAGGGAATACTCAGAGAGAATGAGTAGTCTTGCAGAGGGAAGATGGGGGTGCGGTAGGACGGACTATCCGGCCAGTTTTCATGGGGCCGGATTGGCAATCCGGCCCCATGAATTCGTACAAGCGATTCCCTCGCGGATTTTCAGGAGCTCAGCACCGACAAGTCACTAAAAGTCCCCCAAGGTCTCTTTGCCGTTCCGCGAGCCGACTGCACGCCAGGTCGCGATATTCATTGTCTCCGAAAAGAACCGCACCGAGGCGTCGCCCAAGGCACCGTTGCAGCCGCCCGGATGGTAGCTGCCGAAGGCCAGCTCCTTCTGAGTCTCCGCCGTAACTGTGGGGTCGGTTGAGAACATAAGGTTGATCGGGTAGTAGGTCGACCCGACGGTCTCGGAGTAGTCTGTACCCGCGCTGCTGTCGATGTTGTTGCTGTAGTGGTACACTCGATCACAAACGTTGCACACGGAGGGGTCAACCGTCGCCGGCGGCTCCGCCACCGTGGGCGTGGTCGACGTGCCGTCGATCACCTCAGCCAGCCGAACACATGGGCGGCGACGCGAGCTGGTCGTGAACATGTACGGCAGCAACATGCCGTTGGAATTCCGAACATCAATGGCAGTGGGGGCGGCGGTGTCGACGTTATCCGATTCCCACAAGTCCCCGCCGACGCATGCCGAGTAGTTGCCCACTCCACGGTTGTTGACAGAGTTCAAATTCCAGTACGCCGGCTGCGGATCCGACGGGCACTTGAAGCCTGGAATGATAGTCATCGCTACGATCGTAAATCGGTCGGTTGGACGGTCAGTGCCAGCGGAACCCGAATCGCTCCACGGGGCGAAAATATCATACACAGCCTGCTGTTCAATAAAGGGCAGGATGTAGGCATGATACGTCTGGCCCCACCCTCCGGCTGCCGCGGGAGGGAGTTCCTTGTAAGTATCGTGGTAATTGTGAACGGCCAGCGCGATCTGCTTGAGCTGGTTGGTGCACTGGGACCGGCGAGCCGCTTCCCGTGCTGCCTGAACGGCGGGCAATAAGAGTGCAATCAGGATTCCGATGATTGCAATGACAACCAGGAGTTCCACCAAGGTGAACCCCAACCTTCGACGACTTCCAGCGGACATGACTTCTCCCCGATCAAAAGAACAGAAATGGGACAGATGGCTGTGGGTAGCCTTTACGCATATCGCCACCCGAACACCATCATATTTGCGTGACGACGCAACCGCTATGCTATTTAGCGTGAATAATAATTCACGAATCGCCTGGGATGACCATGTCTGCCCATCGGGTCCATTGCACGTCAGTATCTTTGCGTTGATCGGTCGCAGACTCTTGGTCGTTCGAGGAACCTCCTGGGTGGGTCGCCGTATTATCCCGCACACCGATTGCGTCTGAGTTAGCCCTTGTTTAGTTCGGCGTTAGAAGTCCCGTCTTGTCGCTCGAACCGGTTGAGAACGCACGTTGATCTCCTTATTCGAGGCAGCTACATTGTGCAGACAGACCCCCATACGATCCCGAATCGGCGGTATGTTGCCATGGCGAGAATAGCAGTCCAAGACCGGCCAGCCCTTCATTGGCCGGTGGTGATTGCCCTGTTCGGCCTACTCTACCTGGTGGTGGTTGTGTTCTTCCCCATCCCGGGATTCGAGTTCGTGGACTACGACGTGGATGAGCAAGTGCTCCGCAATCCCTACATTCGAGGCCTGACCGGCGAGAATCTCAAGCATATCTTCACTTCGCGCTGTATCAGCAGTTACTACCCGATTCGGACGCTGAGCTATGCCGTGGACTATTCCGTCTGGGGACTGGATCCTCGTGGATTCAAGCTGACCAACGGCTTGATTCACTGGGTCAACGTCGTGATGGTTTTCTCGTTGATCCTGCGAGTGTACCCGCAGGTCCCCATGCGTGAGGGTGGCTCACCGGCATGGGACGTCTTCGCCGCAGCCTTCGCCACGGCCATATTTGCCATCCATCCGGTCGTTGTGGAGCCGGTGACTTGGGTGCCGGGCCGGGAAGAACTGCTGATGACGCTGGGGGCCTTAGGTTGTTTCCATTTTCACCTGTCGGCACGCGGCGTGGCGGAAGATGCAGGTCGAGCCGCGGTGTTCGGCTGGCATGCGGCAGCGGCTATTTCGTGCGCGCTGGCCTGCCTTAGCAATGCCGTTGCTGCCGTGATTCCCTTGCTCATTACTGCGTGGGATCTGCTCACTCTTGCCAAACCAAGACGACGGAAGGTGATCGCCGGCACCGCCGCGCTTTGGGTCATTGGGGCCACAGCCCTCGTGATCAAAGTTCTCTGCCGCAACGCCGAGTCGATCGTGCTCGAATCGGGAATCTCGGTCCCCGAACGGTTGAGATTGGTGCTCAGCGTGTACTGGCTGAATGTGAAGTCGCTTGTTTGGCCGTCGGAGTTGGCCGTCTACTACTCACGTGTCAAGCCGGGGACTTTTCTGACACCGACTGTCGTTCTGGGCGCGATGGCCGCAGCAGCGACGTGTCTGGCCATGTGGAAGCTGCGGCGGCAGAAAGTGCTGCTCTTCGGCCTGCTCTGGTTTGTGCTTGCTCTGGGGCCAAGCTCCCAGATCCTGGTCCACCACATTCACCGCGCCGATCGTTTTCTTTATCTGCCGCTCGTGGGACTGGTTGTTTCCCTATCGATTGCGTTCAGGGCGCTGGACGCCGCATTGAGGAGCCGAACGGCTCTCGTGGGTGCCACTGCAATGGCCGTTTTGGTCGTTCTGGTACTTGACATGCGGAGCATTCGGCAAGTGCAGACCTGGCAAGACAGCCTCGCGCTCTGGGAAAACTGCGTGGAGATTTGCCCCGACAACGCGATTGCGCATGATCTGCTGGCAAAGCACCTGCTGACGATCGGTGACGTTCCGCGTGCCGAGAAGCACGCCTTGAGGTCCCTGGAATTAGACTTCGCGGACAACCATGCCGCGTTGTGCAGCCGCGTGCGGAAGTTGATCGGGTCGGACAGATTCGGACAGCCGGGGCACGAGGAGGCCGTGCGGCTTGCTCGACGGGCTTGCGACCTGACCCAATGGAGCGATCCCCAGTGCCTCCATATCCTGGCGAAGGCTTACCTCGCATCAGACCAGCGCGACTTGGCCGTTGCGACAGGCGAGAAGGCGGCGGAACTCGCTGAACGTGCCGGTGCCCCGAAACCCGCCGACGAGATTCGCAGATGGCTACGAGACATCCAGGCACGCTCTGAAGTTCCAGCAGGCGCGATGCGGGAACGCACGCCGTAACAAGCATGCGTCTGCCCTGAACAGCTTTGCCTGATTCGCGGAAAAAATGGTCGTCCTGAAGATATCCGCGTGGGCTTACCCCGCGCTCGCGTTGCGCCCGTGTTTTGCCTACATGCTCTGTCAGTCCCGTCCCATCGAGTTCCTCATCGTCTTGCGGCAATTTCCTCTGGGAATCACGCAAGGCCATTTAGATCCGAACGACCGTGGTTCCCGTCAACCGTCGGATGAGTCGCCGCATCTCCAGCACACTCAGGGTCGATAGGATACGCGCAACCGGCAGGCCGGTTTCGCTGACGAGTCGGTCGACGGAAGTGGGGTCCGTGTCGACGGCGGCGAGGATTCTCTGCTCGAACTCGTTGAGTTGCAGTTCGGCCGGGTGGCGAACTTCCGTGCCGTCTTCTCTTGGGGCAGGGTGGGCGAGGGGACCGAGATGTTCGAGAATGTCGTCCACCGATTCCACCAGAGCCGCACCGTCGCGCAGCAGGCGGTGGCAGCCTTGGGCGGTTCGGTCGTCCACCCGGCCGGGCACGGCGAAGACCTCGCGATTCTGTTCCATGGCCAGACGGGCGGTGATCAGGGCCCCGCTGCGAATCCCCGCCTCGACGACGACCACCCCCAGCGAAAGGCCGCTGATAATGCGATTCCGCTGCGGAAAGCAGCCCGTTCGGGGCGAAGCCAGGGGTGGGGATTCGCTGATCAGGGCTCCCCGATCGAGGACCTCCCCGGCGAGCACATCGTGTTCAGGGGGGTAGATATTGAGCACGCCGCTCCCCAGCACGGCCAAGGTCCTGCCGCCGCCGGCAAGGGCCCCACGGTGAGCGGCGGCGTCGATGCCCCGAGCCAGGCCGCTGACAACAGTCATCCCCGCCCGGGCAAGTCCCATCGCCAGGCGTTCGGCCTGGCGGAGCCCGTAGTGGGTGGCGTGCCGCGTTCCCACGACTGCAACCGCCATGCGATCGTCGGGACGCAACTGGCCGCTGACGAACAGAATGCCCGGAGGATCGTCGATTTCCTTGAGCGCGGGCGGGTACGCCTCGTCGCTGTCGACAACGATCCGGACCTGCCTTTCCCGGCACAACTGGATTTGGGCGTCGACATCGATCTCTCGTTCTGCAAAGGTGATCGCCCGGGCCAATTTGGGTCCCACTCCGGAAACCTCGCGCAGACGATCCATCGGGGCCGCCAGAACCCCTTCCGGCGTGCCGAACCGGGTCAGGAGCGACTGGCGGATCCGCGGTCCCACGCCAGGGATCATGGCAAGAAGAAGGTTGTCTCGGAGTCGCTGCTCATCGGCTGGCGCCTGCTGCCGCGGATCGTCGGTCATGGATAGGCCTCTCCCCTTGCCAAGATCTCTCCCTGCGAATCGTCGATGCGACGAGAATTGCCGAAGCTCATCGGCAGAAGTCTGCCAGCGTGTCAGCCGTTGTACCCCAGTGCAGGAACACTACCCTGGCGGACAATAGGAGCATAAGCGGCAGGGAACGGGCGAGTCAATAACTCGTGGAGCCTTTCAGATCCTGGGCAAAGTGAGTTGGGCACAGCCGGGATCGTCCTTCGCTTCTTGCGAAGTGCCGCACGCAGGCACCGTCAAAGCCGGCGACTGACGCCGAGTGATACACCACTCGGCGCCAGTCGCTCATGCTTTCTCCCCGTTGCGTCACCCCCTCCAGGGTTATCGCCAACTAGAGGTCGGTCCAATCGCCGTCCAGGAGGAGCCAATCGAACTCTTCGGTTCGGTCGACCTTGTCATTTCCGTCCGATTCATAGGCCCTGACGAGGTCGAAACCGAGGGCCTCGTAAAGCAGGTCCTCGGTGGCGCCGTCGACTGCGAGCTGAGCCCACGCCTTTCCGTCCACTTCCCGTGCGTGGAGGATATCGTCCGCGGCGGTGGGATGGAACTTGGCCTTGTCGTCTCCGCCGTTCTTCGCTTCGGCGTAGACCTCGTCGAAGTAACGGGCAGTGATGGAGTAACCGGGCCCGGTCATGAGGGTCTTGTGACTGCGGCCTCGCATCTCGTCGTCGCCGGCCGTGTCCTCCAGACGGACGATGTCGTAGCCCGCGCCGGCGGAAGCGATCACCGTATTGAAGCCGAGGAACTCGACCTCGGTCTGATCGTTGGTGATACGGCCAACTCCCTGCTTGAGGTAGAGCTCATCGTTGCCCGGCGATGCGATGACGACGGCGAGGTCGTTTCCACCGGTCGAGGCGGCATCGATGATCTCGAAGTTCTTGGCCCGGGTGTAGTAATTGCCCCCGTAGAGCTTGCCGAAGAACTGCTCGGCATCAGCCCAGTCGACCTTGAGCTTATCCTTGCCTTCGGAATCGTGCATGATCGCATGGTCGTTACCGCCGGAGCGGTCGCTGCCAGTGCGGTTCGTGGCATAGCCATGAGCAGAATAGAAGTTGTGGGCGGCATGGGAGTAACCCACCCCGACCAGGGTTGATGTTGCGGGGGAAGATGTGAAGAGGTCATCGCCGGGCGAGTCATACATCTTGGCGAAATCGCGCCCACCGCCGCTGAAGGCGATGAGGTTCTCGGCGGCCGCTTCCACAAAGAACCCGGTTCCATCGTAGGTTTCGCTGCCGGAGAAGAACTCCCCGGCGCCGGTGAAGAACCGGGCCGATTCAACGGCCTCGCTCCCCGTGAAGGTCGCCGAATCGGTTCCATCCCCGCCGTCGAAGTTGAAGGTTTCCGCAACACCTGTGACATCTGCGAACTGGTAACGGGTGCCATTGATCCGCACGATGCGGCCGGCGGTCAATTCGAACTCGAAGGCGTCGTCCTGGTCGGTTCCCAGAACGGTTACCGCCGAACCGTCGACACTGACAAGGTTCGTGAGCCGCAGGTCGACGTCGGCCGCAGTGCCGGAGAGTTTCAGGTAGTAACTGTCGTCGGCGTCGACGAGGTAGTCCGCCCCGTCGCTCGGCCCGTTTGCCAGCGCGCTGACGAGGATCCCGTCGGCATCGTAGAGCAGCGCGGTGGCAGCGGTTGCACCTGCACCGCCCAGTTCGACGGTGAGAAACGCGTTGTGCGCGGCGGTCAGCACGAACCACAGATCGCCATCCGACGGGTCGAGATCCGTCAGATCATCGCGGAAGTCAACCGTGCCGAGACTGTCGGCCACGCTGACGATCACTGTGGCCTGAGCGGAGCCGTCGTCGTCGTCGGCAACCGTGGCAGTGATCGTATACTGGCCGACGCCGGCAAACGTATGGGTTGCCTCGAAGGTGCCGGCCTCCTGGTCCACTGTGGCATTGGAGGTTGTGCCGTCGTTCCAGTCAACGACCACCGTGTGGGTATCCAGGACGCCCAGATCCGTGAACGAACCGGAGACAGTCACGGACTGGCCGCTGCCGATGATCATCGCCCCGCCGATGGTATTGCTCGGCGCCACGGTCACGCCGCCGGCCACCGGATCGGCGTTGCCGATGGTGATCGTTGTCGTGTCGATGTGGCTCAGACCCTTCGCGTCCGTAACGCGGAGGGCGATGGTCCGGGAGGCGATGTCGTCGTCGAAGGTGACCGACGGTTGTACGCCGGTCACGTCGGCCGCGAACGTTGTGCCGTTGTAGTCGAGATCCCACTCGTAGCCGACAACCGCAACATCATCGCTGGAGCCGGTTCCGTTGAGAACCAGCGACGTGCCTTCCGAACCGGTGTACGGTCCGCCGGCATCGGCCACGGGAGCCGCGTTCGTCGTGAGGGTCACGGTCGTGGTATCGACGCTGAGAAGTCCACCCTGCGAGTCTTCCACTTGGAGGCGGATCGTTCGCGGCTGATCGGGGATCAGCGAACTGGCGGGGATCGTCACGGTAACGCCGCTGGCGTCGTCGAACTGGCCGTCGTTGTCGAGATCCCAACGGTAGGCCGCAATGCTGTCACCGCAGTCCTGGTCGGGATCTGTGCTCTGGCTGGCATCGACGACGATTGCCTGTCCGGTTGTGAAGACGTAGGGACCACCGGCATCGGCGACCGGGGCGCGGTTGCCCAGGCTGACGCTGACGATGACGGTGAAGATATCGGTCTTCGCCGGCACATTGTTGTCGGTAACTCGGAGGGCCACCTCGTACTCTCCGAACTGGGAGAATCTGTGCGTGGTTTCTTCCCCTTCGGCATCCGCGTCGAAGCTGCCGTCGTAGTTGAAGTCCCACTCGTAGCGGACGATGTCGAAATTGGGGTGCGGATTCTCCGACTCGCTGGCATTGAACTCGACTGCGGTGTTGCAGGCTACCGGGTTCGGCAGGGCCGTAAAGACGGCGTTCGGCTGGTTGTCGGAGATGGCGAAGGTCGCTTCGTCCGTATCCTGATTGCCGAATTTGTCGGTGACGGTCAGGGTCACCACGACCGCATCCGGGTCGGACAGTGCCAGCCCGGTCAGATCGTCGGCAGTCAGCGCAACGGTCGGCTCATCGATCAGGAGTTGCTTCCCGTCGATGGTCCACGCGTAGGACACAATGGCGTCGCCGAAGGCCGCGTCGGGGTCGGCGGAGTCCGAGCCGTCCAGGGTAATTCCTTCCCCCATTTCGATGATGGCGGGAACGGAAACCACCGCGTGGGGAGCCTGGTTCCCTTCGTTGACCGTGATGACGATCGAGGCCGTGTCGGTCCTGGCCGGACTGTTGTTGTCCGTCACGCGGAGCGAGACGGTGTAGAGTTGGAACATCGGGAACGTCACGTCGTTCACAACACCGAAGCCGGCGGCAAGCGGATCGCTCTGGACGACTTCATAGGCGCCGTCACCGTCCAGATCCCATTCGTACTTGACGATCTGGCGGTCGGGCCGGCCGGCAGTGGAACCGGTGCCGAACGCGGAATCGATGCCGTAGAAATCGATCTTCGTGGTGCGGCCGACCTGGCCGTCCTCATCGTCGATGTTGATGGCGGCTGTCGGCTGGTTGGTGAAGATAACGAACTGGCTGGAATCCGTATCAGTGACTCCGAACTCGTCGGCGACCTGCAGGCCGATCGTGTGCGGGCCGAGCCCGGCGACCCCCAAGGCCTGCAGACTGGCCCATGACAGGGTGGGATGGACGCCCACGGCGTCGTCGAATTGGCCGTCGCTGTCGAGATCCCACTGGTAACTGACGATCGAGTCGCCGCAGTCTACATCGGGATCGGAAGACGCGGAGGCGTCGAGGGTCAGACTCTGGTTAACGTCGAGGAAGTAGGCAGCTTCGCCGAGATACAGACTTGGGCCTCCGGCCTTGGCGGCTGGCGGGTTATTCCCTTCGCTGACGTTGATGGTGACTTCGGCAATGTCGGACTTGCCTGCGTCATCCGTCGCGCGGACGGCGACGCGGTAGGTGCCGAACTGCCCGAAGGCATGAGTCGAGGTGGCCAAGGTTCCCGCGGCCGGATCAGGTACGAAGTTGACTCCGTCGTAGTCGAAGTCCCACTCGTAGGTGACAATATCGTGGTCGGGATGTGGGTTGTAGGATCCGCCGGCGTCGAAGGCCAGTTCAAATCCGCACGCCACGGTCATGTTGTCGTCGTTGGTAACCACGAGCGTCGCGAACACATCATTGTCGTGGATACTCAAGGTGGTGGCTGCAACGACCGACCAGTCGGCGGTCACAATGCCTGGAATCTCCTTGTCCTGGACCTGGAGCTTGAGTTCGTACGACTCGCCCAAGGTCAATCCGAGGCTGTTCAGGTCGGCCGCCGTCATCGAGTACGTGGGGCTGGTCGCGAGGATTTCCAGATCGGGTTGACCGGGACGGAGCAGCGTCCACTTGTAGGTGGTGATGGCATCGCCTGCAGCCAGGTTGCCGTCGATCGAGGCACTGGCGTCGAGAACGACGCCATTCCCAACAGCCACCCTATAGGGTCCACCCGGATTGGCAACCGGCAGGACGTCGCCCTGGTTGACGACGATCGTGAATGCCTGGTCGAGGAAGTCGCGCCGGGCCGGAGAGTTGTTGTCGGTCACCCGCAACATGGCCTGATAAGTGCCGAACTGGGTGTAACCGGTGTAGTTGAGAGTTGCGGTGGCGGCCTCGGGGTTGAAGCTGCCGTCGTAGTGCAAATCCCACTCGTAGGTCACGATGCTGCGGTTAACCGCGTCACCCCAAGTGCGGTCCGGGTGTGGATCGCCCGCGCGGAGATGATCGCCGATCTGGTCGCGATTTCGATCGTGCCAGGAGTTGGTGCCGTCGAAAGCGACGGCAGCACCCGGCGCGATTGTCAGAGGCGACGCCGTTGCTTCGGCATGGGGCTGGTTCTCGTGCACGTACAACTGGGTCTTAACCGTATCCCATTTTCCGAGGCTATCCTCCACGCGGAGCGTGACATCCGTCCAGGCATACCCTTCGTTGGCGGCCGGGATGGCAACCTGGGGCACGAGGGCGGTCAACTGGGCCCAGGAGACGGCGATCTCCTTGCCTTGGACGTCGTAGACACCGTCGTCGTTGAGGTCCCATTGCCACTTGACGATGCTGTCGCCCCACGAAGCCGGATTCGGATTCTGCCCGGCGTCGTACATCGAGGCTCCACCATCCATGGCCGCCGATTGGCCGATGTTGATCGTATAAGGCCCACCGGCATCAGCCAGCGGGGCAATATTGCCGGCCGTCACGGAGATCGTCTGGCTATAGGTGGACGTTTTGGCAGGCGAGTTGCTGTCGGTTACCCGCAGCACGGCGGTGTAGGTGCCGAACTTGTTGTAGAAGTGGCTGGTATCTCCGGAACCGGCCGTCAGAATCTGGTCGGCACTGAACGTTCCATTGTAATCAAAGTCCCACTCGTACATGACCAGTTGTTTGTCGACCGCTCGATCATGCCACGACAGGTCGTCGAACAGGATGACCTGTTCGGGGGCGTAGGTCGCGGGACTGCCACCCGTTGCATCCGTGACTTCGAAGACGGCATGAGGTTGGTTATCGTAGATGTAGAGTTCGGCCATTGCCCCCTCCACAACCTCGCCGGAACTGTCTTTCACGGTGCTCTCGGCGCCGAAGCTGTCCACTACACGGAGATAGATCGGGAAGGCGCCCTCGGGTCGCGGCTGGGGCACTTTGATAATATCCACCCAAGGCCACGGGATGGAGTCGATGGCCTTCTGCGTCTCGAATTCCGGATGGAAGTAGGTCCGTTCGTCGGCCGGATCGTAGGCGAGACTTGGATCGTAGGTGAAGTCCCACTGGTACCAGACAATGGCATCCGGCGGGATATCGGCATCCGTCGACTTGGAACCGTCGAGGCGCAGATCCTGGTCGGTGTTGATACGGTAAGGTCCACCGGCATTTGCAACCGGAGCCGCGTCGAGATAGATCTGGTAGTCTTCCACTTCGCCGTCGTAGGCAAGTCCATCGGGAAGGTCCATGTCGGTGCTGGAGACCCGTACCCGGGCGTAGGAGTAGCCGGTGTAACGATTGGCCGGGTCCGGATCGGGAATCGACAAGGAGCCGCCCAGGACGATCGGGATGGAATTCTGCGGGACCTGCAGGTCGAGGACCTGCTCGCTGCTGTTCCACACTCCGTCGCCGTTGAAATCGATCCACACATCCACGAAGGCGTCGGCGTCACCGGTGTTGACCACGATCGAGTACTTGGGATCGAGGGCCGGATCGGTATTCCCGACCCAGAACAGCGAACTGAAACTGACCCCGTCCTCGTCGTCGTTGCCGTCGAGGCGGTCGTCGCCGTCGGCCACTGTGGTCGGGGCTCCGTCCACGTCGTGGTCCACGCTGGTACCGAGATAGGGGCCGTTGGAATCGATGACGTGACGGGCGCCGTTCTGGGCCCTCAGGGTCGGGAACGAGGGAGCCGTGGTATCGTCGCCGTCGGTGGCGGCGTCGCCATAGTCAATTTGTTCCACGGTGAAGAGATGGTCTTCCACCTCGCCGCTGTAGGCCAGACCCAGAGGCGTCATCGCTCCCGCAGTCGCCTCCTGAATACGGAACCGTGCGATCGTGTTGCCGGGCACGGCTGTCTGGGGAACCGTGACGTACAATAGGCTCGGTCCCGAGACGAGGCCGCTGAAGACTCGTTCGCCGGAATCGTCGACCCAAGATCCATCGACCATCTGGCCCCAATTCCCGTCGTGGTTGAAATCGAACCAGGCGTCGAGATAACCCGACCCAACCACGCTGACCGCAACTTGCGCCTGCTCGCCGGGGATCAACAAGGTACCCAGGGTCACGCCGGCTTCGTCGTCGTTGCCGTCGAGGAAGTCGTCGCCGGTGGCGTCCACAGTGGGAACACCGTTGACGTCATGATCCGCGTTGCCCAGGGACGGGCCGGCAATGACGTGACGAGGACCGTTGACGGCGCGTGCGGTCCGATAGCTGCTGGCCGCGTCGCCGTAATCCATCTCGGAAATCACCCACCGGTAGTCTTCCACTTCCCCGTCGTAGGCCAGACCGTCCGGTGACAGTTGGCCCTCGGAACTAACGCGGAAGCGAGCATAGGTAGCACCCGGCACGGCATCTGCCGGCACCGAGATCGCAAACGTTTGGGTCCCCGCGGACACGGAGACGTTCCATTGTCCCTGCTGGCCGAAGAGGTACTCGTCGGCCTGGAATACTCCGTCGCGATCGTAGTCAATCCAGCCGTCGAGCCATCCGGAGGCATTGGCGGTCGACACGGTGATCCAGGCGGGCTCCCCGGGCATCAACAACGGGAAGAAGGAAACGCCGTCTTCATCATCGCCGCCGGAGGTGTCGTCGCCGTTGGCCATGGGAGTCGCGATCCCGTCGGCCTCTGCATCGACGCCGACGGCCGTCGGACTGGTCGATTGCAGGACCGGTCCGACATTGTCGGAATCGATGAGGTGGCGTGCACCGTCGTAGCTCCACAGCGTGGAAGCCATGTCCGCATCGCCGTAGTCGAAACCGAGAACGAGGAACTGGTAGTCCTCGACTTCTCCCGAGTAGGCCACGCCGTCGACGGGGAGGGTCCAGTTCGCATCGCTCGCAATGCGTGCATCGTGCTCGGTCTGGCCAATGACACGGAATCTCGCGCTGACCGTGCTGGCACTGATATCGTAAGGCACGAAGAAGGGAACCAGTACCGTTGCGCCCGGCTGGATCGTCACATCTTCGGCAATCCGTTCGCTCCAACTGTACGGGAGGCCGTCGCGGGTAGCGGTGCCGGAGGTTCCCCAGACGTCGTCGCCGTCGAAGTTGATCCAGGCGTAGAGGTGGCTCACTTCCGTCGATGCGGGATCGGCGGTCACTTCGACCCACGCCCACTCGCCGGGGATGAGCTTGCTGGTCGCATCGCCGCCGCTGTCGAGCAGAACGACGCCTTGTTCATCGTCAACAACTTCCGCGAGCAGCGGGCATACCGGCACGGCATTGATGAGAGCGATTACATCGTTGACCGTGGTATCACCGTCGATGAAATTGACCGTAAGCATTTGGCTCAGGCCGTCCCAGACGGTCGATTCCGTGGCTCCCGCCACGAACACGACTCCAATTCCGTCGACACCGTTGGGAGCGTAGATCTGGAACGTGTTGCACACACCGGCCGGATCGATTGTGATCAGAGATCGCCTGACTCCCAGAACGCCACCGGCCGTCAAGTGGGGATTCCCAGGGACGAGGTCCGCGGAGGTGAGGGCGGTCGAACCGTCGTTGTCGAAGTCGTCACCCAGAGCGCCGAAGCCCGGTTGACCGTCATAGTTGTGGTCGGGAAGTCCGGCCAGGTAGGGCCCGGCGATTACGTGGCGTGCACCGTCATCCGTCCACAAGGTGTACGGATCGGGCATGTCTCCATAGTCGACCGACAATACCTCGAATTGATAATCCTCGACTTCGCCGGAGTAAGCCACTCCATCGAAGCCCAGAGTCCAACCGGTATCGGCCGGATCGCGCGCGACGTATTCCGTTTCGCCAATGATACGGAAACGGGCATGGATCTCGCCGGGCTGAATAACGTTCGGCACGAGGAACTGGAATTCGCGGGATTGGCCCGGGGTGATGAGTTCGCCTTCGGCGATCTGCTCGCTCCAATCTATGCTGACGCCCGACTGGATCAAAGTGCCGGAATCGGTCCAATCCCCGTCATTGTTGTAATCGATCCAGGCGTAGAGGTAGGCGTTCTCAGTCGAGGCGGCGCCTACCGTAAAGACCACGGTGGCAACCTCGCCCGGCACGAGTTGGGTTGTCGGCTGACCGAGCCAGTCGAGGAGAACAACACCGTTCTCATCGTCGCCGTCGCCGGTGGCGTCGGGGGTCGGTTGGCCGTCGTGTTCCCAGTCGGCAGCGTCGGCAAGGGTCGGGCCGACGATCACGTGCCGGGCACCGTTCTCGATTCGCAGCGTGTAGGGGAGATCCGAATCGCCGTAGTCCACCGGCATGATCTCGTACTGGTAGTCTTCGACCTCACCGGAGTAGGC
>CAYSCH010000007.1:7612-29327 GCA_964429355.1 uncultured Planctomycetaceae bacterium | reverse complement strand
GATCGTGTCGACCGGCAGGGTCCAGTTCCCGTTGGGGGCCGCGGTCCGGAGCGTGTGCTCGCTGGCGCCGATCAGACGGAAGCGGGCATTGACCATTCCGGGGTCGATGCCGGTGTTGGGCACGAAGAAACTGATCGTGCCGGTCGTGCCCGCCGCGATCGCCAGTCCGTTGGCAATCTGCTCGTTCCAGGGAGCCACAGGATCGGTGGTATCAAAGTCACCCCAGACTCCGTCGCCGCTGAAATCGATCCAAGCGTAGAGGAAGCCGTCCTCAGGCGAATTGGCGTCGACAGTGACCTGGAGCGTGGCCCATTCACCGGGCACCAATTGCTTGGTCTTGATACCGCGCCAGTCGAAGAGCACAACGCCGTTCTCGTCATTGGCGCCGGTGAGATTGTCGCCCGCTGCAACGGCATCGGGCTGTCCGTCGAATTCCCAGTCCGTCGGCGTGCCAGTGGTGCTCATCCACGGGCCGACATCCAGAACATGCCTCGCCCCATCCGCCGATCGCATCGTCGGTCCGTTCGGAGCGTCGCCATAATCCACGCTCCGAATTTCGAATTCGTAGTCCTCCACCTCACCGGAGTAGCCGATGCCGGTCGGCGCCAGCCTCCAGTTGGAATTGAGGGCGGTACGAGTGGCGTATTCCGCATCGCCGATGACTCGGAAGCGGGCGCTGATCGGCCCCGGAGCGATATCGAGGTGGGGTACGTAGAACGTGAACGTTGCCACGTTCTCGGGGATACCGTCGTCGTCGGTATCATTGATGCGGAGAATATAGTTGTTGGCGATCTGTTCATTCCACGATCCCACGGCGTCTGAACCGGATTCGGTCCAGTTGCCGTCGCCGTCGTAGTCGATCCATGCAAAGAGATGGCCGTTTTCGGGTGAATTCAGGTCGAGAGTCACTCGGACCGTGGCCCACTCGCCCGGAATCAGTCCGGTCGTCGGCTGCCCGAACGCGTCGAAGAGAACCACACCGTCTTCGTCGTTCACCGTCGATTCGGGAACCACGCCGGCCACGAGCGGACTGCCCGAGGCTGCGTTGATCAGGCCAATCACAGCGCTTGCCGTCATGCCATCCTCGATCAGGACGGTCAAGGTCGAAGTCCCACTATCCCACGTGGCTCCCAAGGGAGTGGCCACTGGCACGGGGGCAAAGACCACGTGGAAGTCTCCGGCCGCCCCCGGATAGGAGACTTCGAAGTTGTTGCTCCTGCCGGGCAGGTTGAACGGAAGCACAGCCAACCCGATGGCGTGATACGTCCCCAGGAGATCGGCCGCAGCGATCGTCCCCGAGCCGTTGTTGTCGATGTCGTCGCCGGTGGCGCCGACATTCGGCTGGCCGTCGTACTCCCCGTCGGTCGCAACACCGTTGGTCGACAGCCACGGACCGTATTCGGTCACGTGGCGAGCACCGTTGTCGAACCGCAGGGTGGTATTCTCGGGAGCGTCGCCGTAGTCGACGCTGAGCATCGTGTACTGGTAATCTTCGACCTCGCCCGTGTAGGCGATGTCGTCGTAGCCCAAGGCCCATTCCCCGCCATTCTGCACCGAGCGATGCTGCTGTTCTTCCACGGCGATCAGGCGGAAGCGAGCGTTGACCGGCCCGGGATCGATGCCCGAATGGGGAACGAAGAAGTCGAGTGTCGTCGTCGACCCAAAATGGAGGCTCGTGGCGATCGATTCGCTCCAGGTCTGGCTCGCGCCGGTATCGGAGTCCAACCCGAAATCGTCCCAGTCGCCGTCGCCGTTGAGGTCGATCCAGCAGTAGAGGTAGTTTCCGACAAAGGCAACGACATCCACGGTCACCTGGATCTGATGCCACTCGCCCGGGATCAACTCGGTCGTGGGCCGCCCGAGAGAGTCCAGCAAGACGATGCCGTCTTCATCGTTGAATCGGTTGAGATTGTCGCCGGTGGCGGTGCCGTTGGGTTGGCCGTCGAAGTCGCGGTCGGTCGGAGTTCCCGTCAGGCTCATGGCGGGCCCGTAGACCTCATTGCCGAAGGCGTCGGTATGGGTCATGAGATGGCGGGCACCGTTGCTGACTCGCATCGTCGGGAACGAGCCGGTCGGGTTGGTTGTGGGATCCCCGTCGCCGTCATCCGGGGCATCCCCGTAGTCGAGTTCACGCATGATGAACTGGTAGTCTTCAACCTCACCCGTGTAAGCGATTCCGGAATAGCCCAGCTCCCAATTGGGGTCGGCGCCCGGTTTCTCCACGGTTTCATACACGTATTCGGATTCCCCGATCACCCGGAACCGACCAATGACATTTCCTGCCTCGATGCCCTTGACATCGGCCGGATCACTATCGTCGATGTGCGGTACGAAGACCTGGAGGGAGACGCTGTTTTCGAGGAGCGTGTGGCTGATGTGGAGCCCGCTGACGATCTTCTCACTCCAGTATTGCGCGGGAACGGGAGCACCGGTGACGGGGTCCGTGCTGGTGTTCCAGCCCTCGTCGTCCCAATCGCCGTCGCCGTTGAAGTCGATCCAGCCGTAGAGCCGCCCGTCTTCGTAAGACATGTGGCTCACGGTGACCTCGATCGTGTTCCATTCGCCGGGGATCAGATCGTAGTTGGCCCAGCCGTGCCAGGCACGGACCTTGATATCGCCTTCGTCGCCAAAAGGTGTCGTATCGTTGTCGTCACGCAGCGCGTCGGGATCCGGTTGGCCGTCGTCATCGTGGTCCGGTTCGGCGCTCATCCAGGCCCCGTAGCCGGGACCGAAGAAGGGATAGATCACATGCCGAGCGCCGTCGCTGACGCGGAGCGTCGGGAACGAGCCAGTCGGATTGGTGTCAGGATTCGAGTCGCCGTCGTCGGGAGCATCGCTGTAATCGACGGTCAGGATCTCGTACTGGTAGTCCTCGACTTCGCCGGAGTAGGCGATCCCGTCATAGGACAATGTCCAATCGGCGCCGGCTGTGGTGCGATCGGCCTGCTCGGCCTCGCTGATCACGCGGAATCGGGCGTTGACCGTGCCGGGGTTGATACCCGTGTGGGGCACGAAGAATTGAATCGCATTCACGCCCGGCTTGAGGTGCGCATCGCCGGTGCCGTCGGCAATCTGTTCGCTCCAGGCCAGATTCGTGATCGCGGTGTCGGTGTCGGATCCGGAGTCGTCCCAAAAACCGTCGGCCGTGAAATCGATCCAGCCGTAGAGGTGAGCGCCGGTGAATGTGGAATCGAGAGTGACTTCGATGGTCGCCCATTCGCCGGGTACGAGGTACTTCGTTGCGTCCCCCTTCCAGTCGCGGAGCACGACGCCGTCTTCATCGGCCCTGCCGTTTTCGTCGTCGCCCACGGCGTTCTGGAAGAAGTCGATTTGCCCGTCCTCCTCCCAGTCCGTGGCCGTTCCACTGGTGCTGATGAAGGGACCGTACGCCGACACATGGCGGGCTCCGTCATTGAGCCGCAACGTCGGGAAGGAGGGCACCAGCAAGGGATCCTGGTCGTCGGGAGCGTCGCCGTAATCGACTTCCACCATCGTGAACTGGTGATCCTCCACCTCGCCGGTGTAGGCGATGCCGTCAATCGGCAAGTCTCCACGTGCGGTCTGCTCCGTGGCTCCGATGATCCGGAAACGGGCATTCACCGCGCCGGGAGTGATATCCGTGTGCGGAACGAAGAAGCTGAACGAGAGGACGTTGTCCGGCTTGCCGTCGGAATTGCCGTCGGCTGTGCTGTTGCTGATGTAGTAGGCAGCGCTGCCATTGGCGATCTGTTCGTTCCACACTTGCGAAATATTGTCCGTGTCGATGTCGGTGCCGGTATTGGCCCAGGCATCGTTTCCGTTGAAGTCGATCCAGCCGTACAGGTAGCCGCCTTCCGGCGAATCGGGATCGAGCGTTACCTGCACCGTATTCCACTCGCCCGGGATCAGATCCGTGGTAACTCTCCCGAAGGCGTCGAGAAGCACGACGCCTTCTTCGTCGTCGGCCGACGATTCGGCGGTGAGATTTGCCTTCAGGGGGCTGCCGGGTGCCGCGTTGATCACGGAAAGGAGGGTGTTCGCAGTCGTAATACCGGCCTCGAATCGGACCGTCAACGTGGCAGTGGCGGTATTCCAGGCGGCCGTCGGCGGATTGCCGGGGACCGATACCTGGTTGAAGATCACGTGGAAATCACCGGTCCCGCCGGGGTAGGTGATTGCGAAGGCGTTGCTGCTGCCGGCAGGGTTGAATGCCAGGGCGTTGGGGGCCGTTGCCGTGTAGGCCGTACCGAGGGTGAAATCCGTTGCGGCCAGAGTGCCGGTTCCGTTGTTGTCGAGGTCGTCACCGTCGGCGGCAGGGCTGCGTCGGCCGTCGGCCTCCCAGTCCGCAGCGGGTGCGGCGGTGTGCGTGGTCATCCAGGGACCGTAGGTCGTTACGTGCCGTGCACCGTCCTCTGACCGAGTGGTAGGGGCATTGTCGACGTCGCCATAGTCGACGCCGACCAACTCGAACATGTGATCTTCAACCTCGCCGCTATAGGCCAGGCCGTCCAACGACAGTCCGGTCCACAGAGGATCAGCCTTGAGAATATCGTATTCCGCCTTGCTGATGACGCGGAACCTCGCATAGACCTCACCGGGCTGAATCGGGCTGCCCAGCTCATCATAGCGTGGGGCAAACAGGTTGATGACTTCCGTGGTGCCCGCGGTAACCGGCATGGCATCTGCCAGGACCTCATTCCAGGTCGACGCGCCTTCGGCACCGCTGCCTGTCCAGTCGCCGTCGCGTTCCAGATCGATCCAGGCGAAGAGATAGCCGGCTTCACCGGCAACACCGCCGATGGAGACTTCCAGCGTGGTCGACTCGCCCGGAATCAACTGGTTGTCGTCCAGGATGGTGCTGATCAGGGTGTTGTTCCAATTGATGACGACACCGTCTTCATCGTCGGGAGTTCCGTTGGTATCGTCCGTATTGGCAGCGACGTTCGGCATCCCGTCGTGGTCCCCGTCCGGCACGGAGCCGAGATAGGGGCCGCCGATGACATGGCGGGCTCCGTTGTCTTCCCATGCGGTCGGTCCGGGGTCCATGTCGCCATAGTCGACATCGACGAGTTTCAGCGAATAGTCTTCCACCTCGCCGCTGTATGCGGTGGTGTCGATGGCCGGGGTCCAGCCGTCGGCCGCGTCGACCACTCGGAACCGCAGGTTGACCGTGTTCGTATCGATGTAGTTGACCGCGTCCACCATCCGCGGCACATAGACGTCGAACGAATAGGTGTGCGTCCCTTGGCCAAAGACCTTGGCCTGCAGCAGATATTCGTTCCAGGAATAGGTGGTTGAGCCCTGGCTCTCGCTGCCGGAATCGGTGAAGTCGCCGTCGCCGGTGAAGTCGATCCACGCATAGAGCAAGGCCTCGTCGAGGTTCTCCGAATCGACGGCCAGATCGGCAGCGAGCGGGTTGGCCGCCGCATTGATCGTGGCAATCAGGTCGCTGGTGGTGGTCACTCCGGCATCGAAAGTAACCGTCAATGTGCTGGTGACGCCATCCCAGGTGGCGACCGGCAGGTCGCCGACCATCGCAACCTGTTCGAACACGACGCTGAAATCACCGGTTGCCCCGGGGTAAGTGATGGCGAATGCGTTGTTCATTCCCGCCGGATCGAAGGAGAGCATGGCGGGTGCGCCGCCGGCAACGCCGGACGTGCTTGTGGGCACGATCGGTAGGTCGCTGGCGGCAAGCGTGCTCGTGCCGTCATTGTCCGGGGTGGAATCGGGAACGTTGACCGTGACGGTGAAGGAAGTCACCTCGCCTTGAATCAGGCTTGAGGTCTCCTGTCCCCAGAGATCCTTGATCGACAGGCCGTCCTCGTCATCCGCGCCCGCCAGGTCGTCGCCGGTGGCGTCGGCGCTCGATTGCCCGTCGTGTTCCCAATCGGTAGCGTTGTTCCCCAGGTACGGCCCGACAATCACATGGCGTGCTCCGAAGTTCTTCCAATAGGTTGTCGGATGCTCCATGTCGCCGTGATCCACGGGCAGGATCGCGATGGCGTGGTCTTCGACCTCGCCGGTTATCGGCAGGCCCGTATCCGACACGGCCATTCCTTCCGGCGACGGCGTCCAAGCCGAATTCCCGTCGACCACTCGGAAACGAGCATAGGCCGTGCCCGGATCGACGGAGGAGGGTACGTAGAACTCAATCGTGGCAGTGCTGCCGGTGACACCGGCGGTTGTAATGTGCTCGTTCCAGGCCTCACTGACGCCGTTGAGTGTTTCGCTGCCCGAATCTTCGAAATCGCCGTCGCCGTTGAAGTCGATCCACGCATGGAGAAGCGGATAGGTACCGCCAAGCTTCACGTCGACAGACGCCCACTCGCCGGGAACGAGGCCGGCCGACATCAAGGCGGTCACGGGGGTACCGTGAGCATTGTAGAACACGATGTCCGCATTGTCTTCGTCGTCTGCGCCCGAAGCATCATCGTCGGGAGGCGAAGCCAACGGCAGATCGTGGTCGGGAGCAGTGGAGCCGATCCACGGCCCCGGTGCGGCCGCCCAAGGACCGGCCACCGCGATCACGTGGCGAGGCCCGCCGTCGGTCCGCAGTGTTGCATAATCCATGGTTGGCGGTGCGTCGCCGTAGTCGACGGCCTGGATGTAGCCGATGTAGTCTTCGACTTCGCCGTCGAGGGCAAGCCCCTCGAAGGAGAGATCTTGCTGCGAACTGATGCGGAACCGAGCGTAGGTCGTTCCGGGCTTCGCGTCTTCGGGAACGTCGAATGTGAAGCGTTTCAACGCCACGTTCCCTGGGATCAGCTCGGCAGTCCCGAAGATATGTTCGTCGGCCTGCCACAATCCGTCGCCGCTGTAGTCGATCCAGGCATTGAGATAGACCGGCTCGCTGCCAACGCCTCCCACCGTGACATAGAACTCTGCGGACTCGCCCGGAATCATGTACACGCTGGAGAAGTCAACCGTTCCGGCAGCATCGGCGAACACTCCGTCCTCGTCGTCGTTTGCCGCATCGTCGGCAAGCCTGGCACGGAGCTGGCTCCCGATGGTGTCGTTGATGGTCTCGACCAGGTCACGGACCGTGGTCACGCCGGCGTCGAATTTAACGGTCAGGGTGCCGGTGGCAGAACTCCACGCGGCGGTCGGCAGGACGCCGGGCGTGCTGAGCTGGAACACGACTTTCAAGCCGTCGGTCGCCGACGGGCTGTAGATCTCCAACGCGTTGCTGAGCCCGGCGGGATTGATGAGGATCTTGCCGTCCACCGTTTGATACGTATACGGACCGAGTTGGACGTCGGCCGCGGCGAGCGCGGTCGAACCGTCGTTATCCTTGTCGTCGCCGAGGGCGTCGGCCGAGGGCTGGCCTTCCAGGTTGGCATCGATGGTCGCGCCGAAATACGGGCCGTCGATGATATGGCGAGCGCCGTTGACAATGATGTTCCCCGCGATGTCTTTGACGAGTCGGGTCGGGTAACTATCGGGAGCGTCGCCGTAATCGACCGGCTGCACGACCACGAGGTAGTCTTCCACTTCTCCGCTGAGCGCCAGTCCGGCGGGCCCGAGGAGGCTGCCGCCCACGGAAAGGCCGTCCGACGTCACTCGGAAACGAGCATAGGTCGCTTTGAGATCGTCGGTGAAGGGCACGTCAAACAACAGCGTGTTGACCTTCTCGTCGACATCGTAGAGAGACGCGTTGGTGAAGATCCGCTCATAGGCCCCGTCCGTCAGGAAGGAAACACCATCCAGGGCCGCCGGATCGACGCTATCGCCCGCCGATGCCCCCGGCGCCACGTGGACCACGAACGGCAGGTTGGCAGCCGCGTCGAACGCGTTGATGATCGCCTGCACGGTTGTCGCTGTACCGTCGAAACTCACTGTCAGAACGTCCCACGAGAAGTCGACCAAGACGGCCTTCCCCTGCTCCGCATCGACCACGAAGTTGACGGGAATCCGGTTCAGCACCTGGCCTGGCCGCGTCGCCTGAACAGTGAACGAGTCCAGAATCTCATCGGTCGCGGCGTACTCGTCCTCGAAGTAGCCGTTGCCGTTGAAGTCGATCCACGCGTTGAGGAGGCCTGGCCATTGGCCGCCGCTCAGGCTATCGGTGAACTGGTCGAGCTGGTAGGTGACGTTGGCCGATCCGTCGTTGTCCGGATCGCCGGTCGGATCGAGTTCTGCCACAAACACACCGGTCGAATTGATCGCGTCGACGATCTGTTGCGTCGTCGCGCCATCGTTGTACTCGACCAGCAACGTCGGGATCAGTTCTGCAGCCAACGGACTTCCCGAATTGTTGACGGCGACCACCAAATCCTTCACGGTGGTTACGCCCTCTTCCACGCGGATAGTCAGGGTGTTGGTGCCGGCATTCCAGTCTGCCGTCACCGGATCGCCCGCAGCCACCGCGATGATCGAGACGTTGATGCCGTCTGTTCCGTCCGGCGAGAAGATGCGGAAATCGTTGTCGGGACCGCTCTGGACAAACGGAGACAGGAGGCCACCGGAGGCGGTCGCATCGGCAAATCCAACGATGCCGCTGCCAATCGTCCCGGAACCTTCGCGGCTTGGATCGTCGACCAGGTCATAGCTGGCCACGGGAAGGGCATTGGCGTCGTCGAGGCGGACGAGTTCGAGCGGGCAGTTGTCCGGCGAGTCCTCCAACTCGTCGATGAGCGTCTGCAACTGGTTGATCGTGGTGACCCCCGGAATGTAGTTGACGCTCAGCGTGGAACCGTCCCAACTGACATTGGGGCTGCCAGCCGCAAGATAATTGAATCGCACGGCCAATCCGTTATGGCCGTTTTCTCTGGCGCGGATTTCGAATGCGTTATTCGGCCCGGAGGGATCGATCCTGCCGATCGTGCCCGGCTTGCCCGTCGAGCCGACAACGCCAAACGCGGTGACGTATTCCTCACCGTTGGCGATGGCGGTTGTCGGAATCGTTCCGGAGCCGTCGTTCGGCAGGCCGCTGACCATCGAGAAGGTCACCGCCGCTCCATTCAAGGTCTCTCCGTATTCCGCGGCCCGGACGATAAACCGATCGTTGGCACCCGTTGTGGGATCGATGGCCACCCATGCCCGGCCGTCGAAGCCGACACGGTCCATGGTGACATCGATAGTGACACTCTGCCCCGGCACAATCTCCTGAACGAAGACGACTCCGTCTTCGTCGTCGTATCCTTCGAGGTCCGATTCGGTATCGTCCCCCTCGGCCAGCCTGTCGGGTGTTCCATTCACATCGTGGTCGACGGCATGCGCCTTGGTTTCACCCGAAAGGGCACTTCCAAGCCAGGGCCCGACGATCACGTGGCGTGCCCCGTCATCGATAACATTGCCGTAGATACTTCTTTGGAGAATCGTTTCATAGGGATCGACCCACATCCGGTTCACGGCGTCCCATAGGAACTCCTGGTTGGCTTCGTCCCAGCGGAGGGGAGCATCGCCGTAATCGACGCCTCGAACGATGACCGGATAATCCTCGACCTCGCCCGATTCGGCCAATCCGTCGGTTCCCAGCCGCTGGCCGTCGGCGTCCAGTCCGTCTTCTGTCACCCGGAAGCGAGCGTAGCTGGCGCCGGGCACCGCAGTTTCGGGTACGAAGAAGCTGAGCACGTTCGCGCCCGGTTCGATGATCTCGCCGGTGAATATCCGCTCGTAGCCGCCGTCGATGAGGAACTCGGCACCATCGTAGATGACTCCATCGGCTTCGTCGAGGAGCAGGCCGCCACCGAGATTCGGATCGGCGGCGAACTCCGCCATGAGCGGGCTGCCGCTGTTGTTGATCCGGCTGACGATTTCCTGAACGGCGGTTGCGCCCGGAACATACCTGACCGTGAGGGTGTCCAGTCCGTTCCAACTGGCCGAAGCACGCGTCAGATCCTCGTAGAACGCAATCGTGATGCCGTTATAGGCCGGATCCTTGGCGATGCTGTGAATCTCCAGCGAGTTGTTGGTTCCAGGTGGGTTGATCACACCAGTTGTGGCCACCGCCCCGTATGTGCCGCCGCTGGTGACATACGCCGGTCCCAGAGCGAGCTTGCCCTCCGCGATCGTGTCGGTGCCGTTTCCGCCCGCCGCAAACTGGGCCGTGAACGGGCAGCTTCCCGGATTGTCGATGTTCAGTTGCACAACCGCCTGGACGATCTCCTGGACTGTCGAGACGCCCGGTTCGTAGCGGATGGTCAACGTATCGAGCCCGTTCCACACGGCGCTTACCGGATCCCCCGGCGCAGCGACTTCGTAGAATGTAACTCTCTTGTTGTTGTTGATGGACGTGTTCTTCGTGGCCAGAATCTCGAAGGCATCGTTGGCCAGGAGCGGGTCTGGATCGATGATGCCGGTGGTGGCCTTGGATCCCGTTCCGCCGCCGCTGGTCGTGATCGTGAAGGCCCGGTTCAGATCGCCGGCGGCGATCGTGCCGCTACCGTCATTCTCGGGCGCTGCAAAAAACTCGCCTACCATGGGCAGATCGCTGACCAGATTCGCGTCGGGACCGCCCGCCACGTCGTTGATCGCTTCCACGAGTTCCAGGGCAGTCGTCACTTCCGGGTCGAAGGAAACTGAGAGTGTCGCACCGTCCCAGCTGGCCTGGACCGGCCCCCCCGGGAGGTGATTGAACACCACGGAGAAATCGGCCGTGTGGGTAACGGCGAAATCGTTGTCGTAGCCGCTCAGGGCAATCGTGCCGGTGGTATACTCGGTTCCTTCCAGTTCGGCTGCGATCGTGTGGTTGTTGGGAATATCGAACGCCGGAATCGCACCCGTTCCACTGGCTGCGGCATTGACGGCCGCGATCATCTGCCCGACGGTCGTTGTACCCGCAACGTACGTGATGTCCAGGATTCGCGTGCCGACGCTGTAGGCTACCGAGAGGTCGCTGCCTGCATGGAAGATCACGCCGATTCGCGTGCCGACCTGGCCCGGATCCTTGGCGATGAAGTAGAACTCATCGTGCATACCCGACGGGTCGATCAACTCGGTCTGGGCGTACTCGTCAGTCCAGACTCCGTCGCCATTGAAGTCGATCCAGGCGTCGAGCTTCGCGCTGCCCGTGCCTCCCAGAACCACACTCACCATGGAGGCGTCGTTTCCGGGGATGAGACTGTTGTCCGGATTGGCACCGATGTCGAGGAATGTAACGCCGTCTTCGTCGTCGTTGTCCACGTCGGCGACGAGATTGGCCACAAGCGGGCTCCCCGCGACTCCGTTGACCACGGCCACAAGTTCGTTGGCCGTCGTTGTCCCGTCGATGAAGGTGACCGTCAGGGTCTCCGTCAAGCCATTCCAGGCGGCTGCCGTCGTGCTGCCGGCGACAAACTTCACTTGGATGCCGTTCTTGCCGGCGGGAGCCAGAATCTCGAAACCGTTGTTGATTCCTGCCGGGTTGAACGCATCGAGTCGTCCCGGTGTGACGGATGACCCGCCGGAGGTCACGTAGGTGAGTGCTGGGTTGACTTCGCCAGCGGCCGAACCGGCGGTAATCAGGCCGGAACCGTCGTTGTCGAGATCGTCGCCGGTCGCCCCGAACGTGGCTTGCCCGTCCATCTCGGCGTCGATCCTGCCGCCCAGGTAGGGGCCGTTCACCTGGTCGATGTAGTGGGTGGCTCCGTTCCGTGCGGCGTTGGTTGGGTAGAGATACTTTCCGGTGAAGATGTCGATGGGCGCATCACCCCAATCCTGCCGATAGCGAACGATATCCAGCAGGTAGTCTTCCACTTCGCCGTCGGCCGCGATTCCTTCGGATCCCATGGCCGGGTCGCCAGTCGCCGGGCCGAGCCATGGTACGCCGGCAAATTCGAAGCTCGTGAAGCGGAAGCGGGCGCCGCGCTGGTAAACGTCCGCGGCATCCGGATCCGCCGGATTGACAAAGGTCGCGGGGGGCACGTTCACGGCAAGCTCGTTCATACCCGGCTCGAGCCAGATATCTTCTGCAATTCTTTCTTCGGCCTGATCGAACTTGCCGTCTCCATTGAAGTCGATCCAGGCGTTGAGATAGCCACCGATCGAAGCCTCGATTCTCAGTGTGCCGACGCCCGCACCGGGAATCAGCGCATCTTCCATCTGCAGGGCGGCGATCACCGTGACCCCGTCATCGTAATAATCTCCCTTGGCATCCGAGTCGGCCGCGGCATTGAGCTCCACGTTGGGCGCAGAACCCAGGTAGACGTCGCCCGTGACCACGTGCCGCGGTCCACCCTCTCCGTCGGTCGGGCCGCTCTCCAGCAGCGTCACATAGGAAGGATCGGCCAGGTCGCCGAAATCCAGGCCCGTAAGATGGATCGTGAACAGGGTCTTCCCGGTGAAGGGCGCCGCCGAACGGTTGGGCTGGAGCGCGTTGCCCGCCAGGTCGCGCACAACCGTGTTGTTCACGTCAATGGCGTAGTAGTAGCCGGACTCCCAGATCCCGTTGGCCGGTATGACGTGGATGATGTTGTTCGCCGCGTCCCAGTCGAGCAGATAATCGGAGCCCAGCCGGAGGGTTGGCCACTGGGCCTCGGGAGTGCTGCTGAACTCAGACGGATTCAGCACGCGATAGACCTTCACCACGTTGGTGCGGACAGTGATTCCGTCCAGTTCGGTGACCGTGAAATCGTCGATCCCGATCCCCGCACTGTCGAAAAGCTGTACGGCGAAATCGATCGTCTTCTGGTTGATCACCACCACGTCGTGTACGGAACTGTCGTAATCGCAGGCCCCGTCGATCTTCGGGTTGAGCGCGTCCCGCGCTTCGGCGTTGTCGTAAGGATCGACGATCCGGGCGGTGGGACCGGCGAAATCGGCGCGCTCGATCGCGCCGCGGTCCTTGTAGATCTCGGCCCCCATGCCCGACGGCGGCGACTGCGACTTGTCGTCCAGCCGCAGTTGATTGTAGCGATCCCGCTCGGGCGCAATGATTGGCGAAACGGGGATCACCAGCGGCGACTTGACCACAGCCAGCGCCGACCGTTCCCCGAGCACGTCGATCGAACTGTCGATGGCCAGGCTGCCCGCGGCCAGATAGAAATTGTAGGTCGCCGGGTTGACGAACAAGGCGGCCCCCACCGGTAGATTCAGATCGTTACTCCCGGTTGTCCCGTTGGTCCGGTTCCCCTGGTACAGGTTGTAATTGACGATCGTGGTCCCCGAATTGACCAGCGAGACGGCCACACCCGCCGGTGCCACCGTGTTGATATTCGTGATGATGTTGTTGAGGATCGTCGGACTGGCGTAGTCGGTGACCCGAATCCCATAGTCGCTGTCGCCGGAGGTCCCGACGATCGTGTTGTTGACGATCCGCCCGAAGGGAGTCACCGGGTCGCAGTCCTGGTCGTCGTCCCCACTGAACACGATCCCCGTGTCGCCGAAATAGGCGATCACGTTGTTGCTGACCACCACACCCGGAGCCAGATCCTCGTTGTTGAGCACGGGATAATTGATGGCGCTTCCCGGCTGGGGCACGTCGAGGCCTTCCCGGCTCCCGGCGTCGATCAGGATCCCCGTATTGGCCACATTGCGGATCGTGTTCTTCTCGATGATCAACTGATCCTGCTGCCGCTCGACGTTCTGATCGCCGCGGTAGTTGCCCACGTAGGAACCGGTGACCGTATTGTGATCGACCGGCCAGGAGACTTGTCCCGGAGTCCATGTCAGCTCAAGCCGGCCAGCATCGAGGCCCAGTATCGCGGTCCCATTGGCGCCGCCGTCGGGGATGAGCCGGGCGTTGGTATCGAACTGTTCGAGGATGGCCGTATCCGCCGTGACCGACGTCACGTTGTCGGCATATTCTGTTCCGCGGCGAATTTCCAACTGGTACTCGCCCTCCACGTCTTCCACCGGATAGTCTGTCTGCAGTTGCTGGGTAGGCAGGGTGAAATGAGAGGTCGTGGTGCCGTTCGAAGCCGTCACCATTTCGCCCCGTTCCGAAAAACCAACGAGGATGTCGTCGACGTAGAATCCCTCGAAGCCGTTGGACTGGCCTTTATGGGCATTGGTGTAATTACCCTGACTCTCGACGGTACTATCCAGCCCGGCATAGTTGGAGGGCATTTCGCCGGCCGTGCTGAAGTCGAAGCGAAGTTTCAGCCCGCTGAGACCGGCGAAGTCGCCCAGATCCACCCTCGCCTGCCGCCAATCGGCCGCATCGAATAGTTCCTGGACTCGCTGGCGCTCGTGTGCCGAAACGTCGGACGAAGTGGAGAGTTCGGACGAAGTCGAGAGGAAGCGGGGCAACTCATTCGTCCGGCTTGCCGTCGACAGCGTGGAGTTGTTCGTGGCCAGCAGATACCACTGCGCATTGAAAGCCACAACCCCGGTGCCGTTGTTCTGCGGAACGCCGGGTTCGGGAGCCACGAGTTCCGCAGTCAGCGGGGACCCCGAGGTGTTGATCGCGTTGACGACGGTAGCCGCGGGAGTCGTGTCCGGATTGAAGGTCACGACCAGAACGCCCTTGATGCCGGCGGTCGCACTCCAGATGGCCGTCGCGCCGGTTCCGAGGGTGGTGTCGTGGATGAAGGCGATCCCATAGCCGTTCTCTGTGGCGCCCAGATTCGTGGCCCGGATGAGGAAGTCGTTGTTGGCCCCTGCCAGGGTGTAAACACCGCCCGAAGCGTACGTCACGGCATTTCCACCCGCGGTCACTCTTGGCAGATTCTCGGCAAGATCCGCGCCCGGGATCGTGTTCATGCCCGGGATCTGGAGATCGGGCACGAGTCGGGCATCGAGGGGACCGCTCGACAGGTTGACGGCATTGACCAGCTGCGCAGCAGTTGTCACTCCGGGAATGAAGGTTACCGTGAGCACTCCGTTGGTCCCGCCGCCGGGGTTCCAGTTCGTGCCGACCGCCGAACCATACTGGAATACGACCTGGATGTCGTCTCCACCGACCCCCGGGCTATCCGCCCAGATCTCGAAATCATTGTGATAGCCGGTCGGCAATGCGATCACACCAGCCGTGGCTATGCCGGTCGCTCCGCCGCTGGTAACTCTCGTCGTGCCGTTTGCCAATTCGGCTGCGAGAATCACGTCGGATCCGTTGTTCGTCGGATCGAAGTAGAGCTGCGCATCGAGCGGGGCAGCGGTCGCATTGATGACGGCGGCAACCTGGGCCGCCGTATTCGAGCCGCGGTCGAAGGTCACGTAGAGCACGCCGTGCCGGCCGGCACTGGGCACCCAGACCGCTTCGGCTGCGCCGCTGTTCTGGGCAAAGACGATGCCGATATCGTTTCCGGCGGTTCCCACGTTGGTCGCCACGATATTCAAGTCGTTGTTCCAGCCCGTGTACGAGAATAGGGCAGAGGCGTACACTCCAGGACCGCCGCCGGTGGTCAGGTTGACGACATTATCGCCGAACAGATCGGTGGCCAGAACAGGGTCCGCCCCGCTGCCCGCAATCACAGCGTCGAGCGGAGCCCCCGAGGAATCGATGGCAGTGACGATCTGAGCGGCTGTGGTTACCCCGGGATCGAAGGTCACGGTGAGCACGCCATTCTGTCCAGCATTGGCGTCCCAGACGCGGCTGACGGCAAATCCTGCTTTGTGCACGAATACGATCCCGACGTCGTTGCCACCGGTTCCCGCGGCGTTGGCCCGGATCTCAAAGCCGTTGTTGTTGGCGCCAGCTAAGGGAATCACACCACTTGTGGCCACCACATTGGCGGCTCCCCCGGCAGTGATGAAGCGGATCTCATTGGGACATTCCGCCAGAGGTATCCTTCCCGATCCGTCGTTGGCCGGGTCGTCGACCAACTGCAGCGCGAGCGGGCCGGAGGGGTCCACCACCGCCTTCAGTTCCGCCGTGGTGGTCGTATCGGGATCGAACTTGACGAACAGTACCCCGTTGCGCCCTGCTGTCGGCGCCCAGACAGCCTCGGCCGCAGCACCGCTCTCCTGAATGAACACGACGGCGCGATCGTTACCGGCGGCGCCGGTGCTGTCGGCCACAATCTCGAAATCGTTATAAAACCCCCCCAGGGAGAAACTGCCTGTGGTGGCGTAGACACCGGCGCCGCCGCCGCTGGTGACGATGAGAATCTCGTCGGCCACTGCGTCGCCGGGTATGCTGTTGCTCCCGCTGTTAACGGTTGCCGAGAGCTGCCCCATGAGCGGGCAGTTCACCGCAGGCGGAATCGCATTGACAGCATTGACGATCTGCTGGGCCGTGGTCACGTTCCACTCATAGGTGATCGTCAGTCTCTTGGCTGCCGCATTCCAGGTGGCGGTGGCCGGATCGCCGGAATTGGCGACTTGTGTGAAGGTCACATTGATACCGTTGTAGGCGGTACCGTTCTGCTTGGCGACGATCGCAAATTCGTTGTAAAGGCCGGTCGGATCGATCACCACGGTCGTGGCGGGCGTCGACGGGGTACCGCCAGCCGTTGTGAAACTGGCACTCGTATTCAGCGACCCCCAGAGCCACACGCGGGCGCTGTCGTACATCTCATCGCCGCCCGATACCCAGGCCTTCCCCTCGGTATCCAGGAAGTAGTTGAAGTACAGTGTCGGCTTGTCGGAGTATTCGTAGTCCGCCAGGTCGAATGTGCCGGTGATCAGGCTTCCATGAGCTCCGCCGGGCAGATTGTAGTTGTTGCCGATAGCCCCGTTGCTCGTAAGGTCCTGCTGGTCCTGGCTCGACTGCACGCCGTACTGATAATTGCCGCCGTACGTGAGATACTCGTCCCCGTTAGGTCCCGAATCGTACTCTTCGAGGCCGAAATAGAAGCTGGCGCCGCCCGACTGCTGCGAGCTGTGAGTAACGTTGCTGATACCCTGGTCGACATTGCTGTTGCGGGAGTTGTCGACGGTCTGGTTGACTCCGTGTCCCCCGTCTGAATACCTGCGCTCGGTGGGGTGCCAAAGATTGTAATCCAGGGGAGAGAACGCCAGGCCGGTAATCGCGGGGCCTGCGCTACCGTTGCTGTAGTGGAGGCTGATGCTGTACGAATCGGCGATCCCGTCCACGTCGGTATCGAACATGAAGACCGACGGGAGAGCGCCCGACTGGGTGAAGGAATAGATCTCTCCGGCACTGGTCGACGCAAACAGAATCTGCGAGAGCGGCTCATTCGTAGCGGGCGAGGCGTCCGGAAAACCGTCGCCGTCGAGGTCCAGGTTGTTGATGGTATTCAGGTTGCTCGGGCCCAGCGCAAGACCGCTGAAGGGCTTGCCGGCCACGGTCACCGGCAAGGAAATCTGCGTCCACCCACTGTGGCTGTGGTAATTCCCACCCGCGCTGCCGCTGACACTGGTCCGGTACAGCCTTCCCGTATCCGTTACGGCAAACAGGGTGTTCCCGACAAACTGAAGCCCCGTCACTCTTCCGTTGATTCCGTTCAAGTTTCCGACGGGTTGAGCCCCAGGTGGGTCGTTGGCACCTGGCCGCTCGTCGACGGCGCCACCACTTTCGGTGAGGCGCCACAAGGCCGGAGCTCCGTCGTTGAAATTGGTCGGCGTATCGGCCACCATGTCGTAGGAATTGTTGTTCACGGCATAGGTAATCCAACTGGAAGTTCCCACCCGCCGGTAGGCCAACGCACCGAAATCCTGGCCGGAGTTCCCGACCGTGGTGAGCCCATCGCTCCCGCCGCCGGAAAGGGCGGCGGTTCCCGTGTCGATCACCCGCAGGTCGCCCGAGCTGCCGTCATTGGGGCCGTTGAGCTGCCCCATGAGGACGCCGTCGTCGCGCATGGCGATGTCTTCCAGACCGTTGGTACCATTGACGCCGCCGACATTGGTAACATACTCCCCAGTAAACGGATTGACGGTCCGCAGGCGATCGCTGCCCGACTCATCGGTCGAAACAAACAGCACCACGTCGGAGAATGTGTACGGAATGATCTGCGCCGCAAGCTCGCTGGCACTGGAAATCTTCAGGATACCGTTCGACTCGACCGGGTTCACGTGCACGGAGCCGCCGCTGGTGTAGCCGCTGAAGCCGATGTGATCTTCGACAATCCGCTGGATGGAGTCGATCGGCTCCAGTCGCACGTCGGCGTTCGTGGCGCCCGCCTGGAAGGTCTGGTTCAACTCCGTCGGCAGACTGCGATTCGAGCAGACCGCCACGTAGTAGGTCGTCGTCCCGCCCGGCCCGCCAGCCGGCACGTGCACGGGACCGATGTAAGGATCGAGCGTGTCGAAACTGCCGCGGCTCAGGTCGTCGGTGTCGAGCCCTTCGTTCGCGCCCGACTGATCGTCGTCCACATTCGAGTCGCGGCCGACAAACACGAGATTGTATTGATCGTTGACGAATTGGTAGACGGCCAGGACCGTGTCGGCTCCCGACGAGATGCCGTCCGCATAATCAATATCGAAAACGGCCGACCAGGTCTTACCGCCGCCGTTCACGCCGCCAATGCTCTGGATCTGCTCCTGATTGATTTCAACCCGGTACCAGTCCACATCCGCAGACGTGATGCGTCCCGACACACCGATCGTATTCAGGTCGCTTTCCAGCAGATTTCCCAGGTCCTGGGCGCCGCTCGGGCCGTTGTTGTCGCCCGACGTTTCCCCCGATTCGGCCGCCAGGATCGAGTGGGCCGGCTGGCCGTAAACTTCGATGCCGGTGTCCGCATAGCGGATATCCGCGTAGCGGATTGTCGTGCCCGGGTCTTCGTCGACCTGGCGCAGACGCAATTGCATCTCGTAACGCCCGGACGTGCCGTTCTGGCTCGAAACCCGCACGATGTAGGTCCCCGTCGTCCCCGCGGTCCCTGGCAGGACCACGTGCATCCCCGGATCGAGCGGATTGGTGCCATAGAAGTCGTCGCCCAGATACGCCTCCTGCACGAGACTGTCGGCGCCGAACGTCCAGGGGCCGTTGGCGTCGGTCCCTGAGGTGGTGCCCGTAATGGAGCCGTTGCTGTTCGACGAAGTCACGACGGACTCGTTAAGCAGGATCAATTCGACTTTGGCGTCGAGGGCATGGCTGGTTCGATCCAGGTCGATCCAGACTTCCGAACCGGCCGTTGCGTTGAAGCTGTAAACGTCCTTGTCGTCCGGATTGTCGAGGCTGATGTTGCCGTGGACCTCAAATCCCAATCGCAGGTTGTCGTCGCCCCCCTTCTCGTCGTCCGTCTCTCCCTCGATGGTCACGTTGTTGACAACAATCTCCAGGCTCGGGGCCAGGTCCGGCGCCAGGTAACCCAGGAACTGGGCGTTTTTCGGAATGTCGTTCACTCCGTTCTCGCCCGAGTAGGTCGCTTCCACCTCGTTGACAATCGCCACGTTGCGGGTGTTGGCATAGCGATCGATGACGATGCTGCTCCAGTCACCGGCCGTCGGGCCCGTCGTGCCTGGATAGGTGTCGCCCTGGGGATCCCCTTCAAGATTGAATCCGGCCGCCGCCGTGTCGTCGTAGAGCGATGTGAGTACAACCGGGTAGTCGGGCGTGCCCAGAACCTGCAGCGTGCCGCCGATCCGATCCTCGATGTCCAGCGGTTCCCCGTTGATCAGGAACCCGGCACTCGCTCCGGCCAGTTTGACCACGAGGCTGGCCTGCTCACTGCTCTGCAGCCGCAGCCCGCCGTAGGTGTGCTGGTTTCCGACTTCGATCTGGTTCCGCAGAACGTGCACGATATCGGTATCGTCCCAAATCGACTCGGCAGTCAGGAACGAGCCGCGGATGACCATCCCGTTGAGCTGGGAGGTGTTTCCCGGGGTGTTGTCCAGCACGTTGAGCCGCACGAGCGGTCCGCGATTGTCACCGAATTGGTCAAAGGCTTCAACGGCGCCGGTGCTCCGTCCGGGGTCGGCCACCACCTCGTATTTCATCGAGTTGGCGTCGATTGAGATCGCGTCCCCCGCGTTGTCGATGAGCGTATTGTTGACAATCACGGGCTGGGCGCCGCGAACGAAAATCGTGGCGGCCGTGTTCGTTCCCAGTCCGCCTCGGTCCGTGATGCTGCGCCCGTTGGCGTTCAGCTCAATCACGCTGTTGGCAATCCGCACATCGGCCTGGTGAATCTCGATGGGATTGTAGGAGTCGAAGCCGCCGGCCAGCGAGGTCTGTCCACCAGCGTACGAAAGCTGAACGTAGTCGAGGCTCCCCTTACTCGTAGGCGCGAAGATTAGGCCACCCCATTGCCCTGCCAGCGGTGGATTGACATCGCCGTCGTTGCTGGTGTCGAAGTTGCCGCCCATACCATAGGTGTCGTCTTTCAGTGACGTGAACACCACGGGATAGCCGGGAACACCCTCGGCGATCAACTGGCCGGCAATCTCCGTCTGGATCCGCGCACCTTCCAGCTTGACGACCACCGCCGGATCGATTCGCAGGCGAGCATCGAGGCGAGCTTCCGGCGACGACGCGGTCCCGCCTCCATCCGCATCATACGCCCCCCCGGCAGTGCCCTCGATGAACAGGTTCTGGGTGACGACGTGAATGATATCCGTGTCGTCCCAACGGGCGGCGGTCTGCAGAGTCTCCAAGGAGCTGCCAAAGGCGGTCGGGATCCGCACGAACAGGCCGTTGATGGAATTGTCCAGAACGGTATTGCCGTGGACATCGGGCCCGATCCGCCCGCCCGTTTCCTCGAAACTGGCCAGGTTCGCCGATATCGCCCCGCCAGAACCGTTCTGGATGGTGGAGAAGGCGATCGTCGGCCGCGCGCCCTCCATGTGAATGGAGGTGTAGTTTGCCTCAACCGTTCCCACGGTGACCTTGCCGCCACCGTGCTGGACATCGGCCCAACCCACCCAGTTGAGATAGGCCACCAGGTTGTCGGACGGGTTGTCGGGATCTTCGTCTGCCACGTCGTAGTCGGAATCGGCGCGGAACACCAACCCGCCCCAGTCGCCCCCCGACTCGCCCGTACTGGAGCCGTCGCTGTCGCCCCCGATCGAGTCGTCGCGGAACGAACGGAAATGAACCTGCTCGAATGGAGTCCCCAGAACTTGCAGGGCGGCGTGGGCCAAAGATATGCCTTGCGAGGAGGAACCAACCTCGATGTTCGCATCCTGGAGCTTGAACACCGCGCCTGCGTCGACCATCAGCGTCACGCCAGCGGGTATCTCCACCAGGTCGCCGTCCACCAATTCGGCGCCCACGTTATCGAACCCGACAAGGTAGGGCGTGTCTGCCTCATTACCCACCACGCGGACCACGTTATGGGCACTGGCTGCCGCCAGAGCCTCGTCGATCTGGGAATACGGATGAGCCAGCGTCCCGTCCGTCACCCCGCCGGCCGGTGCTCCGGTTTCCTTGTCGACGAAGAGCGTGTCGGTGCCGACCTGGAACCAGAAGTCGAAGGTTCCGCCCGCCACTCCGTCGGCGTCGCCGTCCAGCGCGCTGCCGGTGGTGTCGACCAGGGCCGATGCGGGGCTCGCCGCAAAATCCAGGTTGAGTTCATAGTTGCCGGTCGACTTGCCGCCGAAACCTGAGTTGGAGATGGTCGGATCGACATCGCTGAGCCCCGTGCTCATCACGCCGACGTAGTAGGTTCCCGGCTCCAGTTCGATCTGGATCAGTGAATCGTTGCTGTAGTAGTCGTCGTTCTGCGCCACGACTTCCCGAACCTTCGTGCCGTCCACGTCCACTTCGCGGTAAACTACGAGCTGCGTGTCCAGATTGCTGGCCGCGTCGAGCCGCTCGGCCACGGTCTCTGCCGTCAGAGTACCCGTCTCCGTCACGACGAACTCATAGAGATCCACTTCGTTCCAGACCGAGTTCCAGATGCAGTTCAGGTGGATCAGGTCGTTATCGCCAGGGTAGACGTCCTCGCCTCCTCCTCCTCCCCCCATGGTCGCGGGAATATCGTAGTCGTGACTGAGATTCAATGCATGGCCGATCTCGTGCAGGGCC
>CAYSCH010000007.1:328-7602 GCA_964429355.1 uncultured Planctomycetaceae bacterium | reverse complement strand
CCCAGACCTACTGTACCACTCACCCATACTCAATGCATCGCCAACCTCGTGAAGCGCCGTTTCAAACCACGAACCGCCGTACTCGCTCTCGCCCCAGTTGATGGAAGCATTGATGATCACTCCTCCCGGACTGCCGAGCCCGGCCACGGAATTGATCGGCACATTGGGCATCGCCGCCCGCAGATCGCCCGTCGCAATCGTCGTGCCCGAATTCTCCGTTTCCACGAATTTGACCCCCAGATAGTACCCGTAGATCTCGAAGATCTCGCGGGCCCGATCCTTCTGATCCTCGCTGATCTGGTTGTCGGAGGTCCAGCCGTAATCGGCCTGGAAGTTGTAGTATCGAATCGAGCCGTAACTCGGCCCGGCATTGAGATGGTGCTCCGCCAGAATGTGGCGATGTCCAGGTTCATCGTCGTTTCCCGGTTGATCGAGAATTCCGGCGTTGTTCAGGCCGATGTTCTGCCCCGAGATCACGACGGAGGCCGTTCCTAGCATGCCCAGATCGGTGGCGGTGGCGTAACTGGAATTCGACGCCAGAACCGAGAGCGAACCGCTCACGCCCAGTGTGAGCCGGTAGGAGCCACTCGTGGAATTAGATACTTTCACATAGTACGTTCTGCCCCCAGTAAGGCTCGTCGAGGTGGGAGCTCCATTCTCGTCGAGAACCTCCCAACTGAAGCCCGGCACGCTCACGGTGAGAGTGCCGCTTCTGCCCGCCACGAAGCGATACAAGTCGAATTCCGTGGCCAGGTCGTCCGTATCGCCGATGTAACCTTCGAAACTGGCCGTGGTGGTGCCGTTCCAGAGCGTCCCCACGTTGACCGCGGCGCTCAAGGCGTCGTTCGACTCGGCGGAGGTGCCAATCTCCAGGTGGTATGTCCCGGCGGAAAGGCTGCCGCTGAAGATCAGTTGTGCCTTGTTGTCCTGGGCGCTGTAGAGGATCTTTCGGGGAATCAGAATCGCTTCCGAGACACCCGTGGTCGCGTTCAGCCGGTGCAGTTGGTAGAAGGCCGGGTTGGTGGCCGCATCGGCATCCAGATCGTCGTCATTGAAGTAGACGTCGATCTTGTTGGTGGCTTGCGCCAGGGTCCGGATCGATTGCACGGCAAAACCGGTCGTCCCTGCGGCAAACGACGCTTGGCTGCCGCGGACTGTGACCAGGCCCGCCGCCTCGGTCGCGGTGAGCAGGTCCGGATCGAACTGGCTCTGGATCGCCGCCGCTAACTGCGGCGCCAGGTCGGTGGCCTGTACGGGCGGGGTGAAGTTGATCTCCACGTGCTCCGGGTCGTAGCCGCCCGGATTCGTATTCACGTTCAACTCGAAGGTCACCGTCTTGAATCCGTCGGTCACGCTGAACACCTTCCCGTCGTCCGACGCCGTCAGCCCGGCCGGGGTGATGATGTAGCCGTCGCGGTACACCGCCTGCGGCACCACCGAAACAACCTGCGCCCCCAGGTCCAGTTCGAAATGGATCGTCATGTTGGCACCGTTGTTGAACGGCACTCCGTCGATGTTCGTCAACGGATTGCTGCTCCGGTCGCCCTTGATGAGAATCTGGTAGCTGTCGTCGGGCAACGTTTCCGCGAACCGCATGATCACCTGGTTGTCGTTGTCGCCCGGCAGCAACTGGTACGCAATCGGGCCGCCGTTGCGAGTGATCTGGATCGAATCGAACGTGTTGTCGTCGATGTCCTGGTTGTCGTTGAACTGGAACAACAGTTCGCGCGGGGCCACCTGCAGCGTGTCGCCGTCCTCCAGTTCGCCCCCTTCGTTCGGAATGATCTTGACCAGCTCGGGGCCGATCACCTGCTCCTCGTTGGTGATCAGCAGCGAAAAGTCCTGGGAGGCAACCTCGCCGGTGGCGCCCACATGCACCGTGTATACGCCCGCATCCGTCAGGTCGATCTTGACCTGTTCCACATTGTCCACATGGTTCAGTCCGGTGCGAACCGCCGGCGCATTGGGATTGGCCGGATCCAGAGTCCACGGGTAGTAGGTCGTGCCGCTGGCATCGGTGATCCAGATGTTCAGATCGTTGACGAGGGTCAGGGTTGGGTCGTCCAGCCCGCTCTGGGCCGTGCCGGCCAGGTCGGTCCAAACCAGGGTGGCCGTCAGGGGACTGTTTCCCTCGGACGTGATCGTGAATGTCCGTTCGGCGCCGCTGTAAGTACTTTGCGTGACCTGTGCGATGCCGCTCCCGGTAGCCGCCGCCGTCACGAATTCGGCCGCGGTCTTGGCGTCGACCAGCCCCCAGCCGTACGAATAATCGGGACCGACGTTGCCCGCCTCGGACGCCGAATGGATGATCAGACCCTTGAGCGTGGCGCTCAGCGGTGAATATCCCAGCGTCTGCTCGAAGTGCTGCTTGAGCAGTACCGCCGTCCCCGTCACGTTGGGCGAGGCCATGGACGTCCCGTCCATCGAGTCGTACGCCGTGTTCGAAGTGTCGACCGTCGAATAGACTCCCACTCCGTTGCCGACCACGTCGGGCTTGACTCGTCCGTCGTCCGTCGGCCCCCAGCCGGAGAACGTCGACATCTTGATGTCACGCACGGAATACGGATCGACGACGACGTCCTCGACGGCGCCGACCGTGAGAACGTTCTTGGCCGTCTGGGTCGGCGCAAGCGAATCATAGCCCGCCCCCGAATTGCCGTCCGCCGCCGGTGCGGGAAAATCCGCCGCGTTGACATAATAGAATCCCGCCCCTGACCAGCCTATGCCACCTGGATTCGCCGAGAAATAGCTGATGTACGTGCCGTTGCCGCTCAGATTCATGTACCCGTCATTGCGATCGTTCCCCGCCGCCCAGACGCTCAGCACTTCGTCTTTGGTCGAGAGCAACTGGTCCAGTTGCGCTGCCTCGCCCGTGTAAGAACCAAATTTCCCGTCCTCGGTCGTGCTGACCGACATGTCCCCATACCAGATGTCCATCAAGTAGGTGGGGGACGAGAAGTCGATCGTATAACTCCATCCCGACGTCAGGCCATAGGAATGGTTCGAGACATCGATTACCCCAGCATCCGCCGACATCTCCGATAGGTCCGAATTCCAGTCGTAAGACCGGATTTCGACTCCCGTGGCCATCCCGGCTGCCTTGGCGTTCACACCGGCAGCGCCGATCGTTCCGGCCACGTGCGTCGCGTGGTCGCTCGTCGATACGTTATTGACGACCGTTACCCGGCCGCCAAACTCCTGGTGACTCGACAACACGGCGCCCCCGTCCCAGACCCCCACCGTGTAGCCGCTGCCGTCCAGATTCAGGCCGAGTCCACCACCCGCCTGAAGATAGTCCGTATTCGTCGAGTCCGCGGCATCCACATTCATCGGCGCGATCGGGCGGTACTCGTCCGGGCTGTTGGCCAGCGCAACCAATTGGATCTCTCCCAGCGACGGCAACGAGCGCACCGTGTTGCCGAAGATCGGTGCATCGTAGGTAACCCCGCTGCGAAGGTCCGGCGTCGTGATGCTCAACAACACCCGATCCTCGAACTGCTCCATTCGCAGGTCGCGATGCTTCAACGACGGTAGTCTGTTGGAGCCGCTGTCCGGGCGGCGCCGGCCCAATGCCACATCTCGGTTCTTGCGGAAATTGGAGAAACGGCGGAACGATGACCAGAGTGACATGGACCATCTTCTCCCAAATAATGGATGCAACGTTGCGTAGATTGCCTGATTTGCGGGAAGCCCGGCTTCACGGCACAGAGACTTCTGGCCGAATTACCCCAAGCGAAAAGGGCTAACCCGGAAAAGACCCGATAATAACGGTTATGACGGCGATTGTGTTTGGTGTGGCAAAGAATGTCAAGCTTTTTTCGGGGGATATGGGGAACTCTTTGCCACCCTTCCGCGTCGCCTTCGCGATCCGTCTCCCACGGAAAAAAGTCAGACTCAGAGCCCGAAAATCCTGGCACCCAACCGTCAATCCGCAGAGGGCATGTGGTTAACCACGTGGGCGGTCCACGAATATCGCCGTCGATAACTTGCAGATCGCGTCTATGGTCAACGCTCTGAAAACCGCGAGAGAGGAAACCAATGAGCAGCACTCTCCCCAGCGATAACTGGTCGTGTTCTGCTGCAAGTGCTTGTTGTTTCCAGGCTTCCGCAACGTTATCAGGTTTCCCGCATTCGATTGGCGCGGGAGGCTCTGACTGCCCGATTCTCGTGCACCACCATCTCGGCACTCGGGCTCGCCAAATCTGCCAAACTCGCGGGAGAACGCACTATCCAGAGGGGGAAGACCGTTTTTCTCAGTGATGTATTGTCGACCGATCCAATGCAACAAAATCGGGATCTTATTCCTAAACGCCCCCCCACTCGCTCATTCCGAGGAACCGGCTATCTCCCGGCGCTGAGAGCGAGACCGTCGTCCAATCCTGTTGCCTGAACGAAACATCTTCCCCGGCGCGCCACAGATTCGTGGTCTATATTTGCCTGACCAAACCGCCGCGGGCCCCCGCAAACGGCCGGCCATGGCGAGTTCTGAGCCAAAAGTAACGGAGGATTCTCGATGATTCGGTACCTGACCGCCCTTGTGCTTCTTCTGGCAGGGCTCTCCTTGCCGTGTCCTGCAAAATCCAATGAACCCGGCTGGGTCGGCCAGGTCATCAAGCCGATCGCCGAGCGCGACGAGATTCGACAAACACCGATCATCCACCGACCCTACCGTCCACTCCACGTCTACGGCAATACCGTCCGCAGAATCTATTACCACGGCCGTATTCTGCCCGCACCTGGTGAGCTCGGTGAGAGCCTCGAGGCGATGGCCGGCGGCCGTTGATCGGAACGCAGTCCCTGGCCAAAGTCCCGTTCAGATCTGTCGACCCGTGATGCCGCCAAAGCGATTGTCGCCGGCTGCAACGACCGGACCAGCATCGCAGATCCACCAGTCGCTATTGCCCGTACGAAACCAGGACGTCGGCGAGGATCTTGCGCGCTTCGTGGTTTCGGTCCGTGGCCACGGCCACAATGCCGGTTCCCGCCTCGCGCCGGATGATCCGGATGCTTCGCACGTCGATCTGGGCTCCGCGCAACCGCTGCGTGACCCGTGCCAGTTCCCCCGGCTTGTCCTGGAGCTGGATCACCAGGGCGTCCTCGCTGATGGCCTGCAGCGAGATTTGGGCCAGCGCCTTGAGCGCTGCGTCATAGTGGTCGACCGTCAGCACGACGACCTTCGACGAGCCGACGACCTCGGCGTCCAGGAACTCGATATTCACCGCGGCCGCGGCCATGGCGTCGGCAATTTCGGCAACCAGAGCCGGGCGATCTTCACTGACGATGACGATCTGTTTCATGATCGAGCCTCCCTGTCCGTTTTGCTGCCGGCCAGGTCGCCGACGAACCGGTCGATGTGCTCGTGCGCGACATGGGGCATGGTAATCAGATGGGCCGTGTCGCCGTAAACGGCCAATTGCCAGCGGCTGGCGACGTCGGCAGAAGGGCGATCCAGTACCACGGTGATCGAATTCTTGTGACGCCAGGCATTCCACCCGGCCCGGCTGATCCGCTCCACCGCGTAGTCGGCCACCTCGAAACACGCCGCCACCATCTGCCGGATCCCTTCCAGGCCCACCGTCCGCAAGGCATACCAGAGGAACAGCGGAGTGATCGCGTTGCGCGATCCCGAAAGCGTCGTGTCGAGAGTCCCCACGTACTCGATCCGACGGGCGATCCGGTCCACGTTCGTCTTCCTCGCCAGGGCTACCCCGCAAGGAATCGGCGAGCCGATCATCTTGTGGCCGCTGATGCTGATGCTGTCCACCCCGGCGGCGAAATCCCAGGGTTCGGGCTCGTCGACGAACGGTAGGATCATGCCGCTGAGGGCCGCATCGGCATGGATGTAATGCGACTGGATCGCCAGGTCCTCAAAGATTCCCTGAATGCCGGCAATATCGTCGACCGCCCCCTTCATCGTCGTTCCCACGTTCGCAAAAACAATGGGCGGCACGTCCCGGTGGATCCGGATCGTCTCCCGCAGGTCCTCCAGGTCGATCCGCCCATCAGGGCAGCTCTTGATCATGATGTTCCTGACGTGGAGGCAGCGCAGGATCTTGTTGACCGAATAGTGGGTGTCTTCCGAGTAATAGACGAGCCCTTCGGGAAACAGCTCGCGGCCAAGGAATATGCCATACATGTTCCCCTCGGTGCCGCCGCTGGTCATGTAGCCCCAGGTTTCGCCCACCGTTCCGTGCACGAGCTCGCGAAACGTCTCCAGCACCTCGCACTCGAACTCGTGGGTGTTCAGGTGAAAGTTGCTCGGTACGAACGGATCGCCTACATTGTTGAGCGGAAAAGCGAGGAACGGATACAGCTCGGAATAATCGAACCGGCTGTTGCAGGGATAGCCCACAAAATTCGAGGCTTCCCGCCGCAGCATGTCGCCAAATTCCTCCAGGCGACATGCATCGTCTTCCGCCAGACGCGATCTCCTTATTCCCTCGCCCATCGCACATCCCTCGCGATTCTTCTCGTCACCGGCCATCCAGAAAGCGGTTTCAGATCCACGGCGAAAGCCCCCCACGGGCGGCAAGGACTGGAATTGCCGCAGGTTCTAGGAGTGGCCGGTAGAAATGACGAAAACGCCCAGTCTTCCAGGAGACACCGTTCATTTCTTCCGGCCGCTCTAACCAAGAAACGGCCCTCAATCAAACTCGCACGGGACGCCGTCTGACGATCGACTCGGTTTCCCTCTGCCCAAGAATCAGGGCGTCTCTCGCGAACTCCCCTGCAAGCATCTTCGAAGGCGAGCCGGTCTGGATCGCCTTGACCGCTTCGGTCAACTCCGCTGCAAAGTCGTCCGTCTCGTCCTGTCCAGGTGTGAATTTCGGCCTGTGCACCCGCCCATCGTCGGTCAACACGGTGACCGGCGTTTCTGTCCACGACTCGAACAGCAACGTGGCTCGTTCCAGGTGGATTTCGTACCCGTTGGTGAATGGTCTCCCTTGCTGGTTGATGATGCCGCTCGTTGCCGTCACCACCAGGGAGGGATCGTCGAAAAAGAACTGGGTGTTGAAGTACTCGGCCACCTTTCCCCGCATTCGGCCCACGCTGCTGACCATCTTCGGCATGCCACACACGAGGCGAATGTAGTGGGCGTCGTGGATGTGTAGATCGATCATCGGCCCCCCGCACCCGCGGGGATCGTAGAAGTCCTTCAGCCACAGCGGATCGGAGATCACCCGCGTGAAGTTGCCTCCCAGGAACCGGCCAAACTTCTTCGTCTGAATCGTCTTGAGTGCAAAACGATAGGCCGCGAAGAACGGCAGCACATG
>CAYSCH010000007.1:0-274 GCA_964429355.1 uncultured Planctomycetaceae bacterium | reverse complement strand
TATCCACCATGTCGATTTCCGGATCGGCGAGCATGTCACCCAGTTCGCTGTAGGTCGACACCCCCTTGAGATTCATCCTCTTTCCGCGGGGCCCGAAGTTCCCCTTGATCGCCCTCCAGTCGCCGGTCAGACGTTCCGGAATCTTCTCGCAGATCGCCTTCACCTTCGCCCCGCGCACCTTCTCGTAGGCGAGGTAGTGAATCATTCCCATGAAACCGAGACCGCAGATTCCAACGTTGACCATTGTGTGTAGCTCCTGGTTGGCGGACAGCGG
>CAYSCH010000006.1:44503-59979 GCA_964429355.1 uncultured Planctomycetaceae bacterium | reverse complement strand
CTGACGGCGTTGGTCGTACCGTGAGTGGCATTGTGCCGATTTCCGGGAGCGAAAGCGGATTCGTCTGGAAATAGATGGTATCTTCCGCATAGTTTGTGAGGGTAACTCGGATCTGGTGCGTTTCCGAGGCGGGGATTTCTGTAACTGCCGTTTCCTGAGAGATTATGTCGTACAGAGCCTCTGTTGGCAGGGAAAAAACCGCCTGGGCGACAATCGGTCCGGCATAGGAAATCTCCGCGATGTTTGTTGTCGGTTCGTTTTCTGCCAGGTAATCGCGGACCAGCCCTTCGTAGTACTCGTGCGGCGAGTCGGTCCGCACGTTTGCGAAGTAATCTCCAGTAACGCCGCTGGTGTCGAATGCCACCTCGCTCAACATGTTCCGCACACTCTCCCGGCAATCGCGAAACTTGATGGAGGCATCCAACGCCACCCATTGGGAGCCGACGCCCGGAATCTCCACATTCGCCTCCGGCCAGAGGTGGTCGAACTGAACGGCAACCGTATTGGCGCCTACGTCAATGCTGGTGGCATCCAGGTAAGCGTTGTTGAGAACGTTTATGGCCGCAGCCGGCGTGGCAACGCCGAGCCACGATTCGACGCCGAGTCCGTCTGGCGATTGCGAGTCAACGGGCAATTCGACCACCCCGCGGACGTAGCGCACCTCGATTCCCGCCTCTTCAAGCAGATCAGCGAGCAACGAAGAAGCATCCCACGCATTCCCTTTGCCCGTCTGAAACACCGCCTGGGTACCCTTCATCGAGCCACGATACGGCTCGAACTCGATCGTGTTGAGCACGTACTCGTACACCTTGAGCGGCAGGTTGTAGAGCCGATCCGCCAGGTCCGCGATGTCCTCTGCCTCGTCGGGGTGATCCGGAGCCACGTCAACATGGAGGACCTTCCCTGCAAGATTGACCAAGCCGGCTTGTGGATCGTCGGTCAGCGGGTTGCCGTGGACGTAAAGAGTCTCCAGCGTCGAGATATCGGCGATGGCCTCGGGAACGACCTCAACGGAGTTATAACGGAGGTCGAGCGAAGCGAGAGCTTCAAGACTGCTTAGACTGGGGAAAGCAGCCTGCGAGCCAACGATTTCATTGAACGACAGGTCCAGCACCTCCAATTGGCTCAAGGCGGTGATCGGCACAAGGTCGGAATCACTCAACCCGAGCCCCTGCAGGGTCAGGTGTTCCATTTGCGTCAGCGGATGAATCGCGGCAAGAGGCGTTTCGCCGAGTAGCTCACCTGGCTGGGAGAAATCGGATGGGACGAGAGTCAACGATTCGAGATTCCTGGCATACTGCAGACCAAACAACGAATTGAGCAAGCTGCTGTCGACTGTCAGAGATGTCAACTGGAGCATGTCATCGGGCGTCAGTTGTTTGCCCACGGGCACGGCCAGGGCATGATGCACGGCGGCACTGAGATCGGGATCCGTGAATGCCACCCCCGCTCCATCCCAGTCGCCCACAAGCGGTGTATCGGTAGCCAAGCCGTAGCAGTATCCTACATCTTCCCCATCCCAAGAGTCACTACCGTTCGAATCCAGGATGAATATCCCGTAACCGCCGATCGCCTGAACAACGCCGATGTTGTCGCGTCCGTCCCCGTTCCAATCACCGATAATCGGCGTGTCCACGTCGTACCCGAAGTAGTCCGCAGCGTCGCTCCCATCCCAATAGCCGTTGCCGTTGGAGTCCAGAATGAACACTCCGTTACCGCTGATACCTCGGAAAACGCCAATATCATCCTGACCGTCGGCGTCCCAATCGCCGATGATCGGCGCGTCGGTAGCGAGGCCGTAGTTGTAGACGGGATCATTCTGTTCCAAGGAGCCGTCGCCATTGGCGTCCACGATGAATTGGCCGTTGGCGCCGGATGGGCGAAACACGCCGATCTCATCCCGCCCGTCTCCGTTCCAGTCGCCCGTGACGGGCGTATCGGTAGCGAGCCCGTAGTTGTAGACCAGGTCATCCAGGTCCAGGGTGCCATTACCATTGGAATCCAGTATGAATTGGCCGTCGACGCCGTTGACGCGGAAGACGCCGATTTCATCATGTCCGTCGCGATTCCAGTCACCGACCAGCGGCGTGTCGGTGGCGTCGCCGAACAGGTGCTCCCGATCGTCGCCATCCGGGCAGCCGTTGCCGTTGGCATCTTGAGTGAACTGTCCGGCGGCGCCGTTGACGACGTAAATGCCGATTTCGTCGGTCCCTTTCCAATTCCAGTCCCCCGCGACTGGCTGATTTCCTTCACTGCCGTAGTAGAAAAACACGTCGTTCCCGTCCCAGTTGCCATTGCCATTCGAGTCGAGAATGAATGCACCGTTTCCACTGACCGAGCGAAAGCTGCCGACATCATCGCTTCCGTCGTCGTTCCAATCGCCCACGACAGGCGCATCGGTTGCCAAGCCATACCAGTGCGTCAGATCGCTCCCATCCCAAGAGCCGGTACCGTTCGAGTCCAGGACAAATACGCCGTTGCCGTCGATTGCCTGGAATATGCCGATATCGTCACGACCGTTCCCGTTCCAATCGCCGGCGATTGGCGTGTCACCGGCGTAACCGAAGTAGTGCGTGTCGTCATTCGCATCCCAGTCGCCGCTTGCATTGGAATCAAGGATGAAGACACCGTGCCCGTCGATGGCGCGAAAGACGCCGATATCGTCACGCCCGTCTCCATTCCAGTCGCCGATGATCGGCGAATCGGAACCAAACCCATAATCGTAGACCGAGTCCTCCAAGTCCAAGGCGCCGTTGCCGTTGGAATCGAGGATGAAGTGGCCGTAGCCGCCCGATTGGCGGAACACGCCGATCTGGTCCCGCCCGTCTCCATTCCAATCGCCTTCGATCGGAGCGTCGGCGGCAACACCGAAAGCGACAACGGAATCCTCCGGGGTTGAGGAGTTGCTGGCGTCGAAATCAAGCGTGAATTGGCCCTCGCCGCCGAACTTCCGAAGATTGCCTATATCATCGACGCCGTTCCCGTCCCAATCGCCGACCAGCGGCGTTTCACCCGCATAGCAGTAGGAATAGACTGGCTCACCCACCTCGATGAAATCAGCGTTGAGATCCAGGACAAACCGGCCATCGGCCCCGGAACCCCGGTAGCTGCCAACCTCGTCAGATCCATCGTTGTTCCAATCTCCGACGACCGGAGTGTCGCCGGCGTAACCCCAACCGTAGACTGGGTCTGCCGCCGCGAGGAAGTCGTTGTTCTCGTCCAGAATGAATTGGCCTGCGGTCCCCGACTCGCGGAAGACGCCAATCTGGTCGAGTCCGTTACCGTTCCAGTCGCCGATGATCGGCGTGTCGCTGGCGGTGCCGTAGTCGTGAATCGTGTCGTTCAGAACGCCATCGGCATTGGAGTCCAGTATGAACTGGCCGTAGCCCGCCGAAGTACGAAATACTCCGATCTCGTCGACCCCGTCGTTGTTCCAGTCGCCACTGATCGGCATGTCCGTGGTGTTGCCGAAGTCGTACACGGTATCACTCGGATCCCAGGACCCGCTGGCGTTTGAATCGAGAATGAATTCGCCAAAGCCGTATGACACCCGGAAGATACCGATTTCGTCCAGCCCGTCGCCGTTCCAGTCGCCGACGACCGGCGTGTCGGTAGCATCCCCATACACAGACGTCTGGTCTTGTGCATCCCACGAACGGTTGCCGTTGGAATCAAGAATGAACTGGCTTGCCCCGCCCGATGCATGGAAGTAGCCGATTTCCGGCGGCCCGGCGCTCAGCAGCTCCCGTTTCTCCAACGGCTCCAGTCGCAGATTGCGACGCATTTGCGATCGGGAGAAATGCCCCTTTCCCGCTCCGGACTTTCTCAACTCACCAATCTTCTGCCTCCAGGAAATGATCCACGATCGCATCGTTCCGTTCCTTCGTAACAGTGGTTTTGCCTGGTTCGCCCACAGCCGAGCATCAACGCGCGGGACTCCATAGCCGCGCAGCAGGTGCGCGTGCTGATAGCCCCGGACGCAGCGAATGCCTATGCCAGGTTCTGACGAGGATGCTGCATGGAGGAACAAAAGATTCGCAATCCGTGCGGCCTCTTCCCCAGAAAGGGGTTGCGCTGGTTGATGATACTCGAATCCTACACTAATGTCTTAGCACCACCTGCCTCGCAGGAGAGTAGAACATGTCATGCCAGACTTGTCAAGCCGTTTGCCAAGAGATTGGAGCGAAATGCAGGTGCCGCATTTGTAACAGGGTAATCTGATGAAATATAAGTATCGGCAGCATAGGCAATTGCCACGGGCAAAGAACTCGTTCCCTGGATGAGCCTTCGAATCCACATGTTCTGTCAGGCGGACCCGAGGGGCATCAAACGCGATCGTGCCATGTAGCTTGGGAAAGGAGAATAGCGAACAGGAAGTGAGCTTGAAACCTCTCAATGGAGCCGAGCGCCTACCAAGTCCGCGAGGGAAGGTCCTGACCAGCACCTCGTAGCGAGTCTTGCGCAACAATGAGATGCGTAGTCAGCGAACCCGGAAACCACGCGTGAGCCTCGAAAGAACTGTTGTTGTCGGCGCCCTCGTCTTTCCCGTCGCGCTCAACCATGTGAGCGTTCTATTTGTAGTCGGGGACGCCTCGGCCGGCCGGGGTCGACGAGCATGTGCAAACGCATCCTATCAAGCAGCGAGGGAATCGGCGGGAGATTCGTGCTCGTTCGCGCTTTCCGTGATCTTGGCTTCGGGCCCGGTGCCTGCCGTTTCGGGGACGAATCAGGCCGTCTCTGTTGCCCCCTCCGTGCTCTGTAGTTAACTTCTTTTCTCAATTCGCGACCGTCACCCCTGATCGAAAGGGACTCGCCTCGTCGGTCACTGCTCGCTTGCCACGTAGTGTGACTCGGAATCAGGCATCCACTCCTCGAAATACTGTCCGTTCGGTCGACCGCTTCTTCAAACCCTGTGACACTTCAGCCAAGTGGAGTAGCTGGAAGGGTCGGTAGGCGGCGCAACCTCGATCGACTACGGACCCGCTCACCTCTGACAACCGACCCGCCGCCTCTCTTCTCGACTTGGCATACTGCCTCCGAGGTATGAGTTACTAAGTGCATCCGCTGCCATCACTTATGCTATTGCCTCCCAGCTCATGAATAGTCGGGGCTGGCCCGTGCGGCTATCGGGGATTTTGGCCGGAGGAGTTGTCGGGCAGTTTCGCCGTCGCGACGAAAGGCTGCTGGCATGAGGGGCTCTGCGGGGGTATAAAGGAATACTGCAACGGACCTTTCGAACCGGCACGACGATAGACAAGCACTCGACGATGACTCAGACAAAACACAGCCCGGGACAACCGTGGGAGTATCCCAAGTATGAACCGGGCGAAACGGTCGCGCTTTTCATTCCCTGCTACATCGATCAGTTCTTTCCCGAAATCGGCGAGGCGACCGCCAGGCTCCTCACCAAGTACGGTGTGCCCTTGGCCTATCCGGAAGGACAGACCTGTTGCGGCCAGCCGGCCTTCAACTCCGGCTACTGGGAAGAAGCCCGCGGCGTGATCCACCAGTTCTGCAAGGCCTTCGAGTCGTACAAATGGATCGTTTCCCCGTCGGGTTCGTGCACGGCCATGTGCCGCGTGTTCTTCGAACACGTCGACCCGGACGAGCGAATTGTCGGCATCGGCCGGCGCGTATTCGAACTGACCGAGTTTCTGGTGGAGGTCCTCGGCGTTACGGATACAGGCGCCCGCTTTCCGGAGAAGGTCACCATGCACAGCGGGTGCCACGGGCGCCGGGAGCTGGGGATCTTCAAGCAACCCCTGACCCTGCTGAAGAACATCCGCGACATCGACTACCGCGAGTTGCCCAACATTGAGGAGTGCTGCGGATTCGGCGGTACGTTCAGCGTGAAAATGCCCGGCACGTCGCTGGCCATGGGCAAGACCAAAGTGGAGAACATCGTCAAGACGGGGGCTGATGTCGTCACTTCGATCGACATCAGTTGCCTGATGCACGTGGGGGGCATGCTTCGCCGCGACAAGGCCACGCGCCACATCCAGTGCAAGCACATCGCCGAATTGCTTGTTCAAGAATAGCAGCCATTGCGCTCTGCCGTGATGTGCCCACCGGCAACGACTGAATCCGCCACGCATGACTGGTGAACCCCGAACCCCAACAGCTCTCACTGAACCCTGAACCCTTGCTCCCTGATTGTCATGTCCGACCACCAGCTTCATCTCGAAGGCGCTGAGTTTCTCAAGGCCGAGAACAAAGGTCTCTATGAACCGAAGGGCAGCCCCTCCATGGGAATTGCTGCCGAGCGGTCGACCAAACAAAACCAGGAACTGCTGGCCGAGATACCCTACTACCAGGATTGGCGAACGGCGGCCAACGGGATCAAGGACTACGCGATCGGCAACCTGGACAAGCTGCTCGTCGAGTTCGAACGCAACGTCACGGCGCGGGGCGCGGTGGTTCATTGGGCGGAAGACGCGGAGGAGGCGAACCAGATCGTCCTGGACATCGCCCGCGAAAACAACGTCAAGACGGTGGTGAAGGCCAAGTCGATGGTCAGCGAGGAGATGGAGCTGAACCACAAGTTTGCCGCGGTCGGGATCCGGGCCGTGGAGACCGACCTGGGGGAGTACCTGGTCCAGTTGGCCAACCAGCGCCCGACCCACATCGTCACCCCGGCGCTGCACCTTTCGGCGGAAGACGTGGGCCGGCTTTTTTCGCAGAAACTGGGCGAGCCGTACACGGCCGAGCACCAGGCGCTGACGGATATCGCCCGCCGGCACCTGCGGGAGGAGTTCATCAAGGCCGACATGGGCATGTCGGGCTGCAACTTCGGTATTGCCGACACGGGATCTTTCGTCGTGGTCGAGAATGAAGGCAACGCAGGCCTCTCGACCGCCACGCCGCCGATCCACGTGGCCTTGATGGGGATCGAGAAGGTCATTCCCAGCATCCAGTACCTGCCCCAGTTCCTCAACCTGCTGGCCCGGAGCGGCACGGGGCAGAAACTCACCACCTACACCCACCTGTTCCACGGGGCCACGCCGGGGCGCAAGCTGCACATCGTGATCCTCGATAACGGCCGTACCAAGGTCCTTACCGACCCCAAGGCGCGGATGGCCCTGTTCTGCATCCGCTGCGGGGCCTGCCTGAATGCCTGCCCGGTGTATCGCCGCGTAGGCGGCTGGGCCTACGGCTGGGTCTATCCCGGCCCGATCGGATCGATCATCACGCCCCACCTGGTCGGAATGGAGAAGGCGGCCAAGCTGCCATTCGCTTCGTCGCTGTGCGGAGCCTGCAGCGAGGTTTGCCCGGTGCGAATCGACATTCCCCACCAGTTGGTCCACCTGCGGCATCGGGCGGTGAATGAACCCTCGCCCATGAACCTGCTGAGCGAGCGGATCATCTGGCGGGCCTGGTCCTGGATGTTCCAGGGGCCCAAGCGTTACGGCCTGGCCATGACGGCGGTGAAGCTGGGTGTCCGCATGGCCCGATTCCTCCCCTGGCATCCCGACAAGCTGGGCGCCTGGACCCGGGGCCGCGAGCTGCCCCGCGTTCCTGCCCGTGCGAGCTTCCGCAAGTGGTGGCGTCAAGAAGGGAAGAACCTGAAGCCCACCAACAAGAAATAGCACGATCGCCGGGCAATCTTGCCCCGCGAACGACGGTTGTTGACCAATTCCATTTCTCGATTTGACTCTGTTTCGAACTTCGGACTTCGAATCATTCGAAACCACGATAGCCGCGCGGGCTTGCCGCGCTCCCATCGCCGATACGGTAGAACCATGAGCAGCCGCGACGCCATCCTTTCCCGCATTCGCACTAGTTTAGGCAACGAGCCCGACCGGCAACTGCCCCCCATTCCCGAGGTCTGGCCGCTGGAGAACCCGTCGGTCGACACGATGGCGGAGCGGTTCGTCCGGGAGATCGAGGCCGTTGCCGGCGAAGTCCATCGTTTTGCGACGATGGAGGCGGCGGCCGAGAAACTGGCGGAGATCGTGGAAGGGCTCAATACCGAGTTCATCGGCCGGACGGACCATGCCCTCTGCAACGAGTTGGTGGCCGATCTTCCGCCGGAGTGTTTTGTGGGCGACAAGCCCGGCGCCATTGCCACGGACCTGGCCGGACTGTCGGCGTCGCTCGTGGGGGCCGACACGCTCCTGGCCGACACGGGCTCGGTGATGGTCGCCTGCGCGACGCCCCATCACCGGCTGATGTGCTACCTGCCGCCGGTCTGTATCGTGATCGCCAAGACCAGCCAACTCGTCGAGCACATGCCGGCCGCCTGGGGCAAGATAGCGCCCCGCATGGCCGATCCCGCCCTTCGCGGCGAGTTCGTCTTCATCACCGGCCCGAGCCGGACCGCCGATATCGAGAAGATCCTGATCCTCGGTGTCCACGGCCCCAAGCGTCTGGTGGTCTTGCTCGTGGGGTAGTTTCGGCTCTCTGCCGCGATGGAATCGCGAGCCCACGCGGCTATCTTCATGACGACCATTCTTCGCGAATCATGCAAGGTGATTCAGAAGTGCCGTCATTCAGAAGCGTCATTCTTGCCGGCATGCTCACGTCTCGCAGATCGCCTTGAGAAGTTGCGAGTTCTGTTCACCGCGCCAACGGGCAAACTCCGCGGAAGGCGTATCCCTATTGCCGATTGAATAAGGTCCCGGAGTGACTACTCGCGCGTCAGCTTGTGGAATCGCTCGATCAGGTCGCGCGTGATCCTGCCCGGCTTGCCGTTGCCGATCGGGCGACTGTCGACCTTGACTACCGGAATCACTTCCGCCGCGGTGCCGGTCAGGAAGCACTCATCGGCCACGTAGATATCGTGCCGGGTGAGGGGAATCTCATCGACAGGCATCGACTTGCGCGCCAGCTCAATGACCGCATCGCGTGTAATGCCTTCGAGGATTCCCGCGTCGATGGGTGGTGTGAGAAGGCGTCCGTCGCGAACGAGGAAGATATTGTCGCCGGTGCATTCCGCCACCTCCCCCTTGTGGTTGAGCATCAACGCTTCTTTGCAGCCGGCCTGCTTGCCTTCGATCTTGGCGAGGATGTTGTTGAGGTAATTGAGCGATTTGATTCGCGGGCTGAGCGCGGCACAATGATTGCGGATCGTACTGACGGTAACAATCGCCAGCCCCTTTTCGTAGTCCTCGGGCGGATAGAGCTCGATCGAGTCGGTGATGACAATGACTCGTGGATGGCTGCACCTGGCCGGATCGATCCCGAGGGAGCCGCTGCCTCGGGTAATGACCACGCGGATGTAACCGTCCTTCAGCCCGTTGGCAACGAGGGTCTCCTCGATGGCTGCCGCAAGCTGTGTCTTGGTGTAGGGGATCTCCAGCAGGATCGCCTTGGCTGAGTACCATAGCCGATCGAGATGGGCCTCCAATCGGAAGACCTTGCCACCATAGCTGCGAATGCCTTCGAACACCCCGTCGCCATACAACAAGCCGTGGTCATACACGCTGACGGTTGCCTTCTCGGGGGGGAGGAGCTCTCCATTGATCCAAACTTGGTAAGCCATGGCACCCTGCTGCTAAGAGGAAGTGATCTAGTCCGCGTCGATCCCAAGGACCAGGAGTCGCCAAATGGCGCGAAGGTTCACGGAGACATCCCAACATCTCTCAATGGACATCCATCGCAGCGCGAGCTAAGTCTGCCGAGGGGAGGTTGTCTGGCTGGCAGCTTTAACCAATTGCCACAAAAAGGCTTATGGCTCGAGGGATAGCGTTCCTGGCTGCCCGATCCGCCCCTGGACCAACTCGATCGACCGATCGGCTAATTGGGCGATACTCAGGTCATGCGTTACCATGACTATAGTGAGGTTCTGCTCGGCGTTCAAGCGGCGCATGAGCTCGAGAATCTCGCGGCCTGAGGCATAATCGAGGTTGCCGGTCGGCTCATCGGCCAGCAGAACCTGTGGCCTGCAGATCAGGGCCCTGGCAATCGCCGCTCGCTGCATCTCTCCTCCCGAGAGTTCGCGAGGCTTGTGCCGGAGGCGGTGACTGAGCCCGACCAGTTGTAGCAGGTCCTTGGCCTGCTGGTGGATTTCTCGCCGGTGGCGAAGATAACTCCAGACGCTGTGGCCGATCATGAGGGGTGCGAGGACATTTTCCAGAGTCGTGAGTTCGGGCAGGAGGTGGTAGAACTGGAAGATCATTCCCAGGCAGCGGTTCCGCAGCCCGTCGCGTTCCATTCTCCCAAGGTTGTCGATACGTTGCCCTTCGAAGTAGATTTCCCCTTCATCCGGGGCGTCGAGTGTACCCAGGAGATGGAGGAGCGTACTCTTTCCGGAGCCGCTCTTTCCAATGATCGAGAGCAGTTCGCCTTGGCGCACCGAGAGATCAACGCCCCGGAGGACGGGAATGACGACGGGGCCCTTCTGATAGCTCTTCGTCAGGTTGCAGGCGTTCAACTGGGCATCGAGATCCGGGCCAAGGAGGGGGCTGTTGTGGAGCACGGATCTCTCCTGGCCTTTTGAGCTGGCGGATCTTTTCTGGTGGCCGGCAACGGGCCCGCTCGTGGCATGACGGGCGTCAAGGCGAAGCTCGGAGGTCGACTCCCCCCCGGTCGATTTGCCGGCCGGGGAGCCACCACGGGCAGGCGGCGCGGGGCTGAGAAGCGGCGCGACCGACGAGCCGAACAAATCGGTTACCGAAGCGGGTTTCTGATTACTCATAGCGGAGTGCCTCCACCGGATGGAGCCGTGCAGCGCGGATTGCCGGCATGACGCTTGCCAGAACCGCAATTCCTACCGCACCAAGAACGACCCAGGCCACCGTCAACGGATCGATGATGGCCGGGATCTTGTAGAAGTAATAGATTTCGGGATCGAAAACCGGCCGGCCCGTGATCTGGCCCAGTTTGTCGGCGATCCAGTTGATGTTGGCAACAATCAGGAGCCCGAGGAGCATGCCAACTCCCGATCCGAGGAGGCCCAAGGCGAGCCCGTAGGAAAGGAAGATCCCCATGACGCCCCAGCCGGAGGCGCCGAGCGATTTGAGGATGCCGATATCCCGGGTCTTCTCGACCACGATCATGAAGAAAATGGCGAGAATGCCAAATCCGGCCACGGCAATGATCAGGAACAGGAGCACATTGAGGATCGCAGTTTCCATCTGCACGGCGGCCAACAGGGCGCTCTGCTTGTCCTGCCAGGTGCTGACGACATACTCTTCAGCCGGGAAATGCTTCTGGATGAGGTCGCGGACCATTGCGCCGTCGACCCCCGGTTTGAGCTTGATCTGGATGGAATTGACCTTTCCCGTCTGGGTGGTCGGATCGAACATGCCGCGCATTTTCTGGGGCTTCTGGATGGGCACGAAGACGAAGCTTGCGTCGTATTCGCTCATCTTGCTTTCGTAGAAATCGACCACGGTGAACACTCCGCTGCAGACCTCGGGCGGCATTCCCGCGGTCGGAAACATGACCTTGACATCGTCGCCCGGAAGGACCATGAAGCAGTCCTGGTATTGGGGCACTCCGTGGTCGGTCTCACCCGTCGCCTGGGGAAAGCTGCCCAAAGCGATGCCCATGATGAGTCCGGTATTCTGGGCATACGGGTTTCGAACCTCCGCCGGCCGGGCATTCGCGTCGGAACTCATGATATTGGCGAACGGGTCAGCCGGAGCGGCCTGGGGTGGCATCGCTCGTTCGACTGCCGGATCGGGTTGGGTGAATTGGGGCTCGTCACGGCTGGCAGCCGCCTCGGCGATATCGAGCTGACGATTGATATACCATTCGCGGCGAGTCATCCCGGCGTGTTCCATCTGGTCCCGACGACGGCCGTTGCGGCGGTCCTGGCTGTCGGTGCCGGCCTGGTGATCCGTCTGGTCATAGCCCCGGGGCCGCAGATCGAAACTGAGTTTTTCCCGGTTGGCCGGATGTTGCAGGTAGGTGCCGAAATCGCTGACCGCCCCCTGGGTTTCCGGATCGATGCCGATCAACTCGATGGGGCGGGTGATCGTCTGGTCGCCGACCTGGAAATTCAGCATGGCGGGGACGACCACCGTGGGCGTCATGGCTTCAATGTAGTCGCCGGCGATCTTCTTGATCGCATTCATGTGCAAGTTCGAGTCGGCAAAACCGTTCATCGAACGGGCCTCGAAGACGATATCGGAAAGGATCCCGTGGATCCGGTTCCGCATCTCCGTGGTGAATCCGGACATGACGCTGTTGACCACAATCATTGTGGCAACGCCCAGAGTAACGCTGATGATCGACGCCAGCGCAATGTAGCGTGTGCGAAGATAACGCCAGGAGAGCAGCAGTTTGTACATCGTTCATCGTTCCTTCGATGATTTGGCGAAGTCCGATTGGTTTCGAACGTTCCAATGTTTCAGCGGCATCCTGCCGCGGTTGCTGTCAGGTGGGTAGGAGAAAGCTTCCCGTCAGGTGGTTTCGGGGCGGAGCAGAGGAAACAGAATCACCTCGCGAATCGTCTGCGAATTTGTCAACAGCATCACCAGGCGATCGATGCCGATTCCGAGGCCTCCGGCCGGCGGCATGCCGTGGCGGAGGGCGCGGACAAAGTCGTGGTCCATCTTGGCCATCGAGTCCTCTTCCGCCTGGCCGGCGAGTTGTCGTGTGAACAGTTGCTCCTGAAGGTCGGGGTCGTTCAACTCGGTGTAGGCGTTGGCCACTTCCATGCCTTGGATGAACAGCTCGAAGCGTTCGGCGATCTCGGGGCGGTCGGCCTTCCGTTTGGTGAGGGGGCAGATGCTGGCCGGATAGTCCGTCACAAAAACCGGTCCCACCAGGCGATCCTCGACCTTTTCCTCGAAGACTCCATTCTTGACGACGTCGGGGTGCTTGCCGGCCGTATCCAGTCCGATCTGGGCAGCGCAGGCCGCCACCGCCGCCGCGTCATTGGGATCGATGCCCGTGTACTGCCGGAACACCTGATCGTAGGTCTGGCGTTGAAAGGGGGGCGTGAAATCGATTTCGGCATCGCCCCAGGCAAGCTTCGTATCCTGCCCGGTCGCGCGGATGGCGCCGACAATGATCTTCTCGGTCAGATCCATCATGCTGCGATAGTCCCCGTAGGCCTGGTAGACTTCGAGCATGGTGAATTCCGGGTTGTGCCGGGGGCTGATACCCTCGTTGCGGTAGACGCGGCCAAGTTCGTAAACACGTTCGATACCGCCGACCAGAAGACGCTTCAAATGCAGTTCGAGCGCGATTCGGAGATAGAGAGGAATATTCAGCGCGTTGTGATGGGTTGTGAAGGGCTTGGCCGCGGCTCCGCCGGCGACCGAATGGAGCGTGGGACCCTCGACTTCGACGAACCGTTCTGCGGACAGAGTGTTGCGAATGGACTGAACGATCTGGGTGCGCCGCAGGAACCGTTCGAGGACCCCCTCGGTATGGATCAAGTCGAGGTAGCGCATTCGCTGGCGCAGTTCGGGATCGTTCAGGCCGTGGTGCTTGGCCGGGGGGGTGGCGAGAGCCTTGGAGAGGAAATGGAGTTTGTCGACGAAAATGGTCAATTCGCCCGTCTTGGTCCGCTTCAGTTCGCCATCGACGCCGATAATGTCGCCGAGGTCGAAGCAGAGGGCGAGCTCCCAGTTCTCCTCACCGACCTGGTTCTTGCCGATGAACAGTTGGATCTGGCCGCTCCAATCGCGAATGTCGGCGAAGATCAGTTTTCCCGTCTTGCGCTGCAGGACGATTCGGCCTGCGGCACGGATCTTGGGGCCGTGCTGTTCGGGCGGCTTGCCTGTCTCGCAGTCCCCGGCAGGTTCCACCTGGATTTCCTGCTCGCGCGCGCGGATTTCGCCAATCGGAGAATGATCGTCGAAACGGCATCCCCAGGGGTCGTGTCCCAGATCGATGATCCGGCGGAGTTTTTCGCGTCGGGCTGCCTCGAGGGCGTCGCCCCCGGTAGCGCCTGTGGTCGGGTCGTCCTTTGCCATCAGCTACTCGTCTGTGAAGTTCTCAAGTCTTAGGAGAGGTCCTGTCCGGGGGTGGAAGCGAAGCGGATCGCTTGATCGCGCATATCCCCACCACTGGACGGTTCGCTTCCGCCAATCTCACAAGATGAACCGCGACATTTTAGTTGAATGGGCGGGAGAATCAATGTCAGCTCCAGCGCGAAAATCGAGAAAATAGAGAAAAAGGGTCGGCTGCGGCGACGAACTCCCTCAAGGGATCGCGAGCGCAGCAGTGCTTTCAAGCCTTTGACGAATCACCGATTGTGCACACCTATGCCCGGGGTCGGAAAGCCGACCATGGCGAGCAACGGTGGATGCTCGAACCCAGAAATGCTGGGGCTTCGCCGCAAGTTCACCCCAACCGCGCAGCCCAACACTCGTATCTTGAGACTACGCCAGGGGGCGATCCTCTGAACAAGGGGTGATCGGGCAACCAGGGAGACGTTCGTGAGGACTAACGGGAACGACTCCTGCTGAGCGTCGCTCGCAACTGGTAGCGCGCTTGCCGGGTCATTTGGCGGAGTCGGCGCCGATGGGTGGGAACCTGCCACTGGCGAATGATTCCGGCAGAGATCATTGCTTCCAGAGTCCGGTCGATATCTTCCTTGAGCGTTTCAGCGGGGCTGCGCCAGACCGCGTTCGACTTGGAATAGGGGCGATTGCGATTAACCCGTATCAAACAGGCCCTCTTGGGCCGTTCCCCCATGTCGCTGAGGAAATTCTCGAACTTCTCCCAGCGACGGCAACGGCCGTAGCGGCGGGTTCCCGTCCAGGCACGGTAGGTGGAAGTACTGGAGTATCCGTGGCTGTAGTTCTTTTTGCTCTGCTGCAGGACATCGAGTTGGCAGCCGACGCACTTGGACGACCGCCCGGCCCGCAAATTTCCGGCGTGATACTCGCCTATGTTGCCACATTCGCATCGGCAGATCCACATGGTCTGCCCGTTGTGGCGACCCCCGTAACCGATGACCGTCAATTGTCCGAAAACCTGGTCCAGCAAATTGACTCGAATAGAAGAAGGTACGCTCCGAAGGTAGCGCGGCATAGTTCCCCACCTCGCACTTATCGATCCTCTCTTGAAGAAGCACGGTGACAGGTGCCTCTCAATCCCACCGCCCTCGCCCAGCAGCCACTATTCGGCAAAACACCACCCCACGTTGCCGGCGTTGCTGCTGATCCCGGAGGACGCCGATACCTGCCGTTCCATGAGTTTACCTCATTGTGTATTCGGATGCCAAGACAATCCAGTGTGAATTTTCTGTCCATTTGTTGGGACACCCAAATTAGCCAGGAACACGATTAGGGGTATTTACTTTTGGACCGTATTACTACTGGGAGCAGTCACCGGCAGTGGGGGAATGAAAACGGTCACTCCGCAGCTTGTTCACTCAACGGCTCGTCACAAGAAACTGGGCAGCAATCCCCGTTTCTGAACAGGCGTTTCCGGATAGCCGCGTCGTTTCACGGCCTCTGGAGCTGGCCGTGAATTGAGACGGCGACAGTGGTTTTCTTGAGTCCGCTTGCTCTATAATCGCGGAATGGACGGTGATCCCACTCTACCGCAGGACCCAGAACAGAAGCTCCGTG
>CAYSCH010000006.1:2743-44493 GCA_964429355.1 uncultured Planctomycetaceae bacterium | reverse complement strand
AACCGACAAGCCTATTTATTATGAATTTACGGCGTGCCCGGCAGCGGAGTTTGCAGGCGGTGAGACCACCGACCCATGTTCCTGGCTACGAACTGGAGCAGCTTCTTGGCACGGGGGCGTTTGGCGAGGTCTGGTGCGCTCTTCAGGGCAACACAGGCCGGCGCGTGGCCATCAAGTTCTATGCCCATCGAGGGGGGTTGGACTGGTCTCTTCTTTCCCGAGAGGTAGAGAAACTGACGTTTCTGTTTGCCGATCGTCACGTAGTGCAGTTGATCGGCGTAGGCTGGGATGCAGATCCCCCATATTACGTAATGGAGTATCTTTCGAAAGGATCGCTGGCAGATCGGCTGCACAAAGAGCCGCTCACTTGCTCCGAGGCGATCAGCATATTTCGAGAGGTCGCGGTGGGGCTGATTCATGCCCATGGCAAAGGAGTGCTTCATTGCGATCTGAAGCCGGGGAACGTGCTCCTCGACCAGGACAACAAGCCGAGGCTGGCAGATTTCGGGCAGTCTCGTCTGTCTCACGAGCAGACGCCCGCCCTGGGCACCCTGTTCTACATGCCGCCCGAGCAGGCAAGTCTCGAGGCGGTACCCGACGTTCGCTGGGACGTCTACGCCCTTGGGGCCCTGCTCTACTGCATGCTCACCGGCAGCCCCCCTCACCGCGACGAGGAAGTCTTTGCACGGCTGGACGAGATCGATGACTTCAGCGAGCGTTTGGCCGAGTATCGAAGGATCGTTCGCCATGGCGCCGTTCCGACGGCCCATCGGCACGTGCGGGGGGTCGACCGCTCCCTGGCCGAGATTATCGAGCGGTGTTTGGCGCCGGATCCCAAGAAGAGATTTGCAAATGTTCAGTCCGTGCTCGACGCGCTCGATGCGCGGGATGTCCGGCATGCACGTCGTCCGGTGATGCTGCTGGGCACGTTTGGACCGGCTCTCGTGCTTCTGGTGGTTTCCATGTTTGCCTGGACGGGCTTCAATCGTGTCCTTCAGAGTTCGGAAGAGGAATTGCTGGCCCAGGCGCTCAAAACGAATCGGTTCGCCGCTCAATCGATCGCCAAGGCGGTGGCTGCCGGCGTCGACCGGCGATGTCGTACGATTGAAACCATGATTGCCTCCGATCCGTTGCGCCGCGAGTTCGTTCGCATGTGCAACGATCCGGAGCTGAACGAACTTTCGCGACAACTGAGCGATCCGGACGCATCAGAAGAGCAATTGAAGCCGCTGCTGGAGCAATTTCGGGAGCATCCACAGCGCCGTGCGCTCCAGGCGGCCCTGGAGGCGGCGGTGCCCGCCGAGTCGAGGGCCAATGGAAAGGTGAACAGTTGGTTTCTGACCGATGTTCGTGGTGTTCAGGTTGCTCGATCCCCCGATCCAATCACGGTTGGCCGCTGTTACGCGTCGCGATCGTACTTCCATGGGGGGCCGACGAATCTCGACCTGAACGAGCGTTTGCCGACCGATCGGCACATCACGCAGAGCGGGCCGGCAGCGGCTTATCAGAGCGAGGCAACCGGGATCTGGAACGTGGCCATATCGACTCCCATCTACAGTGCCGACGAGGAGAAAGCGTTTCTCGGTATCGGCGGCCTGACGGTGGGGATCGGGGATCTGGTGGAACCGGTCGAAGCGGACTCGGTGAGCCAGTTTGCGGTGCTTGCAGAACGGCCGAGGCCGAAGATACCGGGCCACATTCTCGACCACCCGGTGATGCACAGTCAGTCAACCGGCCGGCCAGCCAACTCGGCACCGGCCCGCAGGCTCCTGATTGACGATCAACAGTTTCCGAATACGCTGGTGCGGAAGGCCGTCTACCGCGACCCGGTGGGCGAGGTCGACGCCGCATATCGGGGGCGCTGGCTGGCCGAGACGGCGGAGGTCAAGTTTCCGGCGCGCGGCACGGACTGGGTGGTGATTGTCCAGGAATCGTACGACAAGGCCATCGGGTCGACGCTGGGCGATTTGCGGTCCGGTCTGATCGCCTACGGCTGGCGTGCCCTGGCGATGGTGGCCGTCGTGCTGCTCGGGCTCTGGGGGGTTGCTTACCGGCTCTTGGAGCAGGGCGGATCGGCACGGGGAGCCGCAGTCTGGGTCTCCGATTCGGAGACGCCGGGCACCAGTGCCGGCTCGTCTCGTCGATCGCCAACGAAGGATAGGAAATGAGACACACCGTTGCGTGTGGGAGGCGTGCCGATGGCAGACCTGATCGCACAAGGTGAGCAGTCCTCGCACCGTTGGCGCCGTGTGCTGCCGGAAGGAGATCCGGTGACACTGGGGCGAGCCGCCGGCAATTGGGCCGTTCCGTGGGATCCGCACATATCGCGGCGTCATGCCGAACTGGTGTGGAACGGCAGCCAATTGACGGTGACACAACTTGGCGAAGTGCAGAATTCGCTCTATTTTCGCGGCCGGCCGTGCGAGGCGGTGACGTTGCAGCCGGGCGAACATTTCGTGATCGGCGAGACGAGCTTCACGCTCACCGTCCAGCGGGCCGACGTAGCCGCCGATGCGCCCATGCCGGTCCAGCAACAGGCGTTCAGTTCCCAGTATCTCAAGGAGATCGCCTTTCGCAATCCCGATCACCGGCTGGAGATTCTCAGCCGCCTTCCGGAGGTGATTTCCGGCGCAACCGATGATCAGGAGCTGTGCGTTCGGCTGGTGAGCATGCTCCTTGCCGGCGTGCCGCGGACGGAAACGGCTGCCGTGGTGACGACCGAACGAGACGCCGCCGGGACCAGACGCGATCACCCTATTGACGTGCGAGTGCTCCATTGGGACCAGCGCCGAGTGGCCCAGGACGACTTTCGCCCGAGTGAACGGCTGATTCTCGAAGCGACGCGCCAGAGGCAGAGTATCCTCCATGTGTGGGAAGGAACCGAGTCGAATGCACCCCAGCCGTTCACGGCGAGGGGAAATTTCGACTGGGCGTTTTGCACGCCGCTTCGCGGTTCCGGCAGTCCCGCCTGGGCCCTCTACCTGGCCGGCAGGTTCCATCACGATCCGGCCGCACTGCCCAGTTCCAGCGATCCTTCCGATCTGCGAGAAGATGTCAAGTTCACGGAACTGGTGGCTATGGTGGCCACCAGTCTCCTCGAAATGCGGCGATTGCAGCATCGGCATACCGCCCTGAGCCAGTTCTTCTCGCCAGTGGTTCTCAATACGCTCTCGGTCGAAGATCCCGAGTTGGTCCTGACGCCGCGGCAGACAGAAGTCTCGGTACTGTTCTGCGATTTGCGAGGATTCTCTCGCGAGTCGCAACGCTCGGCCGACAAGCTCCTCGACCTGCTCGATCGGGTGAGTGAGGCGCTGGGCGTGATGACCAACCAGATTCTGAACGAAGGGGGAGTCATTGGCGACTTTCAGGGCGATGCGGCCATGGGCTTCTGGGGCTGGCCGATCAAGTCGGACGACGATGTGCTCAAAACGTGCCGGGCGGCGCTGGCGATTCGCGACAAGTTTGAATCGGCTGCTCGCGGATCGGGCTCCCTGGTGGGTTTCAATGCGGGGGTCGGCATCGCCACAGGCCAGGCCGTCGCCGGCAAAATAGGCACGGTCGACCAGGTGAAGGTGACCGTGTTTGGGCCGGTCGTGAACCTGGCCTCGCGGCTGGAGGGGATGACCAAGGTGCTCCAGGCGCCAATCCTGCTGGATGAGGTCACGGCCCAGGCCGTCAGGCGCCTGGTACCGGCGGAGGTCGCCCGGGTTCGCCGGATCGCCCGGGTATCGCCGTACGGAATTGACGTTGCGATCGAGGTGAGCGAATTGCTGCCCCCCGAGGACCGGTTCCCCCAGTTGAGCAATCAGCACCTGGCAACGAGTGAAACCGCCCTGGACGCATTTCTCGCCGGCGACTGGCCCAAGGCCTACGATCTGCTTCGCCGCATCCCGACGGAAGACCGTGTGAGCGATTTTCTCATGGTCTACATTGCCCAGCACAACCGCACCGCGCCCGACGATTGGGACGGCGTGATCCGTCTGTCGACGAAGTAAGGGCGAGGTGGGGCGTCTGGGGCTACCTGCCGTAGAGGCTCGCCACGGGCAGCAAGGAAATCTGCAGGAAGGCAAGGCCGTTATTCCATCCTTCCTCTGCCACCGCTCACGCCTTGCCGCTACCGGCGGCCTTGTCCTGGAGAATGGTGAGCATGGTTGGGTCCACTCGGAACATTCCTTCCAGCGTGAGACGGCCAAGATTACCCAGCGACAGCTCGACCGTCTGCCCGACGAGCCCGTCGTCGGCCGTCAGGCCGAATCCCTTCAGGGCCATCAGTGCCGATCGGATCGCCGTATCAACGGCCGTGATGGCCTTCATCGCACAGCCCGGCTTGGCACCGTCGCAGACCAGGCCGCTCAGGTCGCCAATCACATTGTTGACCGCCAGCGTGATCCGCTGGATGTCGATTCCGGCCTGCTGGTAGACGATGGCGGTGGCCGATGCAATCCCGGCTGCCATCGCGCATCCACAGATGACGGAAATCTCTCCCAGGAAACACTTGATGTAGGCATTGACCAGGTGGGCCACGGCGACGCTTTTCAGAATCTGGTCCGCATCGACGCCCATCTCACGGCCGACAATATAGGGGGTCAGGATGGCGACCAGGCCCTGGTTCCCCGAGCCGCCGGAGGTCATCACCGCCTGGTTCATCCCGGCCATCCGGGCATCGACGGCGGATGCCACGCGGAGTTTCGTGCGGAAGAACATGTCGTCGGCAAGAAACGCCTCCCGTTGCATGAGACGAAGCTGGTAGGCGGTTCCACCCACCTCAAAGCCCCATTCCGACATGGCCAGGTTCATCTCCACTCCCCGGCGAAGAAAAGCCAGGTCGTCTTCGTCGGTCCTCTCGGCCAGTTCAAGCACGTCGGCCATGGCCATCTGCCGAAGCTCCTGGCGATAGCCCAGTCCCGGTGCCTGCATCGCCGAAGTCTCCGCCTGAAAGACGAGATGGCCGTCCTTCTCGATGCGCTCGATCGTGATGTGGCCACCGGCCAGCACACAACGGGCCGTGTGCCGGCTGCCTGCGACCATGGCATCCACGTGGAAATCCGTGGCGTCGCCGGCGCACTCGATCCGGCAGCCACCCGCCTGGATCAAACAGTGGGCACGTTCCAGGATCTCGGCCGTCACATCCTGCAGCAAGAGCAGTTTTGCGTCGGGCCTGGCGAGGACCGCACCGAGCACAGCGGCGATCAGGTTGCCCTTCGCTCCGCCGCTCCGCGGCACGATGACCGCGGCCCCATTCTTATAAGTCCCAGCGTCGACCTTGAGTGTCAACCGCTCCACAGGCTCGCCCAGCTCGGCCGCCGCAAGCGCCGCCGCATAGGCACAGGAGATCGGCTCGGTGCATCCGAACGCCGGATAGACCTCGTTGGCAAACACCTCTTTCAACAGACTCACAATCGTCGTTCCTTGGACCGGTACTGGCACACCGCAGTATCCTTCGCTACGTTGATAGGCAGTGTATCATTCCGCTCCAGGGTAGAGAACCACCATGTCCAGTTTGCGAGTCGGCACGGGCAGCGTCGATATCACTCCCCCGCCGGGGCTCCCGCTCATGGGCAACTTCCGCGATGACTACTCGGCCCGGGGTACGCACGATCCCTTGTGGGCCCACGCGATCGTGTTTGCCGACGAACTCGGTGCCAAGGCCGGGCTGCTGGCGGTCGATAACTGCATGCTCGCGCGGGAAAACGTGGCCCTCATTCGCGAGACAATCGGAGCGGGTTGCGACGTACCACCGCAAAATGTCCTCGTCCACGCCACCCACACACACAGCGGGCCAGCCGCCGGCGGAATGCTCGGCATGGCCAACGAAGTGGCGCCCCATTGGGGCGCGATCGAGACATTTCTCCGCCAGGCCGCCTCGGCCGTGATCGAGGCCAACCGGCGGCTCGAAGAGGCATCCCTCGGCGTGGGGCACGCGACCGAAAACCGGGTATCCTTCAATCGCCGATTGCGGCGCCGCGACGGCACGACCCAGATGAACTGGGAGGCCCTGCAGCCGGGCTTCGATGTGGAGCAAGTCGCCGGAGAGTGGGGGCCGACCGATCCGGAAATGGTCTGCCTGACGGTCGGACGCAGCGGGATGCCGAGGACCGCCCTGGTCCACTTCGGTCTCCATCCGGCGATCCTGGCCGGCGACAACTGGCTTTACTCGGCCGACTATCCCGGATATCTCAGAAACGCCCTGTCGCAGTCGCTCGGCGAGGGTGCGGCCTGCCTGTTTCTCAACGGCTGCTGCGGCGACGTGAACCACGTCGACTACCGCGATCTGGGCCAGGGCCGTGGCTATGAAATGGCGGAACGCGTAGGCAACCTGCTGGCAGCATCGGCCCAACGGGCGATCGACGCGGCCGAGCCGCTCTCGGCTGCCTGTGTGAGGGTTGCACGGGAGCACGTCCTGCTCCAACGCCTCAAAATCAGCCCCGCGGAGCAGCAGTGGTGCGAACAGGTCCTTGAAAAGGCTCAAACCAGTCCGCCCGGAGGCCAGGTCGACGGCCTGCCCGACGCCTACTTCGCCCGCCTTCGCCTGGAGATGGCCCGCGTTGAGGATGAACCGGATCCGGTGGAGGTCATGGTGATGCGGATCGGCGATGCGGCCATCGTCGGGATCCCCGGCGAGACCTTCTGCGAGGTGGGAATGGAGATCAAGCGCCGGTCGCCCACCCGTCACACGCTCGTGGCCGGGCTCTGCAACGACGCCATCGGCTACCTGCCCACACGGACGGCCTTCGAGCAGGGAGGGTACGAAACGACGGTCGGCAGCACCTTTTACGAACCCGGTTCGGCCGAGCGGCTGGTGGAAGCGGCCGTCAGACTGCTGAAACAGCTCTTTTGAGGCATGAGGCGCTTTTTACTATGGCCAGCGAGATCATGCATCGGGCGGCGAGCGACAACGCCTACCTGCACAAGGATTTTCACGGTGCGCTGAGTGCGGGGATCGAGTATCTGCACGAGACTTACGGCGACGAGGCCGTGCGTCAGTACCTCCGGCAATTCGCCCGCGCGTTCTACTCGCCCCTCACCCATTCGCTGGCCGATCGCGGCCTGATTGCCCTGGAGGAGCATTTTCGCAAGGTCTATGAGATCGAAGGAGGCGCCGTGCGATTCGAACGGTCGGCGAGCGAGCTGCGAATCGAGGTTGAGGCTTGTCCGGCCGTCATGCACATGCGGGAGCATGGGTATTCGGTGGCCCGGCTGTTTCGGGAGACAACGGAGAGCGTGAATCAGGCCATTTGTGAGGGAACACCCTTTGCGGCGGAACTGGTGGCGTACGAAGAGGAAACCGGACGGAGTGTGCAGCGGTTCTATCGGAGGGACTCATGATCTCGTGCACCGAATTCATCCCGGCCTACAGCGAGTTGTTCAAATTTCTGGAGTCGCGGGGCGGCCCGGAGGCCGTGGTGCGGTTCTGGGAGTATCTTTCCGATGCGTTCCTCGGCAACCTCAAGAGTGCCGTGGAGAAGGAGGGTATTCGTGGCTGCTGGACCTATTGGAGCCATACGCTGAACGAAGAGGCGGCCGATTTCACCATGGAACTGGACGAGGAGGCCGGCGAGTTTCGCATTGTCATGCACCGCTGCCCGTCGATGGCCCGGCTCATCGAACTGGAGCACGTCGAACCCTATCACGACTACTGCCGCCATTGCGATGTTCTCTACCGCCGCGTGCTCGAGCCGCTCGGTTTTTGCTGCCAGGTCGACCTGTCGCACTGCAAGGAGGCGCGGTGCAGTCTGACGGTCACTGGGCGGAGGCGGACGATCGAGAAGGAAGAGTAAGGAAGAAGAGGAACGCGAGAATCAGGCTCAAGCGCCAGACGGCCAGGCCGGCCGCAAGGAAGACACGTTCATGGAAATCAACACGGTTGGCGTTGCGGGATTGGGGCTTTTGGGGCGGGGGATCGCCGCCTGCCTGGTGGGGCATGGATTTCGAGTCATCGCATTCACCCGCCGCCAGGCTACCCACGAGGAGGCCAGACAGTACATTGCCCGGGCGATCGGCGACCTGGTCGAGCGGGCCGGCTTCCCCCAGGAGCTGGAGCACGAGTGGCAAGAGCGCTACGAGCCGGTCACGTCGCTCGAACCGTTGGCCGGTTGCGATTTTGTCATCGAGTCGGTGATCGAAGACATGGAGTCGAAACAGGAGGTGTTCGACGAGCTCGAGTCGTTCGTGGCGCCGGGCGTGCCGATTGCCAGCAACACGTCGGCCCTGCCGATTTCGCATCTTCAGCGCGGACGCAAGCATCCCCAGCGGTTTCTGGGCATGCACTGGGCCGAGCCCGCCCATGCCACGCGGTTTCTCGAAATCATCCGCGGTGAGCAGACCGCCGATGCACCATTCCTGGCGGCCGCCCAACTCGCCAAGGCGATCGGCAAGGAGCCTTCGCTGGTCCAGAAGGATGTGCCGGCGTTTGTGGTCAATCGCATCGGCTACGCCATGTACCGCGAAGCCTTCCATATCCTGGAGATGGGCGTGGCCGATGTGGAAACCATCGACCGATCGGTCCGCAACGCCCTCGGGCTTTGGGCCACCATGTGCGGCCCCTTTCGCTGGATGGATCTGACCGGCGGCCCGGCACTCTACGGCAAGGCGATCGAAGGCGTTTTACCCAGCCTGAGCAACGCCACGGAGCTACCTGAGAGGATGCAGGACTTGCGTCAATCCGATGCCCGTGGGATCGCCAACGGCCACGGCTTTTACCAGTACACGGAAGCCGAGGCCCGCCAGTGGGAAGAACTCTTCCGGCAACACGCGTGGACCGTGCGGGAATTGATGAACCGATATTTTCCCCTCGAGAACTCATGAGACTCATCATCGACTCGCACCTGGATCTGGCCTGGAACGCCCTGGGATGGGACCGCGATCTGACGCTGCCCCTGGCCGAACTCAACGCGGCCGAAGCGGACCAGCGCGACAGCGACGCCCGCGGGCGGGCTACCACCTGCTGGCCTGAGCTGCGCAGGGCGCGCGTGGCCGTCTGCCTGGCGACCGTGCTGGCACGGGTCAAGCCCGAAGTGCCGGCAACCGAACGTCAGCGGCGGCGAAGCATCGACTACACCCATCCGGCAGCCGCTTACGGGGCAGCGCAGGGGCAATTGGCCTATTACCATCTGCTGGAGAGCCTGGGCGAGCTGGTGTTCCTTCGCACCGCCGGCGAGCTGCGGCGGCATTGGGCGAGCTGGCAATCTCCGGGAGATGCCGAGCCGCCGCTTGGCATCATCCTGGCAATGGAAGGGGCCGATCCTGTTTGTTCGCCCCAGCAGTGCGAAAGCTGGTGGCGTCAGGGGCTGCGATCGCTGAGCCTCGCCCACTACGGCCGGAGCCGCTATGCCGTGGGGAGCGGGGCCGAGGGTCCGCTGACCGCAGAAGGCCGTCAGCTTCTGGCGGAGATGGAACGCCTGGGGATGATCCTGGATGTAACGCATCTTTCCGAACCCGGCTTCACGGAGGCTCTGGACCGGTTCGGCGGCCCCCTGATGGCCAGTCACAATAACTGCCGAGCCCTGGTGCCCGGCGATCGCCAGTTCTCCGACGAGCAGATCCGCCGGCTCGTCGGGCGGGATACGGTGATTGGCGTGGCCCTGGATGCCTGGATGCTCTACCCGGCCTGGGAAAAGGGCAAGACGCCCCACGATGCGGTCACGATCGACTCGGTCTGCGATCATGTGGATCACATTTGCCAGTTGGCCGGGGATTGCTGCCATGCGGCGATCGGCAGCGACCTGGACGGAGGTTACGGCACCGAGCAGACCCCTGCCGGCCTGGACTCGATTGCCGACCTGCAGAAACTGGGCGAGATTCTCGCCCACCGAGGCTATGCGGACGAGAGTATCGACGCAGTGTTCCACGGCAACTGGCTGCGGTTCTTCGAAAGTCACCTGCCGAAATGAACTGCATGCCGGTTGCGAACCCGGCGTTCAGGCCAGGGCATTGGCTGTTTATCCAGAATGCCTTTGCAGAAACTGGTTGTTCTTCTTGGTGTCTTCAATGCAGTCTTCGACGCTGTCGTGGCTGCTTTCGTACACATACCAGCCGTCATAGCCGATCTGACGGAACCTGGCAAAGGCCGCCGGCCAATCGATCGGCCCGGGCTCTTCGATCAAGTTGCCGCCGTTCTTCACATGGACCATCGCGATCCGTTTCTTCCCCAGCAGCTCGATGCCCGGAATCGCCTCGGCGCCATGCCCGTAGAAATCCATGTTGTGTAGGTCGTAGTAGACTCCCACCGCCGGATGGTCGACCAGATCAACCAACTTCTTGTTGTCGGCCGGACTGAGCGAGTTCTCCAGGCCGACGACAACTCCGGCGTCGGCCGCCTTCCCGGCCACGCCCTGAAGCATGGCCACGATGGGCCCGTACGACGACTCGTCGGCCATGTCGGGCGCATCCTGCCGGAAGAAGGCCGCCAGGATCACGCCGGCGCCGACGATCTCGGCGGCGCGGATCGAGGCCAGGATGCCGTCGGCGGCGCCGGAACTCCGAATCTTCACACCCTGGTCCCAGACGCCCGAGAGTGACGGGACCTGGATTCCCCACCGATCGGCCTCCGCCTTGTAGCGGCGGGCGGTGTCCGGGTCGCGAAGACTCGGATTGCCGGCCGTGGCCGACAGCTCCACGCCGCGGAGCCCCGGAATGCTCGCTGTTACCTTGAAAACGTCCGACGTTCCGGCCATCCTCATGCTGGCGGCGCGAATGCCGATCTTCAGCGGTTCAGGTTCATCGCAAAGGGCCGTCTGCAACCATCCCGTCGAAATCGTCGCCAGCCCTGTCGCTTGAAGGAACCCACGGCGCGTCAACCTGGTCTGCATTCTGCACCTTCGTGTCTCTGAGTGTCTTGCTTCACCAAACGCCCATGCGGAAGACATTCTACTCGATCCAGCCGCCGCCAAGCACACGGTCGCCATCGAAACAGACCGCTGCCTGGCCCGGGGCAATCCCGTGACACGGCTCGTCGAATCGGACCGAGAAACGACCCTCCCCCAACGGTTCCACCGTCGCTGGAGCGGGCCGGCTGCGATAGCGGATCTTGACCTGGCAGGTCAGCGGACCGGTGGGCGGTTCAATCAGCCAGTTGGACTCGCCGGCCGTCAGTTCCCGGCGGGCAAGCTCGTCATGCTCGCCGATCACGACGCGATGCGTTTCGGGCTCAATCCGAACCACAAATCGTCGATCGCCCAGGGCAACTCCCAGCCCCTTGCGCTGTCCGATCGTGTAACGCTCGATCCCATCGTGCCGTCCAACGACGGTTCCATCGGTCGTGACAATTTCGCCCGAGGTATCGGCGCCGGGACGCTGCTGGTGGATGAACCGGGCGTGGTCCTGATCGGGCACGAAGCAGATTTCCTGGCTGTCGCGTTTGTCGGCCACCCGCAACCCCAATCGCTCCGCCATGGCACGGATCTCGCCCTTGCGGTGCTCGCCCACCGGCAGCAACATGCGTGAGAGTCGCGACCGATCGATGCCGAACAGGACATAGGCCTGATCCTTCGTATCGTCGTAGCCACGCATCAGGGCCGGCACGGACTGGCCCACGTCCACCAGCCGGGCGTAGTGCCCCGTGGCGACATGCTCGGCGCCCAGGCTATCGGCATATTCGAAAAGCTTTCCGAACTTGAGCCAGGTGTTGCAGACCACGCACGGGTTGGGCGTCCGACCCGCCAGGTATTCGTCGACAAAATACTCGACAATGCGGTCGAACTGCTCGTCGAAGTTGAGGGCGTAGAACGGAATGCCCAGCAGATCGGCCACGCGCCGCGCGTCGGCGGCGTCGCTTGCGCTGCAGCACCCCTGCTTGTTCCGGGCCGGCGACTCGCCCACCCGGCAGGATTCGGCCGTCTCGATTCCATGGCGCATGAATACGCCGACGACCTCGTGGCCGCCATCGAGGAGCAGGCGTGCCGCGACGCTGCTGTCAACGCCGCCGGACATGGCAAGGACGACCTTCGACATGAGCGGGAAACCGGGACTTTACGGCCGCGTTTGGGAAGACATTCCATTCTATCCGGCAGACGGGCCTGCGACGATGGCTTCCCAAGAGGAAAACCATGAGCTAGATTGCCGGCATGTTCACTCCTGTCGGTGGGTATCGTAGTAGACAAAAAGGAGGTGGAAGAATGACATCCCATCGGTTCAAGACGGTTGTTCTCTTGAGTGTCGCGGTTTTAGGATTTGCGCCGACCCAGGCGGAAGAAGCTCCTCCTGCAGCCGAAGCGAATGACGCCAGGCAGCTTTCAACGCTGGACGGAGTCTGGCGTGCCGTGTCGATGATCGACGCCGGCAAGTCCGTCCCGGCAGAGAATGTCAAGAAGCTCCGCTTCGAATTCTCCGGCAAGAGACTGGCAATGCGGCTGGAAGGTCGCCTCCTCGCGGAAACGGACATCACGATCGACGAGACCACCCAGCCGTCGTCGATCGAAATGACGTTTGAAGGAAAGCCCGCGCTGGGGATCTTGGCTCTGGACGGCGACAAGCTGGAGATCTGCCTCAGCGGGTCGAAGAACGAGCGTCCGACCAAGTTCGCCTCCGAACGCGATTCGCCCAATCGCATGCTGATCCGTCTCCGCCGCGGTAAATTCGAGCCGGGGCATCCGATCTATCTGATTCATGCCGACGGCACCGAGCTTCGGCAATTGACCCTTCCCAAGGGCCTCGCCTGCGGTTCCCCCGACTGGTCGCCGGACGGCAAGCAGATTGCCTGCGACGCCTGGTATCTCTCTCGCGGAGAAGACTACTCCGACGGCCACATCACCATCGTGCCTGTGGACGGCGGAGAGATAACCGACCTTGGCCCTGGAGCCATGCCGAGTTGGTCACCCGACGCCAAACGAATTGCGCTCTGCCGATACAGCCCCCGCGGCGTTTGGGTCATGAACGCCGACGGAACCAACGACAAATTGATCGATTCCACGGGCTGGGGTGTCGACTGGTCACCTACCGCCAATGAGATCGCCTACACGTGTTCTTCGCCCACCGGCGCGGACATCTGCATCGTCGATCCCGATACGGAAACTCGCAGGACGCTCCTGAAAACGCAGGCGTTCCGCTCGATCTACTGGAACCTGAGCTGGTCCCCGGACGGGAAAGCGATCTGCTTCATTGGAATCCGCGACGACGGGACCACGGAAGTTGCCCGCGTCAGTTCGCAAGGAGACGAGGACGGATTCAAGCTGTTGCTGCCCGCCAAGACCGCCCGTCAGTATGAAGCACTTCGCACGATCGTTTCCTGGAGGGGCAACGCGGAGCAGATCCTCGTTTCGATGAAAGGACCGGAAGACCGATTCCGGCAACTCTACGCCCTCGACGCCAACGACGAAGAACCTCCGACACTGTTTCCCGGACAGAATCCGGCCCACGACAATGGCGACATGGCCTGGTCCCGTGACGGCAAACGGGTTGCGTATGTCGCTTGGGAACCGGAGTAGTTCCACCTGATGAGTCAAGTCGCGTTCGGCTGCACAGGAGCTTTGCCCTCCGTACTGTGACTCTGCTCTTCAGCCGCTTTCTGGAAGAGTTCGTATTTCTGGCGAATGAGGCCGGAATGGGGCAGGAACTCGACGGCCTTGGCCTGGGCTTCAACTGCCTTCTGGTAGTCCCTGAGCCCGTAGAAATAGACGTGCGCCAGCGTGTCGAGGTAGGCGCCTGATTCGGGTCGGAGCTCAACTGCCCGGCGCGCATGCTCGAGGGCTTCCTGCATGTCGCCCGTGGTGTTGCCCACGATCCATGCAAACTGATTATGGAGCGCGGCCTCTTCTGGGGAAGCGGCCACCTCCTGGCGAAGCAGTTCCGTTGCCGCTTCGATCATGGCGATCGTGTTCTTTCGAGCCGTCTCGTCCAGGTCGGGCAGGCGATACAGGGCGATGAGAGCGTCCAGCTCGTTGGGGTCGTCCTTGATCGCCTGGAATAGTTCGGCAACATAGGTTGCGTCTTCCCCGCGGTCCCGGGCACTGCAGGCAAGAAAGAAATGCTTGCGACCTCGAACCTTCTCGACGCTCTGGTCCGTGGACTGAAGATTTCGCAATTCCTGAGCGTTGACGGCTCCCAGCATCACATCCATGGCCGCCGCGGCTTCCTGATTTCGCCCCATGTCGTGGAACATCTCGGCCAGGCCGGTCTGGACGTAGGGGATCGCCCGGGCCACTCCCAGCTTGGAAGCCTGCTGGTAAGTCTCGACGGCCCAGTCGAACTGGCCCCGATTCTGGAAGAAACTGGCCACGTCAATGTAGAAGGACGCCGTCGACTCCGTGGGAACCAGCTTCACTTGTTGGGCCCGGTCAAAATGCCCCCTGGCAAGGTCTGCAGCCCCAACCTGAGACTCCCAGTGAGCGAGATCGTAAAGCATGGCGGCAACGATCTGTCCTGCCGATTTTGGAGATCGCTCCTCGAAAAGCGATTCCTCCTCCTCGACCAGCTCGCGCCATGCAGTCACACCCGATTTCGGATCGGTGACCAGCCGGGCATAGGTGGTCAGCCAGCGCGCGGCGATGCGACCGCTATGCTTCAGTTCGGCCTCGACCGCATCGCACATGCGGGCCTGGCTTCCGGCATGAACCGGCCAGCGACCGAGAATCGTTATCGCGATGTACTTCGACATGACAACCGAGTTCTCAATGTGAGCCAGCCGGCAAGCCGCCCGATATCCTTCCCCACGTGGAATCGCCAGAAGAACGCAAATCTGATACAGTTGCTCCGGGGTCGACAGTTCCGCATAGCCCTCCAAGGCTTGCCGGACCAGCTCGCAGTCCGTATCGCGAATCAGGGGCAGCTCAATGGAGTGGAGCAGGTAACGGGCTCGCGCGGCAATTTCCAGGTCGCCATCGTTGGCAGCCACGGTCAGGGCGTCATAGGCTCTTGCACCCATCTTGCCGAGTCTTTCTTGAGCCTGATCCCGCACGAGGTAGTCTGGGTCGCCCAACTGCTGGATGAGCCCCGCAATTTCCTGGTCCGTAGGCTCATCTGCAGCCAGAACACAGGTTGGAAGCAGCGCGGCAAGCATCCAGGCAAGCGACAACTGCCTGAAGAGCCCCGATAACCTTTGTAACTTGGAAACCAACTGATTTCTCCGCACGAGATACTGGCAAAACCACGAAGTCCCCCCACCGCGTCATGAATGGGTGCGACCGATGGGCCTGATTGCGATTTCGAAACGCCCCTTGGACTGCCCAGGCCACCGGACAAGACTCGACTACCCCCAAGGATACCCCGTTTGCCCTGAGCGGGGCAAGCGAGAAGAGCGCCCCGGCGGCGGCTGACCCCGATAATCTGCGATCCGGGGATTTCGCGATAACCCGTTCGATCCGGAGCGAGAACCGGTCAGCGACGGCAACTCCGCTCTTACCCGTCGCGTTTTCAGGGGCTCATGATCCCAGCCGCCGACGTATTAGGCAGCGATGCCCCTCGCCCGCATCGTTTCGCCCACGTTGAGAATCCGAACGCAGCGCCCGTCCTTCCTGTGAATGACGACCACATCGCGATTCGGAAGCCAGACGGCCGTGGTGTTGGGAGTGCCGAACTCCACCGCCATGGCGCGCCCCGATTGACCGCGCACCGACTTGCGCACGGCGGCATCAGGGCAGTCACCCATCCGGGCGAGTGTTTCCTTGACAAGGATTTCGACAAATCGTTCGACGGACATTCTAGGAGCCAACGTTAACGATAACAAAGGAGTGATCGGGCTGATCACGGCCTGTGGTAGACTCGTCATTGTCTGACGACGTCTCAGACTCTTACTGGGTTGGTTGCGGGTCTCTGCCACTCAACACTTCTATTCGCCTGCACAGCCGGAAGATTGGAGTTCCTTGCCCAAGGGAGACGAAATTGTACAGACCTCGGGGCCGCGAACAATCTCACCGTCTGGCTTGTGTCTTCCTGGTAGACGCCGCCTACGACAAAATGTTCGAGCTTTCTTGGATATTCAACGTCGGAAAAGAGAAAAGGTTTCGTTGCCCCCGCAAACAGGTGGACGTTTTGGCCGTCGCTCCGTCGATTGCGACCACAGTTCCACAAGCTGGGCAAACAGCGTGACGTGGGAGCCACTACTGGGGGAGATATGTACCACGCTGGCCGGCACGGAAGAACAGGCACCTGCATCTTGTGTGTGCAACAGGTTCGACACACAACACTTGGGAGCCACGCCGCGTCTCCCGGCGACCTCTCGCTTCGATGAAACAGATCACGAGCCGCTCTATCGGGCAATACGAAGCACCGCCTCAAGACTGCGATCTACGTCAGCTTCGGTTGTTGCCCACGACGACACACTGATCCGCATTGCCGTGTGCCCTTGCCATACGGTTTCACCGCACCAGATCGTGCCGTCCGCCTGGATTCGCCCGATCACTTGCCTTGTGCGTTCTGCGTCGCCGAACGATACGAGCACCTGATTGAGAACCACGTCGTTCAAGACCTGATAACCTGCCGACTGAAGTCCCCTGGCAAAGGTGCGGGCATGGCGACAGGTTCGTGCGATCATGTCGGCCACACCTTGACGGCCTAGCCAGCGCAGCGCCGCCCACACGTCGACGCCGCGTGCCCGTCGCGAGAATTCCGGCGTGTAGTCCGAGGGGTTGCGGTGCTCCGTTGCCGTCGGCAGATAGCTGGCCGTCACCGACATCGCCGCCCGCAGGGAATCGGCGTCGCGCACCAGAGCCAGACCGCTGTCGTAGGGCACGTTGAGCCATTTGTGGGCGTCCGTCGCCCACGAGTCGGCCTGCTCGGCGCCCTTCGCAAGTTGCCCCAGCTCGGGAACCGCCGCCGCCCAGAGTCCAAACGCCCCATCCACGTGCACCCAGGCGCCGGCCTGCCGGGCGCGAGAACAGATGGCCTCAAATGGGTCAAACGCCCCAGTGTTCACATTTCCTGCCTGCAGGCACACGATCGTCGGCCCCGAGAGCCGCGGCATCTCTTCGGCACGGATCCGTCCCTGGTTGTCGACTGGCACCCTGACCACGCGGTTGCGTCCCAAGCCGAGGAGCCCGAGCGACTTGATCAAGGAGGGATGGGCCTCGGCGCCCACCACAACCGTGATCGGCGGCGCTCCGAACAGCCCCTCCGATTCAACGTCCCAGCCGGCTCGGGCAAGCACGGCGTGACGGGCTGCGGCCAGGCTGCAGAAGTTGGCCATCGTGGCCCCCGTCACGAACGCGCCGGCACAATTGGAGGGAAGTCCGAACAGGTCGAGCAGCCACCGCAGCGCAACCTGCTCCAGGACCGCGGTTGCGGGCGTTACCTTGTAGAGCGCGCTGTTCTGGTCCCAGGCACCGGCCAGCCAGTTGCACGCCAGGGCGGCGGGCAAAGAACCGCCGACCACGAACCCATAGAATCGCGGCCCCGCCATCGCCATCGTCCCCGGCGAACCGATCCTGTCGAGCAGTTCCAGGACGGATTCCGCCGTTGAGGGGCCCTCGGGAAGCGGTTCGTCAAACTCCCGCAACCGCTCGATCGCTTCCTCGCCGGGGGCAACAGGTCGAGAGGGCAAGTCTTCCAGGTACCGGGCCGCTCGCTCGGCGGTGTCGTGCAGCAATTCTCTCATGATCCAGTCGTACTCCAGGCTCGATTCGTATCCATGTTCATTTGCGGCTGGCGTCAAATAGGACGTCGCATTATACTCGACCGTACCTCTCGGAGCCGATATCGCAACCTCCGGCCCTGCACGTCGACGCTCCGGGACACGCCCTGTTTTTCGCGTTTTGTCTCTGGTTTCCCGCCACCATGCCCCTGACGGCCAGGCCTCCCCCTTCAGTGAACCCAGCCATGAAAACCTGCTGCCGCCTTCTGACCGCCATCGCTGTTGCCCTGGCCTCCCCTCCCCTTCAGGCACAAGAAACCGACCCGCCGCCACGGGCGGCTCGATCCGTTCATCTGGCGTATCCAGCTCCGCAGGCAACAGCCTTCTACAACGAACTGACCGTGGAACAATCGGTGCCAGGTAGCTACTTCATGGCTTGCGGTTTCGGCCACGGCTACTTCGGAATCCAGGAACTGGCGGACGGGAAGAAGGTCGTGATCTTCTCCGTGTGGGATCCGACGAAGGGCGACGATCCCAACGCAGTTGCCCAGGAGCGGCGCGTTGAGATCCTCCACAAGGCCGACGATGTGGTCGCCCGTCGATTCGGCGGCGAAGGAACCGGCGGCCAGAGCTTCTACGATTTCGACTGGAAGAACGGCGAAACGTACCGCTTCCTCGTGCGGGCGAGTGTCGAAGGGAATAGAACCGGCTACGCCGCCTACCTCTACTTGCCCGAATCGAAGTCCTGGAAGCACCTGGTGACCTTCCGCACCCAGACCGACGGCGATACCCTTGCCGGGCTCTATTCCTTCATCGAGGACTTCCGCCGCGACACCAAGAGTGCCCGGGAGGTTCGCCGGGCCGCGTTCGGAAACGGCTGGGTCTGCGATGCCGAGGGAAAGTGGACACCGCTGGACAAGGCCCGGTTCACCGCCTCGGGAGCCACCTGGGAGGCCAAGGAAACGATCGATGCCGGCGTTGCCGGGGACCGCTTCTATCTGCAGACAGGTGGCGATACGAAGATGTCTCGCCCGCTGCGGGCGGTGATCGAAAGACCACAGGGCGACAGCAAGCCGCCCCAGGTTCCGGAACGATAGGGGCAAGCTGGCGCTCGGCCGGCTCATTTTTTGCCCCGCAAATGCTTCTCCAGGAATTCGAAAGTTCCCTGGCCGTTGATGCTGTGCCCGCCCTGGAAGAACTCGATCTCGGTACGATCCTCCAGGCCGAGCTGGGCGTAGAGCCAGCGGACCTTGGCATACTCGTGGGCCACCCAATGATCGCGGCCCACTCCGTCGAGGTGGCCCCGCTCGACCATGAAAGGACGCGGAAGCATCAGATAGGCCATTTCCGCATAATCGAACGTTTGCCCCAGGTTCCAGTAGGGCATTTCCCACTCGATGGTCCGCATGAAACTGAACGGCTCCTCGGTGCTCGCCACCTTGCGGGTCCACTGGTTGAAATCGCCGGAACAGATCGAGAGGCAATACCCTTCCAGGACCGGGGGTACGCGGACCGCCGTTTCACCCCCGTAGCTGAGTCCGTAGAAGGCGATCCGGCCGCCGTCCACAAACGGTTGCTCAGCCAGCCAGCGGAGGATCTGGTCGTGCTGGGCGATAATGAAGGAGAACAGCGTGGCTTTGACCGTGTTGGCCTTGCGATCGAGCCAGCGGTAACGATCTTCGCCACGGTAGAGATTGTGGGGGGCGAAGGTCACGAACGCCCGCTCGGCCAGACGGGCGGCGAAATCGCTGTAAGCCGTGCTGTTCTTGTCGATCGTGTCGCGCGGCAGCCCGTTCCGCCCGTGCTGGCACACCACCACCGGCCGGCGCTCACCCGGCTCGATGCCCTTGGGAACCACCAAGACACCCCAGGCAAACAGCTCGGGAAAAACGTCCAAAACAACGTCGTAGGCAGTCCACTTGTCGTTCTCCAGAATCTTCCGCGACCGGGCGTTGGGGGCCAGGAGCGGCTCCTCGAACGACCCCCTCCCCTCCGCGCGAAGCTTCTCCCGAAACACCTTGGCCCCCTCGATGAACCTGGCGGCGTCGTGTATCGGTCGCCGCTTCTCGGTGGTCCATTTCCAGTCCGCCAGTTCCGGCATCACACTACACAGAAAGGATCGGTCGCGAACATGTTCCGATCGGCGAACAAGCTCCTGCACATGGCCCTCCAATTGCTGCACCGCACGGGCGTGCCGCACCGCCGGATCGAAACTCTGCCGCCGGTCAGTGGGGCGAGCCTCGGAAACCGGCAGAGGCCGGTCCACTCCGAACGATCGCGAAACGCGTTGCAGGGCCGGGCCCGAGCCCGGACCGATCACGGAGTCGCCATCGCCGTGAATCAGTTCCCCGCCCCCCCACGGTTTCAACTCCGCCGGCAGCCGCTCCAGTTCGGCGGTCACCTCCGCCAGCGTGGGCGTCTTCACATCCCCCTTCTGATCCACCACCGGCGGGCACTGGCTGTACTCGATCACCAGCGACCGCGGCAACACGAGCGATGCGATCTCGGCGTCGCCAAACTCGCGAAGCTGACTCCAGACGTTGCGGTAAATCGGTTCCGACCAGACAGCCTGGCGGGGCCCAAAGTATCCGCTCACCAGCGCCGCGGAGATCTGTGGATCCACCGCAGCGGCGTGGAAGGCGACAAGTCCACCCTCGCCGTAACCGGCCACTCCGATCTTGCCCTTGGATCCGCTGCGCTGCGAGAAACAGTCGACCGCCGCCAGGACCTTCTGCACCTCGTAGCCGATCACGTGCCGTCCCATGTGAAAGGCCTGCCGGTAGATCCATTCGCGGTTCGTCTGGTCGCTCCGGCGCAACTGGGAATCTTCCGTCGTCAGGCGCTGCCGATTAACCAGCGTCGGCACGACGATCTCAAATCCGTTCTCCGCCAACCGCCGTACCCACTGGCCTTGCGGCGCGAGTTTGTCCGTCAGTCCCAGCAGTTCTTCCGGAGTCTGGTCGGCGTCGGGCAGGGCGACAACATACCCGACTGCCGGACCCTTCGGTCGAACCCAGAGCCCTTCGCCAAACACCCCTTCGAGCACCGGCCAGCGAACCTGATAAACCCAGTAGTTGCTGCCGTCGGCCACCAGGGCCGGATTGACGTCGTCACCAAACTGTTCCAGCATGGAGGGCAGCCGCTCGTCGACGGCGCCGAGGATCTCGCGAAGGTGCTGGCGGTTTGGCTCCACCGACTTCGTGTACCCATCGGGCGAGGCGAAATCGCGGTGCCAGTATTCTTCCCGCTTCGTGATCGATTCGGCAATCTTGCGTTCCACGAAGGCGTGTGCCCCATCCATCATGCGAGCCGACAGGTCCTCCTCTTCCCACGTGAGAGGCTCCGTACCGGTCAGGGTTTCGATCGGCTCGGCCGGCGCCGGCGCGACAATGAGGGCCGCAACGCAGGCCATCGCGGCGGCGGAGACAAGTTTCTGAACCTGGCAAAAAGTCTTCATGTTTCGACACTCCCTTAAACTGAAAGAGCGTTGATTGCAGGTGCATTATGGGAGATGGAGAACGGGCGAGGAAAGAGGGAGGGTTTGCACCGGACTTCAGATCGACAGGCGACGGTATGTCCCAGCCATCGGCGCTGCGGTATAATCCCGTTGCGAGTCCAGCCGATATGCCTGCCCGAATGGAGCGGCGTACTGAGCATCTGGCGTACGGTATGCTCCGTCTGTAAGAAGCGGTTTCGAGACTACGACGAAAGCCTCCCACGGGCAGGAATTGCCGGAATCGCCCCAGGTCTTGAAATCGGCTCTAAGAGTTTCGCACAAAAAGACGAATCACCCACTGCCAGTGGCCCGCATAATCAGTCATCTTGTTCTCGGCTCTAAGCCCTATGACACTGACTGAGAGAGGCAACCATGACTGCACTGCTGCTGCTCTTGAGTCTGATCCAAGCAGATGGTCCTCTGCCTGATTCGCCGCGAGTCACTCCGATCGTTCGGCTGATCCGCGATATCGAGCCGTGCATCGTGGCCATCTTCTGCATCGAGGAAGGGGGACGCGTTCAGAGCGGTTCGGGAACCGTTATTCATCCCGACGGGTTCATTCTTACCAACAACCACGTTGTTACAAAAGACTCCGGGTATGTCCTTCTCAAGGATGATCAGCCGAGGAAGTTCCGCGTAGTCGGCCGGTTCCCGGCAAAGGACCTGGCGATCATTCACGTCGACGCCGGCCGCACATTGGTAACGATTCCCATCGGTCGCAGCCACGACATTCTGACGGGCGAGCCGATCCTTGTTGCAGGCAATCCCGGGGGACGCGGGATCACGTTTACAGCGGGCATACTCAGCTCACGAGCGCTCCTTGAGGGCGGTCCGAGCGCGCTTTTTATGGCGAGCGTTCCGAAAAGCCGGCGCGAGCGGTTCCTCCAGTTCGACGCCGCCGCCAATCCCGGCAACTCCGGTGGGCCGCTGGTGAACATGGAGGGCAAGCTTATCGGCATTGTGTCCGGCCACGTCCCTGAAGAACAGAACATGGGCTTTGCCATCCCGATCGATCGCGTTCGTGATTTCTTCGAACTCACCTTGGATCCCGAAGTCTGCCGGGGGTTTTCTGCGGGGGTTAAACTCGACCCGTTCAAGGCGGGGGCCGTTGTCTCCGAGGTGATCGCAGATTCACCCGCGGAGAAGTCCGGGCTGCGCAGCGGCGACGTGGTTGCTGCGGTCGATGGACGGCTTGTCCGTCATGCCATGGACTGGTGGATGACACTGGTCGGGAAGTCCGTGTCGGACAAGCTGGAACTGACCGTGCGCCGTGGCGATGAACAACTGGCCCTGAGCCTCGCGCTCGCCGAAAAGCCCTTCCAGCCGGCCATCGAAGTCAACAATCCCGCGCCTGGCCTGCGATACCGCTTCTTCCACGGCCAGTTCGCCCGGGTTCCCGACTTCAGCCGGCTGACACCGGTTCGCGAGGGCACCGTCGAGTCGATCGATCTCAAACGGATCTGCGCGGACCGAGAAATGGACTTCGGGATCGAATTGTCAGGATACCTCCAGATATCGGAAGACGGCGTTCACCGGTTGACCGTCACGTCGGACGACGGCAGCATGCTCTATGTCGATGGGGAACTGGCAATCGACAACGATGGCGAGCATCCGCCGCAGTCGATGAGCCGATGGCTCCGTCTGGCGAAGGGGCTTCATGCTTTCCGGCTCGACTATTTCCAGGGCAAGTTGGGGAAGACCCTCGAGCTCCACAACGAATCCGGCGGGAAGGCTCAGCCGGTTGGCCCAGACAGCTTGTTTCACTCTGCCAGTTCGGTTGAGTGAACTGTGAGGAAGACCATGAGAATCGCTAGGGTACTGTCACGATTTGCCCATTGTGGCGGCATTGTTGCCGTGATCGCCGGGCTGTTGCCCAGCCTTTGCATGGCGCCGGCCGCCGAGCCCGGCCGCTCCGCCCTGCCCGACGTTTTTCCGGCCGATCGCCTCCTCTGGCAATTGGACCTCGGCAGCCATCAGTATACCGTCCCCCTGGTCGATGCCGGGCAGATCTTCCTCGGTATCGACGACATGGAACTCGACCATCCGGCCGTCGAGTCGACCGGCGGCGGAATCTTCATGTGCCGCAAGGCCGCCACCGGCGAGCTCGTCTGGCAACTGCCGATCCCGCGCAACATGGAAGGCAACATCCCGCCTTCCCACTTCGACCACTGGAAATGCGGTATCTGCTCGCGGCCGGTGATCGAGGGGGATCGCCTCTTCGTGGTCGGCCCGCGGGGCGACGTGCTCTGCGTCGACCGCAACGGCCAGGCCAACGGCAACGACGGACCGTTCCTCGACGACGCCCATTACATCGGCGTTCCCGCCGACTCGGCCTATGAGCTCACGAAACTGGATGGCGACATCGTCTGGCAGTTCGACCTGGTCAAGGAACTTGGCGTCGTACCCCATGACGTCTGCGGGAGCAGTCCGACCCAGTGGGGTAACTGCGTCTACTTCTGCACCTCCAACGGGCAAGACCATGTCCATGAAAAAATGGTCAACCCCCAAGCGCCGAGCCTGATCGCCCTGGAGAAGGCAACCGGCCGGCTTGTGGCCGTCGAGGAGGAAGGGATCAGCGCCCGCACGTTCCATGGCCAATGGTCGTCGCCCGTGGCGGCCGAATTTCGGGGCCGGCCGACCATTGTCTTCGGCGGGGGCGACGGAATTCTGTACGGCTTCGAGCCGGCCGATGCCACCACCGCCACCGAGAAACCAGGCAAGCTGAAATGCATCTGGCGGCGGGACTGCTGCCCGGCCGACTACCGCCTGCGCGACGGAGTGCCGATTCCCTACTCCGGCTGGAAGAAGAAGTCCCCGGACGGCCCCAGCGAGATCATTTCCACCCCGGCGGTCGATCGGGGACGCATCTATGTGGCCATCGGACAGAGCCCCGTTCATGGGCCGGGACAGGGGGCGCTGTCCTGTGTCGACGGAGCAACCGGGGAGCTGGTCTGGCAGAATCGCCAAGTCAGCCGGACGCTCTCCGAAGCGGCGATCTGCGACGGGCTCCTCTACCTGCCCGACTACGCCGGAATTGTCCACTGCATCGATGCCGCTACCGGCCAGACCGTCTGGCAGCACGATCTGGAAGGCGGTGTCTGGTGCGCCTCGGCCACGGTCGCCGATGGCCGGGTCTACGTGGGCACGGAACGCATGACCTTTTGGGTCCTCAAAGCCGGCCGGCAGAAGGAGGTGCTCGGAAGAGGCCGGACCCAGTCGATGGCCATCACAACCGTCGTTGCCGACAACACGTTCTTCCTCCCCACCCAAAGGCGGATCTTTGCGGTGAAGATGGGGCGGTGACAGGATACAATTCCCGCCAAGAAACACCATATGGCTTGGCAGATTCGCCATCCAACTGGCGTTGCCTGGTTTTCCTGGCCCGTTCTATAATGCCTGCGAAGTCTCGTCATGCGTGGGGTACCACCCGAAGGGAGGCAGAAGAAAATGAGCAGGAAGCAGACGATCGTTGCCATCGCGTTGGCGGCCGGTTGGTTGATCCTGGCCAACCGCTTGATGGCTCAGAGCAAGGAAGACCTGACGGTCGAGGCGGCAACCTCGGTGCTCGACCAGATCATGGTCGTTCCGCTCAGTTCGATCCCGGAGAGTATGCTCGCGGATGCTCAGGGGCTGGTGATCATTCCCAACATGATCAAGGGCGGATTCGTCGTCGGAGGACGGCACGGTCGAGGCGTGCTCCTCGTTCGCAGCGAAGACCAGACCTGGCACGCCCCCGTTTTCGTGTCCCTGACCGGCGGAAGCATCGGCTGGCAGGTCGGCGTGCAGGCTACGGACGTGGTTCTGGTGTTCAAGACCCGGCAAAGTGTGCAGGGCATCCTGAAGGGCAAGTTCACCCTGGGCGCCGACGCGGCCGCGGCCGCCGGTCCGGTCGGTCGCCAGGCGGCCGCCGCCACAGACGGGCATCTCAAGGCCGAGATCTATTCCTACTCGCGAAGCCGAGGCCTGTTTGCCGGCGTGTCGATCGACGGATCGGTCCTCCAATTGGACCAGATTGCCAACGCTTCTTACTACCAGCGTCCGGCCCCGGGCGGGCCGGTGATCGTACCCGAGCCGGCGCTCCGACTGGTGGCGCAAGTAACGAAGTACTGCGGCGGACCGGTCATCCAAGCCTCGGCAACCCAGGTACAGCAACAGCCTACGCTGGCGGTTCCGGCCCCCAACCAGGCCGACGCCGTGCGCAACCAGTTGGCCGAGATCGCCCCCCGGCTCTACGAACTGCTCGACGCCCAATGGAACACCTACCTCGCCCTGCCGACCGAGATCTTTACCGGCCAGGGGCATCCCAGTCCCGAGGCCCTCAAACGCTGCCTCGATCGGTTCAAGGCCGTCGCCGCCGATGCCCGGTATATGGGCCTCACCCAGCGGGCCGAGTTTCAATCGACCTACGGTCTCTTGCAGCACTACGCTTCATCTCTTGCCCAGGAACCCACCCTGCTGGAGATCCCACCGCCGCCGGCGAATTGAAGCAGCCCACCTGCTGCTCCGTCAAACCTCAGTTTTTGGGTTGGCCATCGGCTGGAGTCCAGCCTTCAGGCTGTCTTTTGCACGCCGAAGCGTGGACTCCAACGATCCGAAACCCCGCCTTTGAGAATTGAGAAGAGCACTACCAGGCCATCAGATCACCTTCAAAACCGTTGACCTTGCCGGTGAGGGTCATGATCCGGGCCTTGATCGCTCCGTCGCCCATTATCTCCGACATCTCCCCATCGACCTTCTTGAGCTCTTCGGCCGTCACATCGACCGATTGGTTGCCGATGACCTTGATCTCGTTCACATCCAGGCCGCCGAAATTGTGGAGCCCTTCGCGGGTGAAAACCGCGAGTTGGATCGTCGTGTCGCCCGTGCCCCCGATCTTGCTGATGACCAGCGGATAATAAACGAACTTCGACTCGAACCGGTAGGCGATGGCGACCTTGGTCGTGTCTTCCGCACTCATGAAGGTCAGGTCGAAGGCAAAGTAGCGGAATCCCTCGTCGAAGTACCGGCGAACGATCTTTTCGACATCTTCGGTGATGTGTGCGTCGGCTTGGTTTTCGTAGGTCTTCTTGATATAGGCCCGCACTTCGTTGCCGAAATCATCGGGGCTGTCGAGCTTCCAGACGAAGATATTGTGGGTCCCGATCTTGGCGGTCAGAACCTTCTCGCCCATGCCGACGACAGCCAGCTTGGAACGGATCAGGCGGTTGGCCTCCTGGAAGGCCTCGGTCGACGCGGGGAGGACGGAGGTGGGTTTACCCGGCAGGGGCAGAACGCTGAGCACGGCGCCGCCCCCTTCGATCCCACTGGCCTCGTTGGTCGAGAGGATCATGATCTCTTCCTTGCCGTCCCAGGCGATCACGGCGTTCTGCTCGGGCTCCTTGAAAGTGAAGCCCATGCCGGCCGCCAGGAACTGGTTCGCCGCCGGCCTGGGCATCACGCCCGCGCCGATATTGATCTGCGTACCCGAATTGATGTTGCTGTTCTGGATGATCTCGTTGTTGGAATTGATCCGGTTTCCCGAGTTGACGTTGGTATTGCCCGAATTGACGTTCGTATTGTGGCTGTTGTAGTCCCAGTCAACGATTGGCGGACGAGGCGGGGGCAACGGCGGCCACACATAGGTCGGCGGCACTCGATGGATAATGATCTTCCCGCAGTCCGCCTGAACCGGCGTCTGGCCAGCCACCAACCCGGCGGCAATCACTGCCAGCAACCCCAGAGATACCATTCTCAGAGCCATCGTATTCACCTCCCGTGCAAATGATGGTGTGGGATGGAGGCGTGCCTTCGTGGACTGCCCCCCTTTTCCTGCGTGAGATTGTAGCCGAATCGGCAAATGCCAAGAAGTAGGCGGAGACCGGAACGGGTGGGTTGACGCCGGTTGCCGATTGCGCGATGATCCTTCGTGGGAAAGAGACGCCCGCCTGTTGCCCAGAAACTCAGCACGGTTGCGAGGTGAACTATGTCACTCCCGGCACACCATCGGGTGAGGTTCCAGGTTCTTGCCCTCTTCGCCATGGCCGGCATGCTCCTGGGCGAACCGCAGCCGGCAGCGGCAGCCAAGATCTGCGTGATCCTCGCGGGCGATACCCTGGAGCAGAATGTGGGTTCTGCCGCGGAGCAGAGTCTCCACGACCTGTTTGTGGGTTTCTATTGCCATGTTCCCGAATCCATGCTCGAAATCGAACAGATCAAGGGGCAGGATTTCAATCAGCGCGAAATTCTCGACACGATCGGCCGCATGCCGGTGGCACCGGACGACGCCCTTGTGGTCTACGTCTTTTCCCACGGCCAGTACGACGCCAAGGGGCACTACTTCGTCGACACCAGGAGCAAGTCGCCCATCTACCGGGCCGATCTGCTGGCCGCCATGGAGAAAAAGGGGGCTCGTTTCCGGGCCCTGATCTCGGATAGCTGCAATATGTATCTGCCGACCGGCAAGATCGGCCAGGTCTATGCGGCGCCCTCCTTCGCGCCGGCCGAAAAACTCAGCCCCCTGTTCGTACAGCTCTTCTTCGCTCACCAGGGACTCCTCGACGTGAATTCGAGTTCCAAAGATCAGTCGGCCCTGTGCATTCCCGGCGTCGGCGGCCTGTTCTCGATGGCCCTGAGCCTCCCCTACACCGACGAAATGCTCGACGGGCTATACCAGGCCGAAATTGAGAAGGGATCCAGGCTGGGCAATACGCTCAAGACAGTCAACTTCGTGCCCGGCATCTTCTTTTCGGGAAACGACCAGTCACGATCCTGGGACGAGGTGCTCAACTACTGCCAGAACCAGCTCGACACCACCTTCCTGCCCATCTACCAATCCCTCAGCGTCAACCAGAAAATCTCGCGCAACACCATGCCGGGCAAGGCCGCTGTGCCCCCGGGGATCGCCGGCGGCGGTGGCGGCAATTCGGAGGGAAGAGGAGGTTGGGGCGGTGGACAGCAAGCAGGCCGTTTTCCGCCCGGCACTGTCGTAACCCTCCAGCCGGGAGACGTCATTCTCACCGTCAACGGCCAGGCGCTCGGTGGAACGCCCGACTACTGGAACTCGGTCAAGACCTCGCCTCCGGAGATGCACTTCACCCTGCAAAGCGCCGGCGACGGCAACGTCTACCACCTCAAGACGCAATTGCTGGATGCAACCGCCGATACGCGTTTCGGAGTCGTCGGTGCAGATATTCGCGGCGGAGGCGGCGTCGTGGTCCAGAGCGTTCGCCGCGGCTACCCCGGTTCGCAGTGCATGATCGTGGAGTGAGCCGGAGACGACGGGCCCTCGCGCGGAAATGGCCTTGCGTGATTCCCTGAGAAATAGTTGTTATGAAGATAGCCGCGTGGGCTTGCCCCGCGCTCGCGTTCCGTCCGTGTTTTGCCGCGAACTCCGTCAGGCCCGTCCCATCGAGTTCCGACGCCTTGCCGCAATTTCCTCTGGAAATCCCACAAGGCTATACCAAAGCGCCGATCGCCATCGCCAAGCGCTACCGGCCGTCGGCGGACATCCCTCTGGCGATAAGAGTCTGGTCTCCGTCGACGGTGTAGGTGAAACGCGCGTGACGGTAGGTTCTGGTCAGCGGTGTCTCCAACACCAACTTCCCGGGGTCGAGCAGTTCGGCGTCCGCTCGTGAACCAACAATCACAAACTTGCACTGTCTTTCCTCAACGTTTGATCGGTGGGTCTGGTAGGCAATCGACGTGCAAACCATTCCTGCCACCATGATCATCACGAACATCACATACCGCATGTTAGATCCTCCTGCACAAGTCTACTCCACGTTTTGCACGTGCCATTCTAGAATGGCACGCCAAGTACCTAGTGTCATCAACCTATATATGTACCTTCCTCACTGCCCGCCCATATATAGATACGTAAGCCCTACCCAGCTTCAATCGACCTCTTATGGCGGGCTCACACGCGACCCCTCTCGGGAGGGAGTGTGGCTTGACTTGGGTTGGTGGGAAGTTTACTGTCTTGATTGAGTCGCCGCGTGGCCCTTTGAATCGAGAGGTATTGGGATGATTGGCGAGAAGCGGACACAAGAGGATACAGCCTCGGATGAAGAAGGGGAGTCCGTTCGCCTCGTCATCGTCAAAACCGCAATCGCTGGCGTTGCCACACTCTTCGTAATGATAAGCGTCGCAGTCTATCATTTCACAAGAGATACATGGGCGGAGGATGTTCGTTACAGCGTGCCCCGAAGAGTTGATGCGGCCTGCAAGTTATCAGGCAACGATGTCCGGCAAGCCTATTCCGAACTTAGGGCGATCCTTGATGAATCAGAGGGACATAAGATTACCAATCCCAGTGTCAAGACCGCATTAGAAACCGCGACCACCAAGCGAGAGGAATTGAGACTGCAAGTCTACAAGCTGGACATCCAGGAGGCTGAAGAAAAGAGAGTGGCCGCACAACGCACGACTGGTGGCGATTCACCCGAACCCCAACCGCAGACAAATGGACTGGCTTCTGATGCCGACCGCGCTACCGAAGAAGTGATGGATCGAATCATGTCAACGCCTGAGGGCCGCTCAGAAATAGAGCGGCTTGGCGCCAAAGACCTAGCACTAACCCGATTTCAACAAGCGAACGGAATTTCCGAGAGAATCGCCGAAGCCTCGATCACAGAATGGGTGTTCACGCACAACGGCAATTTCGATTGGGATCTTGAAGATGTCAAGGCAATCTGCTTGCGAAATAAGCGGTATGGAATTCCGCATGAGTACTTACCCTGAACTTTCGCACCAACCTGACGATGTTGCTGCTGGGATGCACGCCATTTGACCGGAGATGTCTCAGTTTGGGTGTCCGCTACGAGTGGGGGATAGGGGTGGTCGTGTTATTGGCTAGACGTGCAAGAGAACACGGATGTCCGGCTTCGGGCATCCGTGTTGTGTCTGGGGTGGCATCCGATCAGTTTGACTCGGTTGGTCGTGGTTCGGGAGGCAAGAGCTTCGTGAGGTAATGGACAGCTTCGACGAAGTCGCAGGCTTGCTTGATGACTACGATGACATGTCAGATGCACTTGTTGCCCCTCCTGGAGATGTACCTAAAAATGGTATCGAGGGTGGCTGGAACCGATGGCTAAGCTTAAGAGAAAACCAAAGAAACGGACGAAGAAGACGCCCGTGTCAAAAAGGCGCACCACCGAACCACACTGGAAGACGGTGGAGAAAGTGGTTGCGCTACTGGAAAAGTCACTCGCTCCTGAATCGCGCGTCAGGCACAACGTCATGTTGCCTTGCCTGATAACCGGACACAAAGTGCAGTGTGATGTTGTGATTGAAACGGGCCAGGAACCGAGAGTCACGCGGACAATCGTTGAAGTCCAGAAGCGAAACTCGCGAGTAAAGCCGAATGACTTCCGGGGATGGTGTCAAAAGATCCGGGATGTTGGTGCCCATCGGTTAATCTGTGTCTCGGCAAAGCCATTTCCGCAATCAGTCAGAGACAAAGTTGCAAGGGAACTCGGACCCACCGTGTGGTTGCTTAGGCTTGAAGCATTGAGAATAGAGCAATGGCCTTTTCAAGTCATCAACAATGCGATCAAGGTTTATAGGCCGAAGGTACAAGTAGATAGTACTATCAGGCCTAACCCACTTCTGGTATTTCGTCCCCATCAGAACCCATTTCAGGAATATATCGGGAAAACGTTCAACGGCAAGAGTCTACCTAATGTCATTCAACGTGAAGGGCATGCAGGGCTATTGCCGTTAATGGACTTGGTGAACGAGGGGGTCCGGTTGATGAACGATCATCCAAGATTGGCCCGACTGCCTGAAGGTGTACACCAAGTTCCGGTGCACTGGAATCCAAAGGGTGTCTCGTTTTGTTGGAAGGAGCGGACCGCTCCGATTTGGGAAGTCAGATTCATCTACACTGTCTAACACGAATCCGTCCTTTTCCCATTTGAAATCTCGTCATATACACAAGACGGACACGACACGTTAGCTTGGGTGGCGAGAGCCACAGGAAAAATAGACGGGGAAGACGCAGAGATTCGGTTTACCTTCAAGCCGAACGCTGAAGGTGGATTCTCGATGACGTACCCGCAACTATTTGGAATCAAAGACGAGGTTGTCTTCTTTTGGGGATGCAGCAATAAGCAGGCAGTTCGCGCCGCGGGTCCCATCGGATCTTGATCCGGCGAGCGGACGCCATACACAATTCATTCCCAGCGAGACGACAGTTTCGTACGGCCCCAGAACCGCCAACTCTTCTCTTCATCTTCCTTTCCCCCATTTTCTTTTCTCCCTCCTCTGCCTGACCTCCGATCTCCCTGCTCTCCCATCTCCAGACTTCAGAAAGGCGGACTGCAGAGAAGACGAATTCCACCTCAAAGGCGCAAAGAGCGCCAAGAAAGACCTTCGCGCTCTTCGCGCCTTTGCGGTGAGAGCAATCAGACCTACGCCCTTTCCATTGGGGCTCGCGTTGCTCGCCACAGAGTGTCGGGCAGCACCACCAGCACGCCACCTGGGCCAGCATGACCGGAGGGGCACGGGTCCTTACCTACCCATACTTTTGGTGACAGCCATCGGGCCCCTGGCTTGTGGTTTGCTGACACGCATTGAAGTTTTTGTAGTTTTGAGCAGTCACCCACGGCGGATCCGGCTCGATGTGCCCTTTCTCTGATTCCCACTTGCCCCCTTGCCTGTTGCTTGCATCTTTCGACGAATCCAACCATACTCCGGGTAGTGATGTCGCTCATCTTTCTGGCCCACGGCATCTGGAGGGGATCCTATGCTCAAGCTGCACCGGCGCGCATTCACCCTGGTCGAGCTTCTGGTTGTGGTCGGCATTCTGGCAGTCGTGATTGCCCTCTTGCTTCCTGCCGTGCAGATGGCCAGGGAAGCGGCCGTCCGCTCCAAACTGGCCTATCAAGAGAAATATGCCTCCGAGCAACAGGTGGCCCGGGAAGCAGCAACCGGGCCAGCCCCCGCCACCACGCCATTACCCCTGGCACGAGTCGAAGCCTTCTCCGCCGACGTAACGCTCACGCCCAAACTCAGCGTGGGCACCGCCACGCCGGAATCGATCTACGAGGCTCGCTTTACCGGCGAGATCCAGGCCGTCGGCGAGGACCCAACCGGCACGGACTGCGAAATCGAACTGCCGCTCCCGCCGCAAGTCATCTCCCTGGCGGACCTGTCGATCAAAGCCGGTGACCAGCCCAGCGAAGAGGTCTCCTTGCGCGACAGCAAACTCGTCTGGCGTGGCCCTCTCCGCGCCGAACCGACGTTGCTCGACATCACCTATACGGCCGTCGGCAAAGGGCTCTACGAACTATCCGTCCCAGCCGGCGGCATCCTCGAGAGCTTCGAGGTGTCGATGGTTGCTAACGGATCCGACATCCGGCTCCTGGAACTCTCCCTTCAGCCCACCGAATTGAGCCGGGCAGCAGGCAAGACGACTTACACCTGGAAGTACGAACGGCTTCTTTTCGGTCAGCCCGTCCGGCTCGATGTGCTGGGCATCGCCCCTATCGATCAACTCGGCGAACTGACATGGCTGGGACCGATCAGCGTCGTCGCCTTCGGTCTCCTCGTGGGCCTGGTCGTCCATGCGGCCTCGATCGCCCGGTTCGATCGCTGGATGCTGGTACTGACCGTGGGGACCTTTGCCGGCGCCTACCCACTCATGTATTTTGCCCAGGAATACATCTCCCTAGGTCCCGCCGTCCTGATCTCGGCCGGGCTTGCCGTACTGATCATCGCCGTCCGCGCCATGACGGCGATGCGTTTCGGCCTGGCCCTCTTCGGCGTCGTGCTGCCGGCTGCGGCCATCATGGCCATCACCCTGACGGCCGCCATCTGGCCCTCCCTCCAAGGCATCCTGCTCACGATCGAGGCCCTCGCGTTCTTTATCGTTGTCATGATGCTCCTGCCGCATATCCATGTCGAACGGCCGGCCGGGGCGCAGGTATCGGCCGCGCCGCGACCGCTCTCGCCGGCCCCCTCACCCTTCCAGCCAGGAGCGACTGCACCGCCGCAGGTTCTCCCTTCGTCTGAGAAAGTCCCGAACCCTCCACCGCCGGCCAACACGGAACAGTAGACGGACTGCCTCAAAACTCTCCCGGCAGCACTTGACCTCAAAGTCCGCCGTCAGCAAGGAGAATCTGCGGCGGAGCCAAGGACTGCGAGATTATTCTGCTTCGTCCCGCGCTCCACTTGTCCAACCGCGGCAACGGAACACCGCCTGGATGTCTGAGTCCAACCTCCGAAACGCGTCGAGCACAAGCAGCGGCGAGAAATCCTCGATGTATTCGGCCACACGCCGAGTTGCAGCTCGATCTTGAAATCGCTTCAGCCGGCGACCGGTCAGGCCGCTTGCAGTGCGCAGAGATTGAAGCAAAACCGACTTCGCTTCAGCCACACCTTCGAGGCGGTTCAAACGGGGCAATGCGAGATCCTGTCGGCCATTCGGATTTCCTGCTGCCCTCCGAATAGCCGATTCGTCGAACAACAGCCATGCTTCCTGCATGCGGACGGGCACGACACCGACGATCGCTTCTGTCACAGAGGGTATTGACTCGATGGCGTTGGCAATTTCGTCGTATCGATGCTGAGGATCTTGTCGCTCCGCATCTCGGTGAACGAACAATACATCACATGGATAGAATTCGAGCGCTCTTTTGATACGTTCTGCAAGACCAATGGGTTTCTCTCGCAACGAGCGCAAATCGGCCCATTCTGACTGGATGGTTGTCGTCGGTGCAACATGCCGACGTACTAGCCACTCAAGGTGACGAATCAGCACTTCATCCGAAGAGCCGTCGCTGAGAAGGGTGAACTTGAGACTATTCATCCTCGAGCCACGGAACATTCGGGAGGAAAGGTTGCAGGTCGCGGCGGTCTTTCACTCGGCGGGGCGTGCGCCGTGGTCTTGTCTGCTGTTTCATCGCGTCTTCGTCCAGTTCGGCTTCCGTGTCCTCTGCCACAGCCAACGGATTCAGGTAGAATCTCAGTTTGCCGCGAGCGAGAGTACGCTCTTCCGGCTTCATGTCCTGACGCCACGTTCCTTCAAGCCACGAGAAGGTCACCGCGCGACAGCGGTGGTCGTTCACGGAAACCTCACAAGGTTCGGCTACCAAGAGATCGGCGTCGTCCACCAGCCCGACGACTGTCGGCGAATGGGTGTTCACGATCACCTGCCGAAGAGGATTGTCCTTGCTGACTTCTTCGTCTGTGTCCGTGGCAAGGTCCTTGAGCAATCGAAGCATAGATGGTATTCGCTCGGGATGGATTCCGTTCTCGGGTTCTTCAAAGCACAGAAGACCGTGGGCGCTCGTATCCAGTTCGAGGATCGATAGAGCAAGGAAACGAAGCGTGCCGTCAGAAAGGGCGCGAGCAGGATGAAGCGTCCGGCTACGGTCGACAACCTGGAGCGTCAACAGTTCCCGGCGGTTGTCGACATCGACATTGACGGAGTGGATGTCCTCGACAAGTTCTGACAGTCGATTCGCGACTCTTGCGAGCAATGCCGCGTTATCGCCGTTCCCCGTGCCGCCATTCGCTTGGGTCCTCGCAAGATAATTCAGCGTTGCGGCCATGTGGGAACCATCCGCACCGATGTGCGTCGGGGCATTGAATGGATCAGGGTTCCTTAACGCCGTCGGCTCGAGTTGAAGCAGTCGCCACGATTGCATCTCGCGTTTGGCGAGCAATGCCGTTGGGCTCTCAGTAGCGTTCGTACTCGACAGGACCGTTCGCGGAAGCTTCGAGGCACGCAGTTGTCTTGCCCGGCCCCGTTCACCTTCCTGGTGCAACTTCACGATCGTGTTGCCCGGTTCGGAAGCCGTCGAAATAAATGGGCTGCTTCGGCGACCCTTCACAACCGATTTCAGCCATTCCCGTGAATGTTCGAAGGCAAGTCGCTTGGGAGCGTCCCCGACTTTGATATGCTGCAATTCCTCTCGAATGACGACCAGTCGCTCAACCTGTTGAATCTCTGGGTCCGTTTCGTACCCCAACACGAGCGTGTACTGCAAGAACGTAATTGAAGCCTGTGCTGGCTGCCCCAGTTCGTCGATTCCCTCCGCCGGAATCAACATCTCCGCGATAAACGTCATCTCATTGACCGTCTCATCGCCGGTTCGGAAGAAAAGGCTTCTCACCTCGTTGCTGCGATTCTTCTCATCACGAACACAGCGCGCAGCATCGATCAGCGGAAGATAGGAGATGGCGCTGAGGAACGTGATCGCGTCGAACAGGTTCGATTTCCCAACGCCGTTGGCACCGGCAACGCACGTGAACGGCCCAAACGCCACGTCCACATCGGCGAGATTCTTGAAGCCCTTCACTCTCAGTCGCGTCAGCATAAGGGGCCCCGTTCCTGATTCGTCGCCATAACTTGAATGCTCAATTAGGTTTCAGACAAAACGCGCCCACCCGGATGCACTCCCACATTATAGCCTTCTGCCCAATCGTTGGTAGCCAGTCGTGGAAGTCCCTGGAATTCACCTCCCAGACCGCTAAACTGAATGCCAAGCCCATCCCACCTCGCCAATCGCAGGGAGTCAACATGCCCGCCGCCAGCCCTCGCCGATCCGTGCGTATGGATCTCATTGCAGCGTTCCTCCTCGTCACCAGCATCTCCCCACTCAGCGCGCCGGCGGGCGAGCCCTCCAGCCCGATCGGCTCGGAGGCCTGCGTAGCCGCCCAAGGACTGGTCCAGCGATTGCTCCCCGACCATGCTGACCGCTTTGCACTGGAGTTCGTCGCCTCCGACGAGGGGCGCGACGTGTTCGAACTCGAAGCGAGCCAGGGCCAGGTGGTGATCCGCGGCAACAGCGGCGTGTCAATGGCCATGGGGCTGAACTGGTACCTCAAGCACTATTGCCGATGCCACGTCTCCTGGTGCGGCCAGCAGTTGACCCTCCCCGATCCGCTCCCCGCCGTCGAGCCGAAGGTGCGGCGCACGAGCTGGGCCCGCCATCGTTACTTCCTCAACTACTGCTGCTTCGGCTACTCCCTGCCGTGGTACGATTGGGACCAGTGGGAACGGCTCATCGACTGGATGGCCCTCAATGGGATCAATATGCCCCTCTCGGTCACCGGCCAGGAAGCCGTCTGGCAGGCCGTCTGCAGGCGGCTGGGAATGAGCGACCAGGAGATCACCGACTTTCTGGCCGGGCCCCCTTATCTGCCCTTCCAGTGGATGGGCTGCCTGGACGGCTGGGGTGGACCGCTGCCCGCCAGGTGGATCTCCGAACATGAAGCGTTGGGCAAGATGATTCTCGCCCGCCAGCGTCAATTGGGCATGACGCCCGTCCTTCAGGGCTTCACCGGCCACGTTCCCCAGGCCGTCGGACGACTGTTTCCCGACGCGAAACTCTACCGCATCCGCTGGATCGATTGGGAGACGAGCCTGCTGGATCCGCTCGATCCACGATTCGCGAAAATCGCCGCACTGTGGATGGAGGAGCAGCACAAGCGTTTCGGCACCAGCCATCTCTACGCGGCCGACACCTTCATCGAGATGTTGCCCCCCAGCGGCGATCCCCGCGACCTGGCCAACCTCAGCCGGGCCATTTACGACGGGCTTGCACAGCACGATCCGGAGGCCGTTTGGGTACTGCAGACGTGGATCTTCCTGAATCAGGGATCGTTCTGGACGCAGCCGCGAATCGAGGCCTTTCTGGGTGCCGTCGAGCACGACCAGATGCTCTGCCTCGACCTGGCCTGCGAAAACATGCCCCAATGGAGCCGGACCGAAGGTTTCTGCGGCAAGCCCTGGCTCTGGTGCAATATCCAGAACTACGGCTGCACCGTCTCCCTCGGCGGATCCCTGAAAGGGATCAACACCGATCTTCCGGCCGCTCGCACCGACCCGCTTGGCACGGGGCTCGTCGGGCTCGGATTCGTCAACGAGGGCAACGACTACAACCCGGTCGTCTACGACCTCATGTTCGAAATGGCCTGGCGCGATGAACCCGTCGACCTCGAGGCCTGGATCGCCGACTATGCCGCCTGCCGCAACGGAAAGGCCAATCCCGATGCCGAGAAGGCCTGGCAACTCCTCTTGACCACGGTCTACGATGGCCCCGTTCGCACCCGCTCGATCATCGAGCATCCGCCGACCCTGGCCGGGCGGCCCGGCGGGCCGTCTTACAGCAATCTTCGCCTGGCCGACGCCTGGCGGGCTCTTCTGGCGGCATCCGATCGGTTGGGCGAGTCCGACGCCTACCGCTTCGACCTGGTCAATCTGGCCCGTCAGGTCCTGGCCAACCACGCCGGCCAGTTGCAGGGTGAAATCGTCAAGGCGCACAAGGCGGGCGATCTGGCCGCCTTCGATGCTGCAACCCAGCGATTCCTCACCCTGATCGGCGATCTGGACAGACTCCTCGGAACCCGCCATGAATTCCTGCTGGGCAAGTGGCTGGCCGACGCCCGTCGCTGGGGCCAGACCGATGCGGAAAAAGCCCAGATGGAGTGGAACGCCCGGCGAGTGCTCACGCTCTGGGGCGCCACGACCAGCATCAACGATTACGCCTGCAAGCAATGGTCCGGCATGCTCAATGGGTTCTACCTCGAACGCTGGAAGACCTACCTGGCCGCAGAGAGGCAGGCCCTTGAAACCGGCCAGCCATTGGATCAAGAGGCATTCCAGGCAAAGCTTCACGAGTGGATGCTGGCCTGGTCCGACGAGCCGACGACTTTCCCGGACGCGCCCAGCGGCGACAGCATTGCCCTGGCCAAGGAGCTCTGGACCCGCTACGCCGACCAGTTCAAGCCCGATGCCTTGAGCCTGACCACCGGCAAGCCGACCTCCTGCTCGCACGCCCTGTCGCCGCACCCCATGCATCTGGCCAACGACGGCTATGCCTCCGATCCCGGCAGCTTCTGGGCGACCGACGTCAACTCGCACCCCGAGCCGGCTTGGTGGCAGGTCGACCTCCAGCAGCCCACAACCGTCGGCCGAGTTGTCGTGGTCGGCTACTACGGCGACGCCCGATACTACGGCTTCTTGATCGAGACTTCTCTCGACGGCCAGACCTGGACCACCCTGGCCGACCGCCGCGACAACCAGCAGCCGGCGACACCGGAAGGCTACACCTGCACCTTCGCTCCCCTGCCGGTTCGATACCTCCGCATCACCCAGACCCACAACTCCGCCAACTCCGGCCGCCACCTGGTCGAGGTCATGGCATTTGAGAATTAGCTGGTCCGTAGCGGTGGCGCCCGCCAACCGTCGGACAGTGCCACTTCGCCTGACGCCAGTAGACACAAATCCGCGTCCGTTCCTTCACTCTTCCGCGGGGTGGCCAAAAAAACGCTGGACATAAAAACGATATATGTGTATATACTGTTCTTATGAATAGATCCATTCGCCGCCTCGCCCGAATACCACCAATAACATTCGCCACCCAATCAACTCCCTGAAAAACAGCCCCTCTCCCATGGCACAAGGCCCAGAAACATGCCGCCAATTCGTGACCACATTGAAAACAATCAACCGGGAAGAATACGGAAAGCGATCCCCCAATTCAAGGAGCCACTTCCGAGGTAAAAGTGTCAGAAAACTTCAATTTGCGTGCAAAGTTGCCCTGCACCATTTACCTATTCCTCCTGCCTTGCCAGTCACCGTCAGCCAGCTCGCCCTGGCTTGACTCTCCCCCCAAACCCAGCGCCCCATCGTCCACCTCGCGAAATGGCCACAATCCGTTCCCTGTTGACCCTCCTTCTTCACCCTTCCAATGCCCCTGACACCGGAAATCCGTCATTCTCTGTCCACAATTCCCTCGATCGCCTTTTCCTCGCGGGTACTCACTACCGCCAACCTCCCTTCCCCAACCTCGAGCCGAACAAGGACTCCCAACCATGCGCCTCCCGTTCCCCTTGGCAGTCCTCCTCGCGACGCTCATCGCAGCAACGGCTTCGGCTGCCCAGCCCAAACGCAACTTCCTCTTCATCCTCGCCGATGACCTGGGGAACTTTGATCTGAGTGTCCAAGGCAGTTCCTACTACGAAAGCCCAAACATCGACCGCATCGCCAAGACCGGCATGCGGTTTCGCCAGGGCTACGCGGCCTGCCAGGTTTGCAGCCCCTCACGGGCGAGCATCATGACCGGCAAGTACACCCCGCGCCACGGCATCACCGACTACATCGGCGCCGCCGAAGGCACAGCCTGGAATCGCAACACCCGCCTGCTCCCCGCCCACTACAACCACAACCTGGCCCACGAAGAGACGACTCTCGCCGAGGCACTCCGCGAGGGCGGCTACCGGACCTTCTTCGCCGGCAAGTGGCACCTTGGCAGCCAGGGCTCCTGGCCGACCGACCACGGCTTCGAACTGAACGCCGGCGGTTGGGATGCAGGCAGCCCCAAGGGTGGTTACTTCTCCCCTTACGAAAACCCTAACCTCCCCGACGGGCCCGATGGCCAGTCGCTTCCCATCCGGCTCGGCCAGGAAACGGCCCGGTTCATCGAGGAGCACAAGGACCAGCCGTTCCTCGCCTACCTCTCCTTCTATTCGGTCCATAGCCCCATCCAGACCACCCAGGAAAAATGGGCCAAGTATCGCCAGAAGGCCATGAACAGCCCCCACCAGGGCAACCGTTTCCTCATCGACCGTACCCTCCCCGTCCGCCAGGTCCAGGATTGCCCCATCTACGCCGGCATGATCGAAGCCATGGATGAGAGCGTCGGAATCGTGCTGGCAAAGCTCGACGAGCTCGGACTCGACGACAACACGGTCATCGTCTTCACCTCCGACAACGGCGGTGTCTCCTCCGGCGACGCCTACTCCACCTCGAACCTGCCGCTGCGGGGCGGCAAAGGCCGCCAATGGGAAGGCGGCATTCGCGAACCCTACTATATCCGCGTCCCCGGCATGGCCGACTCGGGCGCCGCTTGCGACACGCCGGTTATCCACACCGATTTCTATCCCACGATTCTCGAATTGGCCGGCCTGCCGCCCAGGCCCGATCAGCACCTCGATGGCGTCAGCCTTGTGCCGCTCCTCAAAGGCCAGCAGATCCCCGAGCGCGATCTCTTCTGGCACTACCCGCACTATGGCAATCAGGGGGGCGAACCTTGCGCCATCATCCGCTCGGGCGACTGGAAACTGATCCACTATTACGAAGACGGCCGCGATGAACTCTACAACCTTGCCGACGACCTTGCCGAACAGACCGATCTGGCGGCCAAGACTCCCGAGATTGCCGGGAAACTCCGCGCCAAGATCGACCGCTACCTCCAGGAGACCGGCGCCAAGCTCCCCACGAAGAATCCCAACTACAACGCCGACCTGGCTGCCAAACAGCAACAAGAAGTCGAAACCAAGGGCCTCCAGACCCTGGAAAAACACCACGCCGGCTTCCTCGACCCCAACTTCCAGCCCAACAAGAACTGGTGGGGCAGCGCCCCCGCTCCGAAATCCGTTGATTGATGTTCGGCGTTCCACCTGACCCCACGTTACCAGAATCGCCTCCTTCTCTGGCAGGCTGCAAACCTGATCCGTCACATTCCTTGCTCATCACTCAGAACTCGCCAGTCCCATGAAACGCGCTTTTGTCGCACATTTGCCCGTACTGTTCGCGGCATTCGCCGGCGCCAGTGTTCACGCCGCAGCAACCGAAAAACCCAACGTCGTTCTCATCCTCGCCGACGACCTGGGCTGGAGTGATACGACCCTCTACGGAACCACCAGGTTCTACCAGACCCCCAACATCGAGCGGCTGGCCGCCCGCGGCATGCTGTTCACCCGCGCCTACTCGGCCAGCCCGCTGTGCTCCCCCACTCGCGCCAGTATCCTCAGCGGCCAGACTCCGGCCCGGACCGGAATCACCTCGCCCGTCTGTCACGTCAAGGAAGTGCAAATGGCCCCGTCGGTGGCAAAGACCGGTCCCCCCGCCAGCAAGGCTTTGATCTGCCAGAGCGCCACCCGTTTCGACACCGAGTACTACACCCTGGCCGAAGCCCTCAAAGATGCCGGCTACGCCACGGGCCACTTTGGCAAGTGGCACCTCGGCCACGAACCCTACGATCCGCTCCACCAGGGGTTCGACGTCGACGTGCCCCACTGGCCCGGCCCCGGACCAGCAGGCAGCTACGTGGCGCCCTGGAAGTTCCCGAACTTCAAAGAACGGGCCCCGGCCGAGCACATCGAAGACCGCATGGGCGACGAGGCCGTGGCCTTCATCGAGCAGCACAAAGACGGCCCGTTCTACCTCAACTACTGGCAGTTCTCCGTCCACGCCCCCTTCGACGCCAAACCGTCGCTGATCGAAAAGCACCGCCAGCGGGTGGATCCCAACGATCCTCAAAGGAGCCCCACCTACGCGGCCATGGTCGAATCGTTCGACGACAACGTCGGCAAGGTGCTCGACGCGCTCGACCGGCTCCAGATCGCCGATCGCACGATCGTGATCTTCTACGCCGACAACGGCGGCAACATGTACAACGAAATTGATGGCACCACGCCCACCAGCAACGTGCCGCTCCGCGGCGGCAAGGCCACCATGTACGAGGGAGGCGTCCGCGTTCCCTGCGTCGTCGTCTGGCCCAAAATCGTCCAGGCCGAATCCCGCTGCGACGTGGCGATCCAGAGCACCGACCTCTATCCCACGCTCCTCGACGGGCTCGGGCTGGCCCCGAAGCCGAACCAGATCTTCGACGGGATCAGCATCCTGCCGGCCCTCCGCGGCCAGGCCGACAAAATGCCGGCCGATCGCCCCATCTTCACCTTCTTCCCCCATGGGCCGGCCGTCCCCGATCATCTGCCCCCGGCCGTCTCCGTGCACCAGGGCGACTGGAAACTGATTCGCAT
>CAYSCH010000006.1:0-2703 GCA_964429355.1 uncultured Planctomycetaceae bacterium | reverse complement strand
ACTTGATGCACTCATCGAAGACTTCCTCAAACGCACCGGCGCCGTCGTGCCCCTGCCCAATCCAAACTACTCGAAGCTGGCCCCCGGATTGGCCGCCATGCGAGACTGCTCCATCCAACTGAAAGAGGGCCGTCTTCACCTGACCAGCACCGGCGGGGATCCCCATTTCCAGTGGCTGCCCCAAAAACCCCTTCCGGCCGGTCCCCTGACCGTGGAACTGCGGATGAAATCCACGGCCAAGGGAGCCGGCCAGCTCTTCTGGCACCAGAAGGGAATCAATCCCGCTTACTTCCGCGATCGCAGCACCATCTTCCAGCCCGAGCACGACGCAGAGTTCCACACCTACCAGATCACATTACCAAATAAGGGCGAGGCCCTCTCCCTTCGCCTCGATCCGGCCCAGGGTCCGGGCCAGATCGTGATCGAAACCTTCCGCATCACCGGCCCCGACGGCCAGCCCCTCGCCGATTGCCTCGCGCCCAGATCCGCTGGCACGACGAACGATTCTCCCAGGTAACAAGAAGCCCTCACAAAACGTATAGGTTTTCCCACGGGCATCGATGTGCACAGCCAATGGTTCTGTTAGCGGCTCTAAAAACCCCCGCGTAATCTGTTGTCCGCCTTCACCATTTCCCACGAGGTTCCGCCGTGCCGCCTGCCGACCGCGCCCGTCACTTCTCGACTGAGGAACTCCTCGATTCTGCCAGTCCTTCCGATCTCGACGTGATCACCCACGGACCCGGTCCCGAAGGCGAGATCCCGCTCACGGCCGATATGCTCACTTACCGGCCCAGCGGCGACGCCTTCGGCATGACCGAGGATGCCGGCATGGGCTGGGACCCCGCCGCACTGGCCGGCCCCCAATTCATCATGCTCAGCACCATGGGCGGAATCCGCGGTCACGACGGCCGGCCCATCGCCCTGGCCCACCACACGGGCAATTTCGAGCTGGGACTCGCCCTCACCGCCTGTGCCGACCAGTTCAAGCGGGCCGGGGCGGTCCCCTACGCTGCCTATTGCACCGACCCCTGTGACGGGCGGATCCAGGGTACGCCCGGCATGTTCGACAGCCTCGCTTATCGAAACGATGCCGCCTTCGTCATGCGCCGCCAGGCCCGATGCATCCCCACGGCCAAAGGTGTGATGGCCATCGCCACCTGCGACAAGGGCCTCCCCGCCGCCATGATGGCCCTGGCTAGCTTTCGAAGTTTGCCCTGTGTGCTCGTCCCCGGCGGCGTCACGTTACCGCCCACCGAAGGGGAAGATACCGGCAAGATCCAATCGATCGGCGTCCGTTTCGCCCGTGGCGAACTCACTCTGGCCGACGCGAAAAAACGGGGCTGCCAGGTCTGCGCATCGGCCGGCGGCGGCTGCCACTTCTTCGGCACCGCCGCCAGCGCCCAGGTCGTCGGCGAGGCACTCGGACTGGCCCTGCCCCACTCGGCCCTGGCCCCCAGCGGCCAGCCGATCTGGCTCGACATGGCCCGCCGTAGTGCCAAGGCCCTCATGGCCCTGGCCGAACGCGGCATCACCACCAGCCAGATCGTCACCCAGGATGCACTTCACAACGCCATGGTCGTCCATGCGGCCTTCGGCGGATCGACGAACCTCGTCCTCCATATCCCCGCCATCGCCCACTCCGCCGGACTGGAGCGCCCGACGATTGACGAGTGGACCCGGATCAACCGGGCCGTGCCGCGGCTGGTCGACGTGCTGCCCAACGGGCCGGTCAACCATCCCACGCTGCGTGCCTACCTGGCCGGCGCCGTACCCGAAGTCATGCTCCACCTCCGCGCGATGGACCTCCTCAAACTCGACGTGCTCACCGTCAGCGGCCGGACCCTCGGCGAGGTCCTCCAGTGGTGGGAAAAGTCCTCTCGCCGCGAGGTTCTTCGCCGGCGGCTCCTCGACAGCGACGGTGTCGACCCCGACGCCGTGATCATGTCCCCCGCACGGGCCAGGCAGTTGGGCGTCACCAGCACGACCTGCTTCCCCCGGGGCAACCTGGCTCCGGAAGGCTCCGTGATCAAGAGCACGGCCATCGACCCCAAGGTCCTCGACGCCGACGGTGTCTATCGCAAGACGGGCCCGGCGCGGGTCTTTGTCCGCGAAACCGACGCGATTGCCGCAGTCAAAGGGACCACGGATCACCCCATCCTGCCGGGCGACGTGATCCTCCTCATCTGCCGCGGTCCCCTGGGCTCGGGTATGGAGGAGACCTTCCAGCTCACCTCCGCCCTGAAGTATCTCTCGTTCGGCCATGAGGTGGCCCTCGTGACCGACGCCCGTTTCTCCGGCGTCAGCACGGGCGCGTGCATCGGTATGGTTGGCCCCGAGGCCCTCGCCGGCGGCCCTTTGGGCAAGGTCCGCGACGGCGACCGTATCCGCATCGTCGTCGATCCGGTCAAGCTCGAAGGCACGGTCGATTTCGTCGGCGACCCGCTCGGCGACTGCACGGCCGAGCAGGGCGCCGCGATCCTCGCCCAACGCCCCATCCGCGAAGATCTCTCCCCCGATCCGCTCCTTCCCGCCGAGACTCGACTCTGGGCCCAGCTCCAGCTTGCCGGTGGCGGGACCTGGGGCGGCTGCGTCTACGACGTCGATCAGATTTCGCTCCTCCTGGCCGCCGGCCGCAAGGCCGTCAAAGGCTAAGAAGCCCTCACAAAACGTAAGAGTTTCCCACGGGCATGGATGTGCACACCC
>CAYSCH010000005.1:66445-70970 GCA_964429355.1 uncultured Planctomycetaceae bacterium | reverse complement strand
GGAAACAGGGGAACGCCCTCCGGAGCACAACCGCTGAAACGCGCGGGGTTGTCTTCATCGTCGGCGGTGTTGACGACCACCATTCTCGGCTTCTCTGAGAGAAGGCGGAACGCCCGCGTCACCTTGCGCTGCTCCTCGGTCATCTCATCTTCGCGCAGGGGGTTACCGGCCTCCATTCGCTGGAGGACCAGGCTCAGGGTGTGCTGTTCGTGGGCGAGCGATTCCTTTTCACCGCGCGGCAGCGGCTTCTTGAGCGACTCGTCGACCCGCTCGAGACGGCGAGTGACGAGATCCATATCGGCCAGCATCAGGTCTTCTTCGAATCGGTTGAGCTCAACGGCCGGATCGGAACCGTCGAAGGCCGCCACGACGAGGACAAGGCATCCCGCCTCTCGAATCATGGCGAGGCGTGCCGCGTTGCCTTCGTGGGTTCGGCTCAGGCCGGGGGTATCGACGATTTCGAGGGAGGCCCGGGTGACTTTTTTGGGATGGTAGATCCCGCAGAGGGCCTCGATCCGGGGCTCGGGTATGGTGGCCATTGCGGATTGCCCGGAATGAGCCATGGCGTGATCGGGCGCAACGCCCGTGAGCCACTCGAACAAAGTGCTTTTTCCCGATCCCTGGTATCCGGTCAGGCCGATTTTCATGGGGTAATCCTAGGGGGTGGACCTATCGGTCCCCGCTGGCGCGTCAGGTTGGCCGCGAGCTGCATTTTCCAAGTCGTGCAAAGCTTGTTCTACCCTCTGCATGCGGGCACTGTCCAGACGTCCGGCTCCAAAACGGACTTCATAGAAGGCGTCGGTGACCAGGAGTGCTGCCGATTCGATGGAGCTTCCGTCGGAATCGGCCAGGTAGTTGCCGGCGTAGTGGGCGAACTCGCGATGAGTCTGGCCGGCTCGCCGCCGCAGGCCGCGGCGAACCAGGATCGACTCCAGTCGGCGATAGAAAGCGACATGAGAACGGTATCCTGCCCGAGAACGTCTGCGGTGCAGAAACCGGGCGGTCATCCGGAAGATCCAGCGCACAAGCCGATAGCCGAGATATCCGAAGCCGAGGGCACTGAGAAGGAACGATGCTCCGATCCAACTGAACCATCCCGCATCGGCCAGCAGGACCCGCAACCGGCCCGGCAGGCCGGCAAGGACGCCCCAAAGACCGCTCCATCCGTCGGCGTCGATCAGCTCTTGCTTCAGGCTGAGGGCCAACGCTTTGAGGGGGTCGTAGATTGCTCGCCGCTGTGTGACCCCGTTCATCTGAACCACATAGTCGACCCAGGCATCCTGCATCCACTCGAACCAGCTTCTAACGTTGCCGACCAGGCTTGTCAGGCCGGTCTCTGCGCTGCGGGAAGGAGTTGGATCGAGCCGGAGCCATCCGCCATGCCGCCAATCGATGTCGCCGCGTCCGAAAGGACGATCCTGGGGGAGGTATTCGGGACCGATGTAGGCCTCAACCCACGAGTGAGCATCGCGCTGCCGGACGCGATAGAATTCGCCGCGAGTGTCGTATTCATTGCTGACGAAACCATTGACGACTCGCGAGGGGATTCCCTGGCTTCGCAGCATGAGGGCCAGGGCCGAGGCGAAGTATTCGCAGTGTCCGAGTTGTTTGTTGACGACGAAGTCTTCAACCGGGTCGACGCCAGCCGTCCGTGCCTGCCCCTCGAGGCTGTAACGGAACAGATCGGACTGGGTGAACTTCGATTCGAGGTAACGGGCGCGATCGACAACTTGTGTCTCGTCGAGCTTGGATTCCAGCATCCACTGGTCGGCGGTCTTGATGAACTCCTTGAGATCCGGCAAGTCCGTCAGTTGGTCAAGATTGGGCACTGCCGACAGGCTCGGAGCGAGAGGAACCTGGACTCCATTGACGAACGCATAGGTGCCGAGAAGGTAGGGAGAGCGTTCCACACGGTTGGAACGTCGCCGGAACAGCCGGCTGGTCGCATAGTCGATTGCCATCCGCGAGTCCTGCTGAATGGCCACGAACGGCCAGATGCAGAACAGTTCCTGCCGGTTGAGCGGACGAAGGGCGATTTGCTGGCGCACGAGACCGGGCTGCAGATTGCCTGCCGGTTGAAGGGTGAGCTCGGACGGGCTGTCAAAATGCCGCGGTCCGAACTCCCACTTGCCGTCTTCGTAATCGTTGAGCAGCGCTCCCCGGAGGTAGATTGTCCCCTTCATTGGGTAGACCCGATCCGAGTCGGGCATCAAGAACTTGATGCGCATGATCTCCTCGGGGTCTTCGGTCAGGGTGCCTTCTTCGCCGAGCTGAACCGTGTCGGAAAAGCCGGTGGTGCGGATCCCGGGTGATGGGCCAGGCGCCGAAGTCCAGCCCCATTGACGCAGGCCGATTTCGAACCGTCCCAGGCGTGGAACCAGCAGAAACAGGACCACGGCGACCATGAGAGTGCCTGGGATCAAGCCGGCCAAATGGCGGTAGAACTCGGCGCCGATACCCGCTCGCCCTCCAAGGCTGTCGGCCGAGCCGGTGAACTCGGCTTCGTCGTGAATCAACGGCCAGCGGGCGTTGCCATGCTCTTTGCGGCGAGATCGCTTTCGGGCACGTTTGCTTTCATCGGTTTCGCCATAATCGAGAAACAGGGAAACGGGGCCGACGACAAACGTTGCCAAGGCAATCTTCCCCAGCCTTCGCCAGTTGACGCCAAAACGCTCGGAGATCGTACGGGTTTCACGGGGCAGGATCGGATGGTGCCGCACCTGATGGTAGTGCGTGCGCTCGTGGTGGAGGAAGAGAAGGGCAACGGCGGAGAGACCGGTGAAGAAATAGATCAGCAGAAGCGGCGCAAACCAGATGCCTTGGAAGAACGTGGCGGAGGCGGCGACCTGGAGGAGGCTGAGAAGGGCGATGTGCCACCAGGTTCGAAAATCCTTCTCCTGAAAAAGCAGAATAATCATCACGTAGGCGAGCAGATTGGCGATCGCCATGACCTGCACTGCGCCATGGATCTGGAACAGTTCCCAGAGCGATCGGAGCACGGCCAGCAGGACCGCCAGGTTGGTGATCCGGCGATTGAGTCGAAATAGGGAGAAGATGTCGGTGATCCATACGGCGGTCATGGCCGCCAGCACTGCCACGACGGCGAGCGTCGGGTTCTGTTCGCCCAGGGCGAGCAGAACTGTCCCGAGTGCCGCGAAGGCAGCCATGTTGATTGCGAGGAGCCGCTGGATGTACATGGGAAGAATTACAGGTGGAAGAACTCGTCCAGTTTGTCGGTGGTGGTACTGACGGTGAGGACTCGCCGGTTCGGGGCGCGCTGGCTGTGACGTTCGAGGACTGCCATGGCGGAGTTCTCGCCCGTCAGGCTTCGGGAGGTGATCACGACGATCTCGGCATCGGAACTCGTTTTCGGCAGCACGGCGTCGACCAGTCTGGCCAGGCTCGCGGCGGGAGTTGCCTCCGCCAGGGCCAGTTGGGCCATGACCTCTTCCATGACGGGTGGCGAGGCTGCTCCGCCGGCCAATTGGATCGTTTCGGCGCCGACGGCCATCAGGAGATTGCCACCGCCGCGGCGGCAGGCATCGGCAATCACGGTGGCGGCGAAGCTGACGGCCAGTTCCACGTTTTCGCGCTCGGCCGTCTTTGGGCGGGCGGGCACCCACAGATCCAGCAGGACGGCCACGTCGCGGTGCCGCTGCTGCTCAAACTGGCGAACGACCAGCATGTTGTGCCGAGCACTGCTGCGCCAGTGGATCCAACGGCGGCTGTCGCCGCTCTGCCATTCCCGCACGCCGTAGAAGTCGCCCGACATTCGTGCCTGGCCCTGCTTCCGGCGCTGGGTCCCTTCATGGGATTCCCGATGGCGCGATCGCCAGGCCGCGGTCAGCCGTCCCAGCCGGGGGTACACCATCAGGGTATCGACCTGATCGACGGTGATGGTTCCACGAAACAGCCCGAAAGGGAACCGCGTAGAGATCTTCAAGGGGCCAACGCGATAACGGCCGCGTCGGGGTAGACGCCCGCGATACTCGCGCTGGCGGGTCTGCCCGGCCTGAATATGCGAGAAGAACACGGCCGGCCGGACCGGGGCCTCACGGGAGCCGTTCATGCGCACGATCTGCTCCTCCGCCACGAGGGCCCAACTGGTGTTCTTGCGCCGCGAGTTTGTGACCTCGAGATTCACGATCAGCAAATCGCCGGCGCACACGCCGCGGGGCATCTTGCGGCGGATTTTCAGCCCCCGAAGCGTGATCAACACCAGTCGCCAACCGAGAAACATGGGGCCGGCCAGCAGGGCGGAAAGAAGGAGCAAAAGGTTGATCTCGCGCAGCATGGCGCCGATCAGCAGCAGGCTGATCAGGACCAGATAGTACTGGCCCTCCGAGGTGAGCGAAATGCGGCGTCTGTGGAGCATAGGGGGAAAGTCGTCGGGGGTTTTGTTGGGTTCGGCGTTCAGCGGTCATCTGGATCCTACATGCCCAGCTGCACCCTGAGCGGAGATCGCGAGGCTCCGTTACGTGGGAACCGGCACTTCCTCGACGAGGCGTCCGATGAGGGCTTCCAA
>CAYSCH010000005.1:61147-66435 GCA_964429355.1 uncultured Planctomycetaceae bacterium | reverse complement strand
AGGTAACCTTTGGTGACGACACGGTGTGCAAGGACAGGCACCGCCAGCCGTTTGACGTCGTCGGGAACGACGTAGTCGCGGCATTCGACCATCGCCAGGGCCTGGCATGCCCGATAGTAGGAAAGCGCTCCGCGAATACTCACGCCGACGTGGAGATCCTCACAGTTGCGAGTTGCGTGAACCACGTTGAGCAGATACTCGTTGATCGAGTCGTCGACTCGCACATTGCGGACTTCATTCTGCAGGCTCTCGACCTGCTGGCTGGTGAGGATCGGTTCCAGACGGTCGACCGGTTCTCCGTCGCGGTGGTCGACGAGAACCTGGAGTTCGTGTCGGCGGTCCGGATAGCCCACGGAGATTCGCAGCAGGAAACGATCCAACTGGCTCTCGGGCAGTGGATAGGTGCCCTCGAATTCGAGCGGATTCTGCGTGGCGATCACCATGAACGGTCGTTCGAGCGGGTGGGTCATGCCGTCCACCGAGACCTGGCGCTCGCTCATGGCCTCAAGCAAGGCGCTCTGGGTTCGAGGCGTGGTCCGATTGATTTCGTCCGCAAGAACGATATTGGCGAAAATCGGCCCGCGGTTGAAGACAAACTCGCTTCGCTTCGAATCGAAATGGCTACTGCCCGTGATGTCGGCGGGCAGGAGGTCTGGAGTGAACTGAACGCGGCGGAACGTGCCGGAAACGACGCGCGCGATAGCCTTGCCAATGAGCGTCTTGCCGACCCCCGGGACGTCCTCCAGCAGCACGTGTTCTCCCGCCAGGAGCGCGACAATGCACAGGCGGATCACGTCGCGTTTGCCCAGAACGACTTCTGCCAGCCCATCCTCCAACTGGACAATGAGCGTTTCTTGATCGACAGCCATGCAGAGTTCCCCGCGGTTTGCGTTGCTTGTGTTTGACAAACGGGCACGGCGGCAGCCCCCCCCACGGCGGCAAACCGGTTCCGGCCGGTACGGTTCTATCGTATCGCGAAGATGTCGAAATCGTCCAGTAAATGGTAAGGCCACCGCTGAGATATGGGAGGGCTCGAGGTTGTGATTCGGCGACATCGACACATCGGTGTTGCCACAGGGCAACGATCCAGGTGGGCAACCAGGAGGACGGAAAGCTGGGAGCTATTCGGAAGTCTTTATTTAGCAGTGGTTTGTGATTCAAGACCCTTTGTCCACGGGATCCGCAAGAGTTTGGAATGGTCCTTGCTCCTCCTGAAGGGCATCGCCTCGGACTTCTCTTCATTCTCTCCCCCAGGCAAGCCATGGCCGAAGTCACCGAAATCCGTTCGATGGAAGAACTGACATCCTACCGGCTTGTCTGGCATTCCCTGCTGCTGAAGACTCGCGATGCGACCTTCTTTCAGTCACTCGATTGGCTGGAGACGTTCTGGCAGCATTTTGGGGCGGACAAACAGTTGCGGGTTCTGATTGTGTCGGCGGCGGGTGAGACGATCGGCATTCTGCCGTTGGTTGTCGTCACGGAGCCGACGCGGGTTGGACCGGTTCGCTTTCTGACCTACCCGTTGCAGGATTGGGGCTCGTTCTACGGCCCCATCGGTCCCAACCCGACGGCCACCCTGGTGGCCGCCATGCGACACCTTCGGGAAACACCGCGGGACTGGGACGTGATGGACCTGCGGTGGATCGACTGCGACCGGTCGGATCGAGGCCGAACGGAGTGGGCGATGGTTCAGGTTGGGTTTCGTCCCCGAAAGCAACCGTGGATGCGAGGGTCGGTTGTCGACCTGCCTGAGACATGGGACGAGTACTGGAGAGCTCGGCCGAGCCGCTGGCGTGAAAATGTGCGGCGATGTCGGCGCCGTCTGGAGGATCTGGGCAATGTGACTTACGTGCGATACCGTCCGCAGGGGATCGCCTACGGCGATGCCGATCCTCGCTGGGATCTGTTCGAAGCGTGCATTGCGATTGCCAAGAAAAGCTGGCAGTCGGAGTCGGCCACGGGCAACACGATTTGCACTGCGGAAGTGGAGGCCTTTCTTCGCGACGCCCACGAGGCGGCCGTGCGTGCGGGTGCGGTGGATTTGAACCTGATCCTGGTTGACGGTCAGCCAGTTGCGTTTGCTTACAACTACCACATGAATGGCCGAGTTTTCGGACTGCGAAAGGGCTACGATCCCGACTTCCGCGCCGGCTCGCCAGGGGTAGTCCTCGACCACACGATGCTGGAAGACGGGCACGGCCGGGGCGACGTGCACTACGATCTGGGTGTTGGCGCTTACGAAGCGAAGCGATACTGGCTAACAGCCGAAGTGACGAGCTTCCGCATGACCCATTTCCGCGGCGACGTGGCTCGGGCCCAGGTGCTTCGGTTCAAACGCTGGTATCAAGACCGGTTTGGCGATACGGAAGCCTTGGTGGCCGCCCGATCGGCCTGATCCTTTGCAGTTTCAGGGCAGGCTCCCAGGGCGGCAGAGTTGCCAACGGGCGCCGACTGAAGGCTGGTGGCGAGCTACCGCTCGAGCCGAAATGGCCTGCTCCCGGCAAGTCGCGAGTCTTTGTGAAAGGCTCAACGGTTTCTGAGGTCAAGGTACGAGGCCGTTCCGATGCCGCGGAAGGGATAGCGAGCCGGTATCGCGTGACGTAAGATTCGGGGGAGTCTCCTGCCTTCGAATCTGGGAACCGCACGAGTGAAGCGGTGCGATCATGCGACAAGCGACACGTTGGAAAATCCTGTTCTTGACGGTTGTACCGATCACCGTCATCTACGTGGCAATCTTCACGTTCAGCCTGGTGCAGATGAAACGGCAAGCCCGGCACGACGTGCAGCAATACGTGACGGAACTGGCTGGGCGGTTTGCGAGCGAATTCGACGCGGATCTCTGCGAAGTCGCCCAGATCGCGCGTTCGACTGCCACGTTTCTCGAAACCTGTCCGGAGTTGACGGAAGAACAACTGTATGGGCAGCTTCGAGCCAACGTTTCGCAGCAGGAGCTGATCTACGGGGCAGCCATCGCTTTTGAGCCGGGAACATTCGAGGGACGCCGGCTTTTCAGTCCCTACGTTTATCGTGATAAAGAAGTACTGGCACAACTCGACATCGCTACCGATTCTTACGATTATACTCAGCCCGAATGGACGTGGTATTGTGTGCCTCGCCAGCAGAAGAAGGCGCTGTGGACGGCGCCGTATTTCGACAAAGGGGCCGGCGATATCCTGATGTGTACGCATGCGGTGCCGTTCTCTCGCGACGGCAAGTTCCGGGGCGTGACGACGGTCGATATTCCGCTCGAGCCGCTCAATGAGAAGATCCGGGTGAGCGACGCGGACGAGCTCGACTTCTTTGTGGTCACAAGCGAAGGGCAGTTTGTTTACCCCCCCAAACCGAACCAGATCCTGCGGGACACGTTCTCGGATCTTGCTGCCCATCACCGCAGCCAGAAACGTTCAGCCTCGGATCTCGGCCTGACGCGGGGTTTCCAGGCGATGGTGGACCGGGAGACGGGCGAGCCGGTCTGGTACTTCTACGCGCCGATCTCGTCGTGCAATTGGTGGTTTGCTGCCCGGATCACCGAGGCGGAGGTCATGGGCAACGCCAACCAGCACATCACCACGACGGCCGTCACGCTGCTGCTATCGCTCTTGCTGATCTTCGCTTCGATCTGGTTCGTTGCGGGACTGATCGCCCGGGCGCAGGAAGAGCTGCATCGCGCCAGGGAGGCCGCGGAAGACGCCAACCACTCCAAAAGTTCGTTTCTGGCCAACATGAGTCACGAGATTCGTACCCCTATGAACGGAATCATGGGGATGACGGACCTGGCCCTCGATACGGATCTGACCAACGAGCAACGCGAGTACCTGACGACGGTCAAGTCATCGGCCGAATCGCTGTTGACCCTGCTGAACGACATTCTCGATTTCTCCAAGATCGAAGCCGGCAAGCTCGAACTGGACCCGATCGACTTCGAACTTCGCAACGGGCTGGCCGACACGCTCAACACCCTTGCGGTCCGGGCTCACAGCAAGCATCTCGAGCTGGCATGCCATGTGGAATCCGACGTGCCTGACGACCTGGTCGGCGATATTCACCGCCTCCGCCAGATCATCGTCAACCTGGTGGGCAACGCGATCAAGTTCACCGAGAAAGGGGAGGTGGTGGTCCGTGTGGCCGTGGAATCCGAGAACGCCGACGACGTGTGGCTCCGTTTCTCTGTGGAAGACACCGGGGTGGGCATTCCCGAGAACAAGCTCGAGGCGATCTTCCGTCCCTTCGAGCAGGCCGACACCTCGACGACGCGCCGCTTTGGCGGTACGGGGCTCGGGCTGGCGATTTCCGCCCAACTTGTCGAACTGATGGACGGGCGAATCTGGGCCGAAAGCCAGCCGGGCAAGGGGAGCCAGTTCCGTTTCATCACCCGGTTCGGGCGCGGACAAGCGGCAACAAGGCTTACGGTCGAACTGAAACTGGGGGATTTGAAGGGAACGACGATCCTCGTGGTCGACGATAACCAGACCAACCGGCGGATTCTCGAGGAGATGCTGAAGAACTGGCGGATGGAGCCGATCGTGACGGAGGGGGGGCAGGAAGCGCTTCGGGCCCTCGACCAGGCAAGGAACGCCGGAAAGCCAGTTGGGGTTATCATATCCGACGTGAATATGCCCGGGATGGACGGCTTCGAACTGGCGGCGACGGTCAACGCGAGCCCGCTCCACAGCGGCACGAAGCTGATCCTGCTCACTTCTGCAAGCCGATCGGGCGACTCGCAGCGGTGCCGCGAGTTGGGTGTGGCGTCGCACCTGATGAAGCCGGTCAAGCAGTCGGCCCTGCTCGATGCGATCGCCGCGGCTGTGGGCGTGGCGGTTGTCAACGATCGGCAGTCGAAGTCCTCGCCCAAGGAAGCTTTGGCGGCAACGGCCGACCTCAAGCCGCTGAAGATCATTCTGGCCGAAGACAACCCTGTGAACCAGAAGTTTGCCGTTCGCGTGCTCGAGAAGAATGGGCACACCGTGGAGGTGGCAAGCAACGGCCGGGAGGCGATCGAGGCCTGGCAGAAAGGAAGCTGCGACGTGATCTTGATGGATGTGCAGATGCCCGAGATGGACGGTTTCGAGGCCACAGCCCGTATTCGCGAGCAGCAATCGGGCAGCGACCGCCGCACACCGATCATCGCCATGACGGCCCACGCGATGAAGGGCGACCGCGAGCGTTGCCTGGAGGCGGGCATGGACGGCTACGTGACCAAGCCGATCAAGGCGAGCGTGATGTTTGCCGAGATTGCGAGGGTGTTGGCTGAAGTGGTGTAAGGGACGTACCAGGCGCCATGGCGGGAG
>CAYSCH010000005.1:42226-61137 GCA_964429355.1 uncultured Planctomycetaceae bacterium | reverse complement strand
CGGAAGCGGTGGCGGCAGATCCAGGGGAAGACTCATATCGCAGCGGGGCGCTTGCAGCCCTTGCAGTCCCCCGGATGGATGAGATAATGAATGGCACCCGAGCGTGGGGGCGCGAGCCCGGAGCACTGCTTGGGTGTCTGTCCCTCTTGGGCCCGTAGCTCAACGGTTAGAGCAGCAGACTCATAATCTGTTGGTTGCTGGTTCGAATCCAGCCGGGCCTACTTCCGTCCGGACTCGCCACGTCCTGACTTTCTTCGCCTAACGCACTCAACGGCAACGTGTTACAGACAAGGTCCGAATCGAGCGGGCCTTTTTCTTTCTGGCCGTTCCCTGCCCCGTCTCGCCTTGAGTTGCCGCTGAAGTGCGCCCCATTCTGCGCCCACCCCCCGCGGCTTTGTCGTCAGTTCCGGTTGCTGCACGAACGGCTTACATACGCGCGCCCGCGCGTGAGGCTGCAAGCCACGCGAGCAGCAGAGCGAGATAACTCCGGAGCCAATTTGGCCCATAGGAGACCCATAACTGGGGAGGAGGCCTTAGAGATTTGTCATACAGCCGACTTCCCGACAAATCACTGCGGGGATGGAGAGTAGACCCAGTTTGCACCCTTTGCGAGTGCCCTCTGCACACTCCTGGTCTTTCTGCCGAAAACCTCAGCGTGAGCTGGTTCATCCTCCAGAGGTTTCCGTATGACCCCCTGCCCCTTCGAGCGAGCCAGTTCGGCAGGAAATGAGACAAGTCCGAAGCCTTCGAAGCCTGCCACAATAGAACTCGCATCGCGGCCTGCAGCAAGAACCTCTTTGCCCAGGACGACAGACATGGGTGAGCCGTCAGGGTGATCGTCAAAGGCGGCAGAGGAAGGACGGCAACATCCCCGATTGTGGTCGAAGACAAAATGCCGAGGCGGCACTCTTCGCCATAATGGGTCAGAGTCCTCGATTGTCGGATCGTCAATGTAGGTCAGGTTATCCGGCGGCATCAGGACAGGCGAAGACACTCAGTCCGAGGTAGAAATGCGGTCCAACAGTGGCTTGAGCGGCAGGAGATTGTCGGAAAAGGTGATTTCGCTTTCTTCACCTGTACGTTCGTCCGCAAAGTAGACCTGAACCACGTCGGAAGACTCAACTCTGATCTCCAGATCAGCACCCCCACGATGCCATTCGAACTGAATTCCGCCGCGACTAGTGGGCACGATCGAAGGTCTTGGAGTACTTCTGTCAAGGATGCCAACCAGGAAGGCAACCGCCGCCGCGGCGCACTCTGGGGCCACTGGGAGAGCCCCGTAAGAGTCCCAGTCCGCCTCGAGACTTCCGAGATCCGCGATTTCCGCAAGCTGATCCTGACACCACTCAGGCGGCGGTTCATCGAGTACGAGTTGGACTTCACCAAATGGAATCGCCACGAAACGTGATTGACTCGTTATGTCGTCCAACACCCTGAAGTTGCTTCGGGACGAACGTCGCGGAGGGCGCCACTGAGATTGGGATAGCACATCGCTGCCCCTGAATCTATCCAACAGGTCGACGCTCATGATTTTCGCTCCCAGATCCCATGCATCTCGTTGGTAGTAACGGATGCGAAACCGCGAACAATGGCCTCGTGTCCCCTATCGAGGAACTTCATTACACCTTCGATTTCACCGACGTCTGGTTTCCCACGCGCAGTCAAGGTGAGTCGAAACGCCGCCTGCCCATCGGACGCTCGAACAACGGGATTGGCCCCAATGTAGAGTCGACCAAGCGGCTTGTCTCCCTCCTTCAGCAAGTACTGGACACTCAACGAAGCCTCTTCCGGGATTCCAAGTTGATTACTGGAGTGACTGCCGGAGAACACCGTGAGTATCTTCCCGAGTTCACCGTACTCATCCCAACCTTCGCCCGCAGGTATCAGATTGACGTAGGTTACCTCACACTGGTTCGGTTGGATGGGACCCCAACCCTCTTGCTCAACGGAACGACAGAAGAGCTCAAAATCCGCACGGAACGATTCACGCAATGACGAATAGCGAGGATATTGGTCTTCGTCCTCTTGTTTACGCCAGTTCCGCACAAAACGGTCGGACTGGATCTGTACCAACTCTGAACCCTCGTCGTTCAAGAGCCACACTCGCGGCCTTGGAAGCCCAGTGGTTAGTTCCAAACGCACTCCGGGCCGGCCTCCCGACTTCGGGCCAAATCGCTCAAATGCCGGCTCCAAAGGTGGTTGCTCATCTGTCTTGGGGAACCGATCTCGGAAGAACCGCCAAAGATACCCCAATTGGGGAACGCCGAGCGAGTCCCGTTTCTCAAATTGAACCGAGAGGGCTACCTCTACGACCGGCGGCTTGTCAAACTCGGGCAATGGAACCTTCATATTCACCCGTCACTTCTATCGACCCAGCAAGGGACGGAAAACCTTCCCATATCACATTTTACCATGCGGTCGGGGTCAGATAGCTGCTCCCGGGGCTATCGCATGCGCCTTCGGGCCCAATCATATTCTCCTCATCGACACTCTGCCAGTAGCCCGGAATCTCTGCTGGATCACCGAGACCGAGGACCATAATCGTCGAATTTCAGATATATTGCCCAGATTGACACGAAAAATGGCTTGTGCGTAAGAGGGAGATATTCGGGGTCCCCGCACGTTGTCTGCCCAGGGGCTCTTGGGGCCGTAAGGGTTTCGGGCTGCCATCGTGCCGGCAATGATATCGTTCCCGATCGCCCGGTTGAAGGCGTCCATGGGCACGGCACGCGGCCCGGCCCCGCTCTGGTGGTCCCGCTTTCTAAACTGTCCAACCACTCCGTGCGTCCCAGGTTATGTCGGCCCGGGGGTGACTCGCGACATCGCGGCAAAGCACGGTCAACAAGCTTGCTTGACTCTGTAGTATAGTACGGAGCCAATAATGCCGGTGACAGGGAGACTGGTCGATGAGAACGTCGCTCACGAAACCATTGGCCTGGTGGCCCGCCGTGCAGGCGTCGGGGTCGAGACCGTGCGGTTCTACGAACGACAGGAGTTGATCGAAGAATCGCCGCGCCGACCGTCGGGTTCTCGAGAGTACGATGACGACACGGTGTCCCGGCCGGGATTTATTCGCCGGGCCAAGGACCTCGCGTTTGCCCTCAAAGAAATCAAGGAGTTGCTCTCGTTGCGGCGCGATCCTTCCATGCCGGCCGCAGATGTGAAACGGCGGGCGGAAGCCAAGGTCGCGGACCTCGAAAGCAAGATTCGCACGTTTCAGAGCATGAAGAAAGCCCTGGGGGGAACCTGCTTCTGTTTGCCGCGTGCGGCCACGGTGAGTTTTTCCCAAAGAGGTAGTGCGATGAACGAATCGGCTTATCCGGCGATCGACGAGTCGATTGCCCAGCGGCGGCGCGAGTTGGCAGTCGAGACCCGCAAGGCATTCAGCGCGTTCAGCAAGCAGGTGTTTGCCGATGGAGCGCTGCCGTCCAAGCTCAAGCAGCTTATTGCCGTGGCCGTTGCCCACGTCACGCAGTGCCCTTATTGCATCGACGCACACACGCGGCTTGCCGTCGCACAGGGAGCCAGTGACGAGGAGATCATGGAGGCAATCTGGGTGGCGGCCGAGATGCGGGCCGGCGGCGCGTACGCCCATTCGGCAATCGCGATTCGCACCATGGAGGAAGTCACAGGCCGCGGCAAAGGTGGCCATTCACCAGTCGCCGAGTAGCCATGAACCGTGAAATCGTGGGATGCCAGGCCATCGGATGTCGCATACTCAGCAGTGCAGGAGCTTGATGGATGACACCTGAGCCCGACACACGCTCTTGACCGATTTGGCGGCCGTCTGCCAGATCGCCAAGGCGCATGGGATTCTTACCTTGGTGGACAACACGTTTGCCACTTCGTACAACCAACGGCCGTTCACCCTGGGAGCCGACGTGGTGCTGTATAGCGCTACCAAGTATCTCGGCGGTCATTCCGACGTTCTGGCCGGATGCGCCGTGTGCAGCCGAGAGGTAGCGGAACCCCTGTGGCTGAAGCGGGTCTTGCTCGGCGGCACACTCGACCCGTTCGCGGCTTGGCTCGTCTTGCGGGGGATCAAGACTCTTGCACTGCGAATGGAGCGACACAACCACAACGCCCAGGCCGTGGCCCTGGCGATAGAGTCGCACCCCTCGGTATCGCGCGTGTTTTACCCAGGACTGCCGAGCCATCCCCAACACGCCTTGGCCGCGCGGCAAATGACTGGCTATGGCGGGATGCTCAGTTTCGAGCTGAAGGGAGGCCGGCAGGCGGGAGTCCGTCTGGTCGAGTCCACCCGGCTGGCAGTGCTGGCCGTCAGCCTGGGCAGCGTCGAGACGTTGATCGAGCATCCCGCCTCGATGTCCCATTCGCTCTTGAGCGACAAAGAACTTCAACTCGCGGGTATCCCGCCGGGGCTGATCCGGCTGTCGGTCGGCATCGAGAATCCTGACGATCTGATTGCTGATCTCACGCAGGCGTTGGATGCTTGCGAGGCAGTTGACAACGCAGGTTAGGCGACTCGCCATGACGCACCCATCCACTTGGCCTGACCCACGAACCATCATTCCCGACCTGCTCCGCGCGAAGCCGCAGGCGCGGCCGGTCTTGGACCGCTATGGCCTGCGCGACTGTGGCGGCGCGCTCGGGCCGCACGAATCGTTGGAGTTCTTCGCCCGCGCCCAGGATGTGCCGCTGGGTCAATTGCTCGGGGAGATTCGTGAGGCGATCGACTCCGGCGACGCCCGGCAGTCCGGGCGGCATGCTCTTGGCGAGACACTGGCCGACAGCATCTACCGCCCCTTCTTTCGCGCCGGCATCGCCGTGGTGCTCACGCTGGGAGCCGCCTGGGGCGTCGTTCTTTTGCTGCGGATCGCCTGGTCCGGTTCGTTCACAGCAGCCAGTCTCCAGGAAATCAACGCCCACGGGCATGCCCAAATCTCTGGCTGGGTAGGGCTGTTCGTGATGGGCTTCGCCTTGCAGGCTTTCCCACGATTCAAGCACACCAGCCTCGCTCATCCATGGCTGGCATACGCCACGCTCTGGTTGATGCTCGGAGGGTTGATTTGTCGCTCGGTGCTTCAGCCACTTACAGCCTGGTGGACTTGGGCCGGCGTACCGGCGGTGGCGGCCTCGCTCGTGGAAGTGGCGGCCATCGGCATCTTCGTTTGGGTGATCCTCGTCACGTTGCGCACTGCCGAGCGCGGCTTGGAATTCTACGACTACTACGTCCTTGCAGCGCTGGCTTGGTTCTTCATCCAGGCCGTGTACGAATCTGCTTACTTCGCCGCGACGCTCTTGGCCGCCGACCGCCAACAACTGCTGCAACTCGTGACGACCTGGCAGGGGCCGCTCCGCGAAATTCAAATCCACGGCTTCGCCATGCTGATGATCCTTGGCGTCAGCCAACGGGTATTCCATTACTTCTACGGCTTTCCGGAACCAAAGCGGCGAGTCAGCCTCGTCGCTTTGGCCACTATCAACGTCGCCATCGTGGGAATCGTGGTTGGACTGGTGGCCATGCGAACGGTCAGCCACTACTGGGCATTGCTCTGGTATGCATCGGTGTTGCTGATGGCGGGCAGCGTGACGGTGTTGGTTCTCGGTTGGCGGCTGTTTTCCCGGCCGCTGGAATCCGACCGCAGCCTGAAGTTTCTCCGCGCCGCCTACTTGTGGCTTTTTGTCTCGTTGACGATGCTTGTGTTGCTGCCAGCCTACCAATACGGCCTGCTGCCTTGGTTGGCACCTGAGAGCGCCGCCGCACAGATAGGCTTCTCCCATGCTTACTACGGCGCCATCCGCCACGCGATCACCGTTGGGTTCATCAGCCTAATGATTGTGGGCTTGGCGGCCAAAGTGGTTCCCACCTGGGGCGGTATCGATGTTCATACCCTTGGCGGCCTGTGGCTGCCATTTGTGCTGATCAATCTGGGCTGCGCGCTGCGGGTCACGATGCAAACACTGACCGATTTCACCGACACGGCGTTTCCCGTCGCCGGCGCAAGCGGCATCCTGGAACTTGCCGGCTTGGCCATATGGGGCGAGCATTTGTGGCGACTGATGTCGCCGGGAGCTACGATTCTCAACGATCCAGCGATTGCCGGCGCAACGTTGGCCCCGCCGCAACCGATCACGGCCGACCATGTGATTGGCAACGTGCTGATCCAATATCCTCGGTTGTTGGATACCTTTGTCACGTTTGGTTTCACGCTATTGGGCAACCCGCTGCTGCGGAAAACGCTGGTGCGGCGAGTGACCATCGCCCAGGCGTGCCGCATGATGGATGTTGACATCCACAAGCTGCTACAGGCACTCAACGAACATCGCACAGGGCGGCAGGGCCGCCAGCCAATACGAGCTACCGCTCGGCTCGAATGGTCTGCTCCCGTTGGTCGCGGATCTTTGTGAAAAACTTCACGATCTTTGAGGTTAGTAGTACAGGGCAACCCACGTCGACGCCAAAGCAAACGGCTGCGTGCGGCAACAACGTGATCTTCTAAGAGTGGGACAATTTCACCTCGCGACCGCCCCAGATGTCCCGTGAAACGGGTTTGGCACAGACGCAGAAGCGTGTGAAGCGACAGAAGCGGAATCAGCGTCGCAATGCTGCCTTCATTCGCCAGGGAGAGTGGTTCTTCCTGCCTGCGCCGGAGTTGAAGGTGAATCCGTTGTCGATTCTCCGCAACGAGCCGCTGAGCCGTGGTCAGGGCAAACCACACATGGCCGAGCAGCTTGTACGAGCGGGTGGCGAGGCCATCTACGTCTGCCGCGAGTACCCTCGCGGACTGACGGAGGTTGCCTACCGACGCCTGATTGCCAGGCGTCCGGCCAAAGCTCAACTTGCCTGGCGTATCCAGCGGCGCAATCCGGTGGTCTACGTGCGGGGAAGTGTGCGGCATTCCGATCACAAGACGATCCATTTGGATGTCTGGCATCGGGTGCTGCCGAATACGGAACATCCGTCGGTTTCGATGAGCTACCTGGCGTTCATCGACTGATTTCGAGCAGGCCGCATCCCTGGTGGGATTGCGGCCTGCCTGTGGTGTCTGTGGTGTAGCGGTTTCTGCACGCCTGGCTGTGAAGTGAGAGGGCGCCGGTTCGACCCCGGCCAGACACCCTTGTTAGGCAGGATTTGACCATGACCAAGGTACTCCAGCGTCCCACGCTGATCCTTACACATATGGCCCCTTTTAGGGGCCTTCCTCAAGCCACCTGCTCTGCACCACATTGGTGCTCACGTCCCTTCGGACGGCATCCAGAATCTCCTTGCGGGCGGGAGCTGAGAGTGCCGGCCAAGCCGAAACGACCACGGCCAGATCGGGTGGCATTTCCGCTGAATCGTCGCCCGATGCGTCGTCTGACGCGCCTCTTAGAAAACGTGATTGTCCTAACTCGTTAGCCTGCATGCCGCTTACAGAAATCGGTTCGAATCCAGCCGGGCCTACTTTGTTCAAGACCTGCGGTGCCTCCAGGGGCGGGAGCGACTTCTGCTGCGACCGATCATGAAAGGCTTGGCGAGCAGGGCGCCGGCAACAAAACCGCCGATGTGAGCCCCGTACGCTACGCCGGTTTCCATGCCGCCGAGCATTCCGAGGCCGCTGATGAGCTGGAAGAGGAACCAGATGCCCACGGCCACGAAGCCGGGCACGTCCGTCACCACGCGGAACAGCAGCACGGTCACCCGCCGATTCCAGTGCAGAAGCATGTAGGCCCCCATCACGCCGGAAATCGCACCGGAGGCGCCCAGACTGGGAATCATGGCGCCCGAGCCCTCGGTATTCAGTGCCACGTGGGCCAGCGAGGCCAGGATGCCGCAGAGCAGGTAAAACGCCAGGTATCTGGCTCGACCGAGGTCGTGCTCGATGTTGTCGCCGAAAATCCACAGGAACCACATGTTCCCCAAGAGGTGCGCGATTCCTCCGTGCATGAACATGGCGGTCAGCAACGTCAGGTAGACCGGGATCGGTGTCTCGCGCAGCCCCGGCATGCCGACCTGCTGCGGGCCGTCGACCGAGCTAATCTCGACGATCCGATCTTCGGTCACCACGTCGCGCCCGCTGAGGATTTCGGCAGGCACTGCGGAAAAGGCGAAGGTGAAATCGGTGTTGCTCCCAAGGCCCTGAAGGAGCACAAAGACCAGCACGTTGGCCGCAATCAGGGCCAGGTTCACTACGGGAAACGTCGTGCGGTCGCTGTTGTCGTCGGCAATTGGAAATACCATGGACTTGCTCCCAGATTATGACAAGCACTGGATCGGGGTTGCCTGTAGTCGGTTATTTCTTGCCCTTCTCGGCAAACCACTTTGCGAACAGCCGGTGGCGCCGATCGGCGTAGAACCAGCGTCGTCGTCCAAACTCGCCGTCCTCCACGTAGACCAGGGGTGAGAGTTCGTGGAGCAGGTCCAGTTCTCGCCGGATCGTCTTGTCGCTGGTCTTCAATCGCTTGGACGCATGGGTGGCGCAGACGCCCGTCGACGCCAGACGGGCGTCGAGCCAGGCCAGGCGCTGGAGTTGGCGAATGAGGTGTCTTTGCATGGCGGCTCCCTTTGGCTCAGTGTTGCTGGAAAACTGGCCACTGCTTCACGGACCGTTGTTGTTCCGGGGTCTCCGGCGACATTCGCTGCCAGCGATCGCGATCCTGCTGCCGCAGATTCATGAGTACCTTCAGTGCGATGGCCGGCTCCGCCAGCTTGTGCCGCAGGAGCCAGCAGCCGATGACGGTACCGGTTCGGCCAACGCCTCCCCAGCAGTGGACATAGGAGGCGGGGGCCGTCAGGTCGGCGGTGGCGAGTTCGTACATAGTGGGTCGATCGTCGGTCACGTGTTGCTCTTCAGCAGCCCAGGATTTGAACATACTCGGCGGGAGCCGCATTGGCAGGCCAGATCGCGATCTCGTCAAAACCGAATTCTTCTTCGATGGCCCGCATCCGGCTCTCGTATTCTCCCAGCACCTCATCGGCATCGCGAAAAGCAATCGCGTCGACAACTTGCACCACAAGCCAGAACGAGGCATGGTCCGGCAAGTGGCCGCAGTGCCGGATGGACTGGTAGACAGCGAGCCAGTCTTCTTCGGGAGAGCCTGGGCCCAGCCGAGCCCAGGCTTCAACCCAAGGCGGAGCGACGGGCTGGGCTTCGGCGATCGCTCGCAGCCTGGCGTTGACCGTCGCGTGCGGTACGTCGTTTCCGCTGGTTTCGTCGGCCGTGTCCATCATTCGTCCTCATCCATGTACTGCGGTGGGCTCTGGCCGACGCGTTTGGTCACTCGCGGGTACTTGATTTTGGACGCCTTCTTGTCGATACGCACGACATCGATCTGGTGCCACCAGTCGTCGCCGAAGTCGAACCAGTACCCGAAAGGCTGATCGATCTTCAACCCCAGCGCATCGATAGTCGTCTCGGCAACACTCCCCGCCACATTCGGCTCGCGGATATCACGAGCGTGTGGCAGCACATACCGTTTACCCTTCGGATCGTTGGGACCCTTGCCGAACTGGAACTCGTACATGTGTTCGTCGAAGCGGTCGAACGCCTTGAAGATAGCGTGATGGAGGTCCTCAAGGGTCTGATCGCCGCGGATCTCGATGGTTCGCGAGATTTGCGGGTTCCTCTTGAGGAACTTCTCAGAGATCGGACCGCCGATGACGAAGACCTCAAGCGTGTAAATGTGACTTGTGCGGGCAGGTTCTTGGGGAGCCGAGGCAACAGCGTCAGTGGTATCCATCTCATCGCCATCCAGGGGCGGGATTGTGTTGCGAGGCACTGTCACCCGGACCGACCGCGGTACGCCAGGTTCACGCATGATAAGTCCCTTCTCCTCCAGCTTGACGATCATCTGATGCACGCTGGGCGGGGACACGCGGAAGAACTCGGCAATCTCCGTTTCGGACGGACTGCACCGGTGGAGCTTGCGATACAGATGGAGATAGGCCAGATACTGCCCCTGCGTGGCCGTGAACGAACCAGTAGGCTTGCCGGGTGACTGTCGCGGTTTCTTCTTCGCCATGGGGGCCTCTTGGTCGTGGTCGTAGCGAGCAGACAGAGACACTCGCTATTCTGACGTGTGTCAAGGCCGCAGGAAAGACCAGGGGCGCGCGATGTCTCAGACGCGAGTAGCGATTTCGCTATCCTTTCCCTGCCCCCAACGCGGTAAGTGTCTCTTGTCGGAGAAGGCGTCGGTCTGGCCAGATTACGTCCAACCCCCGAAGGAATTTTGGGACTTGGCAGAGCCGGGAGCGGGGAGGGGAAAAGCCGGTGGGGGATGTCTACGGAGTGGGGACGAGGTGACCGGACTGGAGGCGTGCGGTTCTGGTGGCGATGCGGCGAAGGAAGTCGCGGTCGTGGGAAACGAGGAGCATGGGCTGGGGGAGGCCGAGGAGGATCTGGCTGACCCGTTCGGTCGCCGCTTCGTCGAGCCCGGCGGTGGGTTCGTCCAGGAGCAGAACCTCGGGCTGCATGGCCAGCACCGTGGCAATAGCCACGAGGCGTTTTTCTCCACCCGAGAGTTTGTAGGTCACGCGGTCGGCGTAGTCCTGCATGCCCAGTTGGGCCAGGGTTTGTGCGACGATCGTTTCGACTTCCACTCGCGACTTGCCCAGGTTGAAGGGCCCGAAAGCTACGTCTTCGGCCACGGTGGGACTGAAGAGCTGATCGTCGGAATCCTGGAAGAGCATGCCGACGGGGCCACGAATCTCGCGGAAATCGGCCTCCATGCGGCGCTGCTTTCCCAGAACGAGTACCCGGCCCGACTCGGGATGCTGCAGACCCACGATCAAGGCCAGGAGCGTGGTTTTTCCGGAGCCGTTGGCACCGGATAGGCCGAGTCGCTCACCGGCGCGGAGCTGCAGGTCGCAGGCATCCAGCACGGTCCGCTCGCCGTAGCGAAAGGTGACCTTGTCCAACTCGACGACCACGTTGTTCATAGCCACTCCAGCCAGGCGAGGGTCGTCAGCGCGACGGCCGTGGTCAGGGAAAACGGTACATCCCACGGCGAGAAATGAAAATGATCGAGGAGGTAGAAGTGTCCGTGAAACCCGCGGCATTTCATGGCGGCCAGAACACGTTCCGATCGGTCGAGGCTGCGAACCAGGAGCATGCCGATCAGATGGCCGTAGGTGCGGTAGGTGTGGATGTTTGCCCGCGGATGGAAGCCCCGTAAACGCATCGCGGCGTCGAGCCGGCCGTACTCGCGGCGCAGGACGTCGAGATAGCGGACCGTAAACAGCAGGAGGTGGGTGAGCTTGTCGGGCACTCGGAGATGATTGAGGGCGTGGCCTACGGTGGTGATGTCGAGGGAGCCGAGCATGGCTGCCAGGCCGAGCACGATTGCATTGCCCTTGACGGCAATGGCCAGGGCAAGCCGCAGCCCCTGTTCGCCATAGCGGAGCGGGCCGAGGCTGCCGATCTCTCGTCCTCCGGAGGCGAGCGGCATCAATACGACGAGGAGGAGCATGAACACGTTGAGCGGGGCCATTCGCCGCAGGAGCGTGCGGAGCTCAAGCCCGCTCATTGCCGCGCAGAAGACGGCAAGTCCAAGGGCGGCCAGCCCGGTTGAGGGGCGGTTGGCGACGGCCACGAGCAGCGAAAATGCCAGCGCAGCAACGAGGCGGGTCCGCGGATCGACGCGGTCGAGGAGCGGGCCGGATTCTGACTGGACATGGTGCATGGTGGAACGGGCGAGGTCGTTGCCGGGGGAAGATTGAGAAACGGCGTTACGGTGAATTCGGTTGTTGCCGAGTCATCCGTGCCCACTGGTTTCGGCCGAGTTCCCGGAGCCTGCGGTTTCGCGTGTGGCGGCCGGACCAGGAGGGTTGCTGGGAGGCGGTTGATCACGGACTTGTTTCTGGACCCCCAGAAAATAGAAAGACAGGCCCATCAGTCCAAGAATATAGCCGAGTCCTCCGACGATGTCTTGCCAGCGAAGCTCATTTCGGAGCTCGTTCAGTTCCCGTCGAAGAGCGGCCAACTGCCGGCCCAAGTCGGCCACCGCGTCGGCGGGCGGATCCGATGCGGCCGTAGCGGGCTGTGGGGCCGTCGCGGGCACATCGTGCGTTTCGGCGGGAGGTTCGGAGGATGGGGCGGCCGGTCCGCTCGGGTCGTCAGGCAGGCTGGAGGGAAGTTCCACGGCGGGGACTGTGTATTCTGCCTGGTGTCCGTCGTCGGTCGTGGCCACGAGTCGCCATTGGCAGCGTCTGGTGGGGACGAGCGAGAACTTGCCCGAATCATCGGTCCTGGTTTCCGCAAGCACGTCGCCGGCGGGGCCGAAGGCCGTGACCTTCACGTCGGCGAAAGGAGTTGCGCCGCGCCCGAAGACTTCGCCCTGAATGGCTCCGGCTTCAACGACAGCGAACATGTTCATATTGTGGGCGTGAACCGGTCCGCAGAGGAGGGCGGCGACAAAGACGAAGGCGATGGCGAGTTGGAGGAGACGCCGAGTCACACAATTTTTACACGAGTCTGAAATAACTTGCACTGTTCTTTATCCGTGGGCGGCCAGCCAAGGGGATTCCAGCAATTCAGGGCGGACTTTACGGAGGAATACCACCGTGGTGGCCGTGACGAGTCCTTCGAGGGGCATGGCCACGAGGTGCGTGGTCAATGCCGTACCGGCGAAGAGGTGATACTCGGTTCCCGCCAGGGCGAGGGCGGCGGCATTCAAGAGCGATCCGAAGAGGAAGGCGGACGCGCCGCCGAAGAAGGCGGCAACGAACGTGAGCATTTCGCTCTTGGTCTGGACTGCCCGTCGCAGAAGCAAGAAGGTGGTGACAGCGGGAGCGGCCATGACGAAGGTGTTGATTCCGAGCGTGATTGGTCCGCCCACGCCGGCGAGCAGGACTTGGAGCGTCAATGCCACCAGGAGCGCGGGAAATGCGGCCCAGCCGAGCACCAGGCCCATAAGGCCGCAGAGCACGAGGTGGACCGAGGTGGGCCCGATCGGGATCTGGATCAGGGAAACGACGAAGAAGGTTGCGCTCAACAAGGCGACCTGGGGAACTCGCTGATAATCCATGCGGCGGAGGCCGATCGCCGTTCCGACGGCGGTGGCGGCCCATCCGGCGCCCAGAATCAGGAGGCCGGTCGATCCACTGAGAGTTCCTTCGGCGATGTGCATGGCGTGCGGGCGGAATGGTGGATGAATGGTGAGTGGACGACGAGCTACTTCATGTCGACAGTCTGTACCCAGATCAGGCCGCCAAGTTCGACGTCGACTTGCTCGCCAGTAGGTGCGGCCATAGGCCGAGGCCCATCGACAAGGGCGGCGAAACCCCACCAACCCGCTCGCGGCATGGAATAGGAAAAGGCGCCCTGGGCATCGGCCTTGATGGTTTGGGTGACGAAGGCATCGTTGGGAATGGCCACATGCAGACCGGCGTTGAGGTACTCGACTTCGACGGTGGCAAACGGCACGGGCTGGCCGTCGTGGCGGACGATTCCGCGGAAGGTATTGCCGGTCCAGAGGCCGTAGGGCCGGACGAGCGGTTCAATTTCGACGGGGAGGCCCACCAGCGAATCCCAGCCGGTCTCCGCGCCGAGGAAATCGACCACGACCTTGGTGTAGTGGATGATCATTTTCTTCTCGCCCGGTTCCCAGTAGGGAGCCGGTTCGAGGTAGAACACGTGGTCTCCCGGCCGTCGCAGACTGGCCTGGCAAGAGTAGGCGGTCTTGCCGTCGATCGTTTTCGGCTGAAGCTGATCGAGGAGGTCCAGTTTCTCGCCGCCGGTCAGAACGCCGAACTGTTTCGGCAGGCCCATTTCCATGACGGGTCCGTTTTCCATGGGGTGGGTGAAGAGCATCACCAGGTCGACCGTGCGGCCATCGGCGGCGGCGAAGACGTCGCGGGAGGGAGTGAGTACTTGAAAGTGGCCCTGGAGGGAGGCAGGCAGCGCAACAAGAACCAGCGCAGCGGCCAGAGGGCAAAGGAATCGACCGAGCAGACCCATGGCAGAACTCTCGAAGAATCGGGAGGCGGCGTAATACGTTCTTTACTATTGTATTACGCCGCTTCTGCCCTGTCGATCATGGGGGGCAAGCGACGGCAGGTCCCCGCCCATCCAGGGGGTTCGGGCGGCAGGCAAAGCCGCTGCCATCTGGGCCTGGACGACTTCGGGAGTGACTGGCCAGACCGGCTGTTACGCCGAGTGTCAGGAAAGCCTCAACAAAACCTACAGGTTTCCGACGGGCATGGATGTGCACAATCGGTGGTTTTGTAAGCGGCTCTGAAGGCGGAGTCCCGCAAGCCCGCGAGGCTATCTCCTTGGGAGAGTGTGGCTGAGGGGAAGTTCAGCTACGGGCGGCCAAACTCTGGCGAGTTCAGCTACGGGCGGCCAAACTCTGGCGAGTTCAGCTACGGCGGCCAAACTCTGGCGAGTTCGGCTACGGCGGCTTATGGCACGGTGACGTTGTTGACGTAGAAGTGGCCCTGGATCGAACCGGCGGGTGCGAAGAAGGGGGTTGTGGCTCCGTTGACGATGTTGTTCAAGGGGGTGACCGACTGGATCGTGTCGGTGATGGAGGTGAAGATGATGCCGCGGTCGATAATCGCCGTTGTGCTGAGCAGATCGATCGTGTTGGTCTGAAGCATGACGCTCGACGGACCGGCGATCGAGCTGAAGAGGATACCGGTTGCGCCGGAGACGTTGTCGGTGATGGTGTTCTTGTAGATCTCGACCTCGGCGGACCTAGCCAGATTGAAGAGCATGCCGGTGCCGCCGGCGCCGTCGAATTCGATGGTATTGGATCCGAGGGCGATCGTGGAGGGACCTGCGGTGGTGAATCTCGTGCCGATATCGTTGCCGCCGTCAAAGGCGAACGTGTTTCCGACGAGGGCGAACTGGCCGAGTTCAGTTGTCGAGGCGGTCGCGACGTCGACACCGATGTTGGATCCGCCGGTGCCGGTGAAGGTGTTGGAGAGGATCGAACTGACGGTCGCTCCGTTCCAGCCGAACTGAATGCCGGATGCGCCGGCTCGGGTGGTCGTGATTTTGGACTGGTCGATCTGGAAGGTCAGGGTGGAATCATCTCCCGCGCCGGTTGTGGCAATAGCGATAGCAGCCGCCGAGGCGTCGGTGATGGTGGTCTTAGACACGTAGAACGAGTAGTCGTTCTCGTTGTCGCTGCGGAAGCGGATGCTGTTGTCTGCGGCTCCGCCGTTGCCCTCAAAGGTAGAACTGACCACTTCGACCCTCTCGGTGCTCAGAGCGTCGAGGCCAAAACTTGTCGAGTCGGTAACACGAGCGAAGGAAAGGGCCAGGCGTTCCGTATTGGAGGCATCGATGCCGACCCCATTTCCGTCGAAATCAACGTATCGGAAGCCGACCGTTCCCGCGTTCTGGAGCAGCGCGCCGGTCGTAGAGTTCTGGATCAGCCCGCCCGACCCTTCGGAGTCAGCACCCACGACGAGGAATCTGCCCTGGTGATCCACGATCCGAACGCCCACCGCGGCCCCGCTGCTGGAGACACGGGTCAAGTTGGCGTCGACGTCGGCGTCTTCGATATCGACGGCGGTGCCGTTGACAGAGTCGATCTCGCCGGACTCGATGGTGAGTTCACCGGCGCTGCGCACATAGAGTCCCGTGCCTCCCTCGGACTCGATGTCGAGAGAGGTGAAAGTGCCGTCGGCCGTGCTGTTCTCAACGCTCACCCCGTGCCCGCCTGTCTCTGCGGTCACGTTAAGCTCGTCGAATGCGAAAGAGCCGGAGTTGTTGCGGATCGCGACGCCGGCGCCGACGGCATTTTGAACGGTGGTGTCGAGAAACTGGAATTCGCCTGCGCCTCCGTCGATATGGAGGCCGGCGCCCCCCGCGTCGGTGATTGCCAGATACTCGAGGGTGTTTTCGCCGCCGACGTTCTGGAGATAGATTCCGTCGAGCCCCGAGTTGAGCACGCCCACATGGCGGATGACGACGTTTTCGACCGAATTGCCGGCAATCCCGTACCCGGTCGGACTATCGATGACAAACCCGGACAGGAGAGAGTCGGACGCCAGCGTGACCGCTGCGCCTGAAGCGCCGAGCAGCGTGGGTCGGGCGCTGGAATCATTCACGGTGGGGAGAAGGTCGATTCCGAAGCCATCGTAATCGATGTAGTAATCGATTCCTTCACCGAGGATCTGGTCGCCGGCCTGCATGACGACGGGCTGGCTGAGAACGCTATCGCCATGGACGAAGATCATGTCTCCGTCGGCGGCCTGGGCTTCGGCAATCGTATGGTAGGGGTCTTCCACGGTGCCGAGGTTTGCCCCTCCCGCCGTGCTCGATACGTGTTGTACGACGTAGGGCTGGCCGGTTTCCGGGTTGATGGCGGTCGTGCCCGGTTGCAGGTCGACTTGCTGGGAAACGATGACGTTGTAGTTGCGGTGGACGAACTGGTCGGTTCGGATCCTTGAGCCCGTATCGCCCGGATCCTCCAGGCGGGAGCCGCCGGGCCATACGAACTCGATACCCAGGCAGACCGTTGTGCCGAACGTATCGTCGCTGGTCATTTCCACCTGCATAGCCAGATTCGAGGTGACGTTGCCCTCGGCGCGGACCTTGTAGCCATAAATGTCCGGCGCCGAGTTTCCGAAGAACATGTAAGAACCGGGCGTGACACTGATGTTGTGGGTTCTGGCCAGTTTCGATGGCAGGGGAATGCTCAGTTCCAGGTCGTAGCCCATCATTGCCTCTCCGAAGCTCCGGGAGGCGGTGTAGGCGATCTGGTTGCCGATGAAATGCTGATCCTGCACGGTGAGACGGTAGTTCTTTTCATAGTCGCCGATGGGGATGTAGATATTGCTGCGCACATCCCAAAGGGAACCACACGATTCCAGGCTGACTCCGAGCTGGTGAAACATCTCGCCGGTGGTATCGTCGAGGTCGTACCAGAGGCTGGCGCCCAGGAATCGATTCTTCTCGGGGAGCCGGTATCGATATCCGAAACCGACATTTCCGCCAAAGTACCCCTCGTTGCTCATGAATAGACGAGCATCGCTGAACAGAGTGTGCTGATCCACCTGGAAATAGGGCATGAGCTCGGCGTGGGTGATCGCATCGTCTCGACCAAAGGTTTCGAAGGCGATATGCCCCGCCCGGCCGGTGATGGAAGCGGCGGGTGCTGCCGTTCTCTTCGGTTGACTTACCGTGTCTTGGGATTCGGTTTCCTGGGCGAATCCCAACGGGGTGGTGCCGGTCGTCCACGGGCTAGACAGTAGAAACGTCATGATCGAGGCGAAAAGCAGTCGTGACCGCCATGCGATCTGCTGTTTGCCCAGCCAATACCGAGTCTTGGCGGCGATTGGAAGACCTGAGGCGATTCGGATGAATCCTGCGCGTGAAAGGTTCTCGTCGTAGTTAGGCAACCGCTTCTTATGATCCCACGCCATCCCTGAGGTCCTCTGTCCGATTGATGAGCCCCACCGCCGTCTTCGCTGCCAAATGAGCGAGTTGGGATATAGTCGGAGAGTCAGAGGTAGTCAACGTCACTTGGGCTGTCTGGGACAGTTCCGCATGGATCCAGAACGGATCCATGGAACTGCGGGTCCACGAAGGGAGATCGGGGCGACTCGGGCGGCCAGATGCAGTCGATTCAATCGTTGCGGCCGGAATTCACGGCCGCAATCATCTCGCCGGTGATTGGACGGCTCCAAATATGAGTACTACCCTTAAAATAGTACCCGGCAAGTTCTGCCAAGATGGGGGCAACCGGATGACTTCTGGCTTTGATCGTGACTTTGCCGACTGCTGGCGAGCTGACGCCATCACAAAGCGGATGAACAATGGGACCTCCCTGACCTGAACGAGGCTGGCAATGAGAGTTGCAGTTCATGCGATCGCGTGTTTTTGAGGGGCGATTCAAGGGAAGATGAACGTCGACTACATCAATCCATTTGTGGTATCGATCGTCCATGTGTTTCGCACGATGCTCAACGTGGAACTCCACCGCGGCGACCTGTTGGTTAAACGGGGGCGCCAGCCGCGATACGAGATCAGCGGAATCATCGGCCTTTCGGGCAAGGCGAAGGGGACCGTCGTGCTGTGTCTCGAAAGGGAACTGGCCAGGCTGGCGACGGAATCGCTTCTGCAAACGAAGATCCGGTCTGCCCAGATCACCGCGGATGTGATCGACGCCGTGGGCGAGTTGACCAATATCATTGCCGGAGGAGCCAAGGCGCAGCTTGCCCAGTTCGAAATGAGTTTGACGTTGCCGACGGTAGTCACCGGCAAGGCACACTGTATCGAGTTCCCCCGACAGATCGTACCGATCTGCATTCCCTTTTCCTGCGAGTGCGGGTACCTGGACCTGGAAGTGGGGTTGACAGAATTGTCGACGGGCCTCCATCCACCCGGCGACACGGGAGCTCGCGCGGCAGCTCCGGTTGCCCCTGCCACATGCTGTTGACGGGAAATGGGGGCGGCTGGGATCCGGCGGCTGGGTACAGTTCACCGGGCGTGATGGAGTGACGTTTCGTAGGTGCAGGCCGTGCCCACGATCGGCAGGTCGGGGATCGTCTCTTTCACTTGCCGGACCGCTTCGATCTGGCGAATGCAGCCGAGGAGCGGATCCTCCGGGGGCTGGTAGCCGTCGGACGGCGGGTAGAGGGCAGGACGCTGCATGTGGGGATTGTAGTAGGGCGAACCGGCCGAGAGGTTCAGCAGTTCCACGCCGCACTCGTCGCGGAGCATGCGAACCAGCGCCAGCGGCTCGGTCAGGTCGATCCGGAGCGGGTCGGACATCGGGCTTGTTGCCCGCGGGCCAATCCCCCGACGGTGGCGTGAAGGAGTTGCAGCGGGCGGGGAGAGGAAATGGCGAAAGGGGTTGCGCTTAGGGCGGCTGCTGTAGGGACAATCGACAGCAAGTTCCCGTGGGTTAGCGAGGAGATAGCTTTGGCATGGTTGTGGGAGGATTCTCCCAAGACGGTCTCGGAGATGGCAGGACTGCCGTGGCTGATTGCGATACCACCCAAAAGGTGGAGA
>CAYSCH010000005.1:0-42216 GCA_964429355.1 uncultured Planctomycetaceae bacterium | reverse complement strand
ATGGTAGACTCTAGAAGTCTGCCGCCCGCGGTCGAGGCCTTGCATTTCGCGGCGGCCGCTGTTTCCGGGAGAAGACCCATGAGCAGGCTCAGAATCGTCTGTACGACACTTTGTGCGATCTGTTTGGTTTGCTGTACTGTGGCCCAGGCCCAGACGTCACGGTCGGGCGGGAGCTCCTCACCTCGCGGTATCACCAGTCTTCGAGAGCGGATGCAGAGCCGGATGAGTTCGGGGGGGAGTTCGCGCGCGAGCTCCAGCGCCGCGGCCGACGACGAAGATTCTGTGGGCGCGATTACCGGGAACGAGCGGTTCCTGCGCGAGGCCCGTGACGCCACGGACTTTGTGGGCGCGGGCGCGAGGGAAGGCGGCTTTGTGGGTGGTCAATCGGCGGTGGGGGAGACGGAGATCCGCTCGGCAATCGAGGGGGATCTGGTGCGCGAGGCGGTCGATCCGGCCATCAACCGGCAACGGAACCTCCCGCAGCTTCCGACGGGGATGTATGCTCCGCGGCTGCGGCTGGGTTTCACTCCTGCCACGGTTCCTCTTCCAGCCATGGAGCAGGCTGCAACGGAGCGGCTGACGATGTCGGAGACGATTCGTCCGACCAAGCCGATCGAGGTGTCGATGGCAGGGCGGACGGCCACGTTGCATGGAGCGGTTGGGTCCGAGCACGAGAAGCGACTGGCCGCCCTAATGCTTCTCTTCGAACCGGGAATCTCGAAAGTTGAGAATGAACTGGAGGTAGGGTCGTCATCTGCGGATTGGCCGGCGTCCCAGTCGGAGCCCGCATCTGTTCCGGGCAGGTCGCCTGACCGGATACCGTAGGAGACGGGGGCATCGGACCGTAGTTGAATCCTGCAGCGCCGGTGGCGGCGGGGTTGGTTGCCGGTGGGGTGATGGCTGCACCGAAGGCGGATTGCGATGAACGGGTGGCGATCTGCCGGGTGAAGTCCGGGGGGAGATTAATGGTGGTGGTCGTGATGCCGGTTGGCGGCTGCGGATCCATGGGTGGACTGCCAGGAATGCTTTCGTAATAAGCCACCTCTCGAACCTCGCCGTTGGCCTTCTTTTCGAACTGGCGAGCTTCGAATCGTTGAACGAGGGGGCTGGACTTGTCGTCGGGCGCACGTCCCGGCAGAACGTGCGTGGACGGTTTGGCCATCACCTTGCCGCCGGCCTTCGGCTCGAACCGGGCAACAAGAGTCAGTTTCTTTTCCACTCCGCCCACATCGTCGACGGGGAGCCAGAAACTGTAGGAGTGGCCGAGTTCCGACTTGCTGTAATGCTTCTCGAGCGTTTCCGCCGGGAAGACGAACTTGTGGATGGGCTCGGCCCGCAAGGGGTCTTCGCAACGATCGTCGAACAGGTAGACCGTGAGAGATCCATCGACCTTGACAGCCGACTCGCTCTCGCGGTTGTAGAACATCAGGCGGCCGCCGAATCCTCGCTTGGAGGGCTGCCCCGACTGGTGGAGGATGTCGTCGGTCCAGACGTCGACGATCCGATCGGGGATCTGCGGCTTGTTGTTGCCTACCGGCCACTTCAGTCCCTCGGAAAGAATCACGCTGGAGCAACCGGAGAGCGTCAGCGCGAGAAGGGGAAGAAGGGAGAGGACTGTTTTGAGAATGGATCGGGACATGACCATCATGGCCTTCTGAAAATCTCTTGGTCGAATGTGGACTAGTACCCCGTCGACGGGTTCGCTGCCGGGGGATACTGCACGGGCATGGCGGCGGTGGCCGGGGGGCCGTAGGGGGTGTTGTAGGCTGCCGGAGTCGAGTAGGCCGAGTATGGCGACGGGGGGCCCTGGTCGTAGCCCGCCGGACCGTATTGGCTGGTGGCGTTCGGGGTGGGGATCACGGGCGCCATGGACGGCTGACGTTCGACCGGGCCGGTCCGATAGGGGCTCAGCGCGCTGGACTGATCGGGGGGCGTCGCGGGAGCTGGCGCCGGCCGGGGAGCCGGTGTGGGAGACTGCTTGAGTTTTTCCTGGAAGGCAGGTGGTTGGATCACCTCGAGCGATTCCCAATTGCCGTCGGCTGGCGGCTTGACGCCGGTTCCCATGGGATCGGCGTCGGGGAAGATCGTGTCGGTGGAGCCGTCGCTCAGGTCGTGGCCTTCCGTGATATCCACCAGTCCGGTTTCGCCGTGCAATTTGTGGACGTCGGCGAGGCACCAGTGCATGCGAGCTGCCTCAATCCGTTTGACATTTTCCGCTTCTTCCTGGCTCTTGACGACATGGGGGGTAAGAACAATCAGCAACTCGGCTCGTCGGCAGGTCTGCCCGTCGTAGCGGAAGAGGTTGCCGATCACGGGGATATCGCTGAGAAACGGTACGCTGCGGTGGACCACGGCCTCGCTCTGGGTGATCAGACCGCCGAGAACGATCGTCTGGCCGCTGGTAGCGCTGACGGTGGTCTGGGCCATGGTGACGTTAATGCTCGGGGAGCGGATTTCGGTGCCGTCGGAGACGGCGACGGGGATGCCCTCGGAAATGGGATCGAGGTCGGACTTCTCTGCGTCGATTTCCATGACGACCATGCCGTCGGGGCTGATTCGCGGAGTGACCCCCATGATCAGGCCGACGTTTTCCAGTTCGATCGTATTGACCAGTCCACGGCTTTGGGCCGTGGAGCCGGTGATTCGCGGCACTCGTTTGCCGACCTGGATGAAAGCCGGCTGGTTATCGAGGGTCATGATCTGGGGACGGCTGAGGACGTCGAGACGCTTATTCTCTTTCAGGGCACGGATCATGGCGCTCACGGCCTCGCTGCTGGCCGAAAGCACCAGTCCGCCAAATCCCAGTTCGCTGCTGACGCGCCCTGTGTTGAAGTTGGAGATGCCTTGGCTTCCGATGACTCCGGCCGTGGAGGCGGCATTGGAGCTCCCTGTGTTGCCTAGCGATTTGGCGGGGTCCTGGTTGAAGAGGAAACCGGGTGTGTTGGTGGCGGCGACGATTTCCTGGGTCGTTACCTGGGCGAGGCCCGGTACCTGGGTGGTCGTCGTGATCGTTTCCAGGTCGCTGATCAGGCTGCGATCGAAGAGGACCGAATCCTGCAGCCCCAGTTCGATGCCGAATTCCTCGCTGTCGTTGAGCGTGACTTCCGCGATCAGCACCTGGATCATGACCTGGGGGGGTTGAGCGTCGAGTTTCTCGATCAGCTCCATGATGTCTTTGTAGTATTCAGGTGCGGCGCTGACGATGAGCGAGTTGCTCACCATCTCGGGAACGACGACGACCTCTCTCTCGATCTGTTCGTAGGCGCTGACCGCGCCCGGAGTCGCCTGCTGGATCAACCGTTCGCTGCGGATGAACTCGTTGATCGATTCGGCCACATCGGGTGCGGGGGCGTTCTTGAGCCGGTAGACATCGTTGATTCTCGACTGGACATCTTCCTCATCCAGCCGGGTGAGGAGGGCCTCGATGATCGTCAGGTCGCCCTCGTTGCCGGTGGCAATGATGCTATTGGTGCGGGTATCGACGGAGAACCGGACGGGCACCAGCGAGGTTTCGCCTTCGGCACCTGGAAGCTGCGGCCTGGTTCCCACGGTCGCGGCCGACGGCAGCAGGCCCTGGAGCATGGTGGCCATGGAAGTCGCATCGCCGTTGCGAATGCGGAAGACTTTGATCTGGGCCACGGCCGAGGGCGAATCGAGGTGTTTGATGAGGGCGGCCACCAGCTCCATGCTCTCAGCCGGCGCAGACACGAGCAGGGTGTTGGTGCGCACGTCGGGAGTTATCTGGACATCGTCGAGAACTCCCGAGCGAATCAGGCGTTGCCCTTCGACATCGAACAGCTCCAGGGCCGCCGACCGCTGAGTTCCGAGCCCGCCGGCTGTGTTGCTGATAGCTTGCTGGAGCGTCATGGCCAGGTCGCCCGCGAGCGAATGCTGCAGCTTGAACATCCGCGCCTGGGAGACGGGGCCCGGTGAGGGAACGTCGAGACGCTGGATGAGCATTTCGACCTCGGCCATATCCGTGGGAGCGGCACGCACGACCAGGGCGTTGAGCCGCATGTCGGGCGTGATCTGCACCTGGGGCGCCATGCCGCTGCGGTCGGCGAAGGTCTGCAGAATGGTGGCGCCCACGGTGGCGACCGCGGCGTGCTTGAGGGTGAAAATGTGGAACTGGGTATTCGGTTCCGTAGGCTGGTCGAGTTTCCAGATGAGGTCCTTGACCGCCTTGACCGCCTCACCCCAGCCGATCAGGAGCAGGGCGTTGGGCTTCATCAGGGGCGTGACGCTGATACGTCCCTGACGGCCGCCGAGCAGATCCAGCGATACCCCCATGACGATCTCGGAGATGGCCGATCCTTGGACGTGTTTGAGGAAGTAGATCTCGATTTCGGGAACGGTTTCCGCGCTGATCCGTTCGATCTCCTCGATCATGCGGGTCACGTCGTCAACGTCGCTCTCGCGTCCGCGGAGGATGATCACGTCCAGATCGGGGAGGACCTCGTACTCAACATCGGGGCCGGGCTGGGGAAGTCCGTCCATGGGAAGGCGGCTGCCCTCTGCGGATTCTTCCTCGCCGGCCGAGTCGGGAGTCTCCGCACCGGGGGGCTGGAAGAGGTAGGCAACCAGTTCGATCCCCGTATGCCCGTAATGGAAGCGGCTGCTCTGGTTACCGGGAGGGGTAGGGCCCGGGGATTCGAACTGGGTCCCGCCGGTCCGGTAGGCTTCGACCGCCTCGCGGACCTTGGCCGGATCGGCCCGCCGCACCGGCAGCACGCGGATCTTTCTGCCCTCGGGCGCTGTGGGACTGTCGAGAGTGCGGATCAAGCGGGCCATCTGGTTGGTCAGCGATTCCATGCCGACGACCCGGATGCCCCGCCGCTGCCGATCGACGTACAGCTCAACGTGCGCGCCGAGTTTGTCGGAGAGGAAGTAGTCGGGCCAGCCCTGCTCCCGTGCCCTGAGGGGCTCGAGGCGGGCGCCAAGGAGGTCCCGCAAGCGTGCTTCCACGGTTGCGACTTCGGCATTGGTAAGGGAGACGAACTCTTCCTTCCGCACTTCGCGACGGGCAAGGGTCTGCTGGATCGCAAGTTCGGCCTGGCTCAACTGCGGTTGGACAGCCACCACGTCGGGCTTGGGGAGGGGGCGAGGCATTTCGGACGCAAGGGAGAGGGGGGGCGAGGCGGAGAGGAGCCGTGCCACGAGCGTGTGAATCGACGGAGGTGCCAAAACGAGAAGTTGGGGCGAACGAGGATCGATCGCCACACGTACACCGAAGGTCGAGAATGCGGAACGGATCCGGTCGGCCGTCGGCTGCAAACGACTTGCCTCGCAGGGGTAGTTCTGTACGACCGGTTGTTCGGTGGCAACGGACGAGTCGGGTCGATCGGAAGAGTCGATGAGTTGTTGGGCAATCTGGTGCGACTGTTCGGGGCCCCGGAGGAGGATCTGATTGGTTTGCGCATCGGCCATCAAGTGGCAAGTTGACCCCAATCCGGGCAAAACATCACGCAGCATCCGCTCCATGTCGGCTGCCGTTTTGTGTTTCAACGGGTACGCGCGGTAGTCCGATGGAGCCGGCGTTTGGGCCCAGGCTGCGCAGGCGATGCCGAAAGAGAGAATGATCCACGCCCCAACACCAACCTGGTGCGCAACTCGCACCGGTTGCCTGGCATCGAGTGAATTTTTCACCGGAATGTCCCAATCAATCGTGTTGATGGAAGCTGTTCTGGCTCCAAGGCCGTGTCCGGATCGCTCAACCAATAACTGTCCGGTGCTTGCCGGGGAGATCGCGGCGGAGCGTGACAGTTGTTGGCTCAGCGATTCTTACGTCGTTTCTTAACCGGAGATCCAAACCCGGCCTCCGGTCGGCGCATGGCACGACACGGCACGGAGAACCGCATGACAAAATGACGAACGGTCCTGCACCCGGCACGCTGGGTCGGTCTGGGACCGGTCGGTGAATGGCTTTCCGTAGTTCGTCCATCTCGCCGCCCCCCGTGGACGAAGAGCGAGTAGGAAAAAAGTCATTTACCGACTGGACCCAGGTTTCTGCGGGGCCGCAAACGAAGCTGCTGAAGCGGCTTCTTCCGCCGCAGAGAATCGAACCCATCGCAACAGAACTGCAGGGCGACAACCATCGGGTAGTCCAACGCCGATGCGGAGGGCTGGTTCAATGGCTTTCGTCCGTCGGGAAAGGCGGGGGGATGCTAGAGATTTGTGAGGAGGGATTCAAGAGCAGTTCTCCCGCAGGGGGCGGGAATTTGGGGGGGTAGGACAAGGTTCGCGCGGGTCGGGAACGAAGGAAGTCATCGTGAAAGGTCGGGAAGCTACGGGAGGTCGCGCCAAGAATGAACGTCATAATGCCATGTAGTCTTTGCAAAATGCCAAGTATGCTTGACATTCGAAGTCGAGTTTGGCAGGATAGCGGCAGGAGGAGCAAATGGTGTCAGACTTTCGTCTGGTGAATCGACTCAAGGTGGCACGAGCGGAGCAGAATCTCTCCCAGCAACAACTTGCTTTGCTGGCTGGAGTGACCCGTCAGACCATCAGTTCGATTGAAACAGGCCAGTACAATCCCTCCGCCCTGTTAGCCCTGGTCCTCGCCCGACGGCTGGAGAAGCGAGTCGAAGACCTGTTCTCTCTCGAGGAAAAGCCGTGAATCCTCTCAAGTCGTGAAAGTGGACGAGCGGACGGTGGCTGTTGCGCATGCTGCCAATACGTGGGGGTTCAATTTCATCAGTTTCGCGTTCCTGCTCGATCCACAGTCCCTTCCCAATTTACCTCGACTTCGCCGGTTGTAGTGAAATCGATCTGGCCAGCGGGTAGGTCGGGGATGCCGGGGCGGCGGAAAATCACCTCGTGTTCACCGGGCGGCAAGTTGGGGACCGTGACTGGAGTGCGATAGGCCGAGCCGTCGGGGGCGCGCAAGACCTGACCGTCAACGACAATCTCAGCTTCGAACGGGTCGGTGATGAAACTGACCGCAACCTCGTTGGTCTCCGATCCGGCCACGGCTGGGGCAGGGGTCGCACTCCGACGACTCCGTGTTCTGTCCAGGATCGATCCGATGGTCACGGCGAAGGCGAGCAAGACGAAGCCCAGCACGGCCAGGCGCACGATCGGCCGCTGATACCACGTTTCCGAGCCGTGGTGGATCAACTCGTCGAACAACTCGGCCATGGCAGGGGCGTCGGCGGGGCGATGTTCGGGATCGCGCTGGCAGGCGGTCAGGGCGAGGCAATTGAGTACGGCGAGGTCGTGATCGCAGCGGATTGCGTCGGCACGGCCGGCCAAGGTGGGGAATCGGCGAGCGGGCAGCCCGGTAAGCATCTCGTAGATGACCAGGCCAGCGGCGTAGACGTCGGCACGGGTGTCCATTCGGCCGTCGGGAGGCATGTAGGTCTCGGTTCCGATCCGTGAAACGGCACCGTGCGACTCGGTCAGGAGGCCGAAGTCGGCCAGTTTGAGAGTGCCGCAGACAAACAGGCAATTGGCCGGTTTCACGTCGCGATGGACCATTCCGGCCTTGTGAAGAGCGCCGAGTCCCGCGAGGAGTTCGTCCGTCAGACGCAAGCACTTATCGGCCGTGAGGGGGCCATTGGCCAGCAGGTTTTCGAGAGTAGCGGGGCGATAGGATTCTGCCACGTCGGGCCGGCTGCCGGAAATGTCGTCAGCGGGTTCCATCACATAGTAGAGGTGCTGGCCGGTCCGGCCCACATGCTGGATGTCGAGCAGGTTGGGATGCTTCTGTCGTACGTTGGTCTCCAGCCGGGTGAGCGAAGTGATCTCACGGCCGGCAGGCCCCGCACTGCCGCCGGCCTGCAGCGGGATCAGCTTGACGGCGCGCAGGTGTCCGGTGGCGAGATTTCGGGCGAGCCACACCTCCCCGAAGCCGCCCCGGCCGACCTGCCGGAGCAGTTTGAAATCGGGAACTTCGGGAGGGTTGAAGGCGAGGAGCGACATGCCAATCTCAAGCTTACGTCTCTTCCGTCCAGTTCCGGCCGGATTGCACGATTCGCGAGGTCAGCGATCTTTCCACGGCCGGTTCGGGTTGGGACTCAAGGGCCTTTCGGAGCACCGCGGGGAGCTGGCCATGTTGGCGGTACGGGGCGCCGAGTTGGGCAAGTCGCTCGATGACCTTGCGGCGGGCGAGGTAAACGGCGTTGCGGGTCTGGCCGGTCAGACGTGCCACCTCCGAACCCGACATCCCGCGAATGGCCAGCAATTCAAAGGCCTGGAATGTGCGCGGATTCAGTTCGCGGCGGACCAGGTCGAGCAGCACGACGAGCAGGGCCTCCTCAAAGGCCGACTCCCAGACGTCGTTGGGGAGGCTTTCGTCGGACTCCGCCTGGAGCAGTGCGGCTGCGGGTTCGTCGCCACCGGTCGCCCGGACCCGCTGGGCGGGACGCCTGCGATGCTCGGCCACCTTGTTGCGGACCAGGGCCGCCAGCCAGTCGCGAAACCGGCCGCGGGCCGGATCGTAGTGAAACACGTCCTGCGACTGGAACACGGCGAGCATCACATCCTGGACGATTTCTTCTGCCGTATGTTCGGAGCAACCTCGCCGGCGCGCCGCACCGAAGAGCACTCGCCAATAGCGGTCGAAGAACTCATCCCAGGCGAGGTGATCGCTCCCCTCGCGGAGCCGCTGGAGCAGGGCAGGTTGGGTATCCAGACCGTTGCTGTTCACAGGGTTTTTCGTGGCGATGGTCCGCAGCCACCCAAGGTTCGTTCGGGTCAAAGCGTGCCGGGTGAGGTGATTCCAATTGGGTTCATTCTATTTCCCCAAGGAAAATTCGCAAGAAACCCGGAAAGATTCGCCACGGTTGGCGCAAATAGATCTTCAGTGGGACGCGCCCCAGTTGGCGGTGTGTCGAGATACACCCCGCTAGGGAATGGCGAATGTCGAAATTCAAATAACGAAAGAACGGGGAAGCTCGATGGAAAACCGGATGGCCGGGATCGGCGCGTCGGTGTTTCGGTCATTTGGGTTTCTTTCGTCATTTGATTTCGACATTTGTCATTGCCAAATCGCGGCACTGGAAGGCCAAGCTGCGGATGTGGTAGGTTGAACATTCAAGACATCAAGGAAAACAATCATGCATGCGACAACGTTTGTATTGCTGATGGCAACCATGTTGGGACCGCCGGCGGAGACGTCGCCAGAGCGGTCCACGCGGATTTATGTGCGCACGACGCCACCGGGGGCATCGATCGTGGTCGACGGCAAGGAACTGGGCACGTCGGATGGGCTGTTTCTCGTTCCCCCCGGCGTGCGAACCGTCACGCTCGAGATGGATGGTTACGATCCGGAGGCCAAGAGGGTCGACGTGCGCGAGGGATGGATCACCCGCGTGGAGGTGACGATGAAACGAGGCGGCACAAAGCCGCAGGGGGCCGGCGCGACCGCGTCGAAATCCGGATCTCTGTACTTCGTCCGCTGGGTGATCCAGGACGAAAAGACTATGACCTTCGAAGGGGCACCGGTCACCCTGGACCAGTTGCCTTCGCTTCTGGAGAAGGTCCCGAATCGAGCGCAAACGGTGCTGGAAATGGGATACTCGACGGAAATCAGTGTCAAGCTGAGGGACGAGTATCTTGCGAGGGCCGGTGCACTTGCCCACAAGCTGGGTTTCAAGCACGCCAGCGACATTGGCCAGCAGAAGCTGGGGAGCAAGGGATCACCGCCGCAGGAAGTGCAGACGACGTATAAGGCGACGCGGCGCAAGATTCACCTTCCCGACGCCGATACGAAAGACGCATCCGTCGTGCTCGATCTGGCCAGCGGCGAGATGCTCAAACTGCCCTGGGAGAGCGAGGATACGAGCGCCGCACCCCACGAAACCGATCAGGATACCCGCCACTTCACGAAGCTGGGAATTGGGGACCTGGCGTTCGACCGCCAGCTCTTCTGTCTGCGGGGAGGAACGATCGAGTTGGCGGCGGAAGATGCCGGCCAAACGCTCCGTATGACCGGCAAGAAAGACGATGCCAAGGCCTACCAGTTGCCAAAACTCCCATGTGAACTGCTGGTCACAACGCCCGAGAAACGGCAGTTCGTGGTCAAGATTCTCGACGAAACACCGGCCGGTGGGCTCAATCTCGAGTATCGCCAGGTGGAAGGAACGGCGAAGCAACAGGCGGATTCGACGGAACCGCACCCGGATGCCGGTCCGCGGGATCTGGAAGGTTTCGCACCTGAGCGGACTTTGCGGATTTACGACGATTTCTCCAAGGCCGCAAGCCTGGTTGACCTCGACACGGGCGAACTGCACGGGCAGCCTGCGCGGGAGGAAGTAGAAGGGATGACCGGTGAGCAGTGGATGGCCAGCAAGGGGATCGACGCGGGGTGTGAGACGAATGCAGCGGCGCCCGGATTGTGGGGCATGGATATGGTTGTTTTGCCGGTGAGCAATGATGCCTGGGAGAAGGCGAGGGTCGAGGCGATTGAGGGCGAACTGCGCGACGGCAAGCCCGGCTCCCCAGCCATCATGAGCGCTCTGGGCGGATTGCCGCGAACTTACTATTTTGCGACCCGTGAGGGAGGTAAGGGAATCCTGCAAATCACGGCCCAGACGAAGGACGAGCAGGGGGAGGCCTTCGAAATCCGATACCGGTTGACGTCACAAAGTGTGAAGTCGCAGCCGGCGAAAGCCCAAACGGTGCCGGAGGGTGGAGTTCTCGATTTCCGCATTGCCGCCAGTGAAGAGGAAGGCAAGACCTTTGCCGAAACCGGAAAGGGCCTGGGCTGGTACGACGCGAGCCCGTGGATGAACGATACGGCGGGCCTTGTTACCCGCCAGACCGAAGGACGGACACAGATTCTGCTCTGGCAAACAGCCGAAAAATCGCTGGCAGCGAGCCATCGCGATGAGAAGAAGTGGCACATTGTCGAGGTGAGCGTGATTGCCGAACTGGACCAGCCGGGGCGACTTGGCGTGGTCTTCGACGTGGAGGGTGGCCGGCGATTGCGGGAACTGACAGCGGCCAATATCGATCGGCGACTGGCCGTGGTGGTGGACGAGCATGTCGTGGGCTGCCCTGTTGTTCGCTCTCCGATTGGTGAACGGGTAGAGATTACCGGGAGCTTCTCGAAGGCGGATCTGGCGCGGCTGGCCACGGCGCTCCAGGCGGGAATGGAGGCAAAGCAGCCGTGAAACTGCGAGGGTGAAGAAGGATTCGATGGTGCTGTTCGCTCCGCGAATGGGTTTTCGCGGAGCGATCAGCGCCGACTGGTTTGCGGTGGCGCCAGACGCTGGGCCTTCCTGTCATTGCGGCGCGAAAGAAGGGCGCCGGTGCCTGGGAAAGAAACGCCCGTTTGTTCCTGAAAAGGGGCGACCTGGTAAGACTTTACGCTTAATCGGGGGGTATTTCGATCGTGGGCCCCAGATTCGTTAATCGGAATACTCTCGCCGTTTGCGCGGCGATGAGTAGGGTTCCCGCAAAGAATCCAGTTGCCAACTACGATATTTCCTTGCAAATCAGGCAACTTCGTCTAAAAATAGAGGCATCGATTCGGTAATCGGATCGAGACTCTGGAACGGAAAGAGGCTCCGGAACGAGAAGAGCCCAAAGAACGGGAAGAGGCTCCCGTGCGCACCGGCCGTTCGAGGCGGGTTAACGGTCGGCGTGGTGATTTCGCCATGATCCGCGTATTCCAATTCCAGGAGTCACTCTTATGTCGCGAGTCACGTTGCGACGGGCGTTCACGCTCGTTGAGATTCTAGTGGTCATTGCGATCATTGCGATTCTGATTGCATTGCTGTTGCCGGCAGTCCAACGAGCGCGTGATGCGGCGCGGAAATCGCAGTGCCAGAACCAGCTCAAACAGATTGGCCTGGCTTTTCACGAGTATCACGAGGCGCACAACTGCTTTCCATTCGGTCGTGGCGGCACCTTTGGTCCCACACGAATCCTCTCCAATCGGGAAACGATGAGCGGGTTGGTGGCGATTATGCCGTACCTGGAAGAGACGGCGTTGTACGAGGCGATCAGCAGTCGTTTCGAGAACGAGGATGGATACGTTTTCGCACCCTGGGGCAAGCATCCCGACGAGTATGCGGGGGATCCCTACTATCCGCTTTGGGATATGCCGGTTCCGGCTTTCGTTTGCCCCTCCGACGGCGCGGGAGCCAGTGCGAACAAGGATCGAGACGACTACGGCCGGGTCAGCTACGTGTTGAGCCGCGGTGACACGATCATGAGAAACGATCTGGTTCCGCAACCGCGTGGGCTCTTCGGCTATATGAGTTTCAGCAAGTTCGGTGATGTTCAGGACGGCACGAGCAACACGATCATGGTCTCGGAGCGGTGCATTGCAACCAATGACAACTACACCAAGGTTCAAACGGGAATCTCGCGGAACCGAGGAGCGATTGGCGGCACAGGAATCGCCGACGAGCCCAAGGGGGATCCGAGCCGCTGCGCCCTGGCCAAAGGCATGTACAACCAACTGCTCTACGACATCGTTCCCCGCCCCTTGAGCGGGCAGCGCTGGTGCGACGGCCGACCGATATTCACGGGATTCACGACGGTGCTTGGTCCCAACTCGCCGAGCTGCATCTCCGACCTGGACTGGTGGTACTGGGGGATCTTCAGTGCTTCGAGCTATCACACCGGAGGCGTGAACGGCCTGATGGTAGACGGCTCCGTTCGGTTCGTTTCCGACACGATTGACACGGGCGATATCACTTTCCCGGAAGTCGTTTCGGGGCCGAGCCCGTACGGTGTTTGGGGAGCGATGGGCACGCGAGCGGGAAGCGAACTGCTCTGGGAAAGGTGATTGTTGGAGCCGCTCAGGGCAATTGGCAGGAGGACGCCACAGTACATAGCGGCGTTTGCACGACAATCGCTGCGACCGGCGGCCGCGCCCGGGGGGAGCGCGTCGCGCCGGTTTTTTTGCGCCCTCACTTGCTCGTGAGTTCGAGATCGAAGTGGTTCTTCGCCGCGAGGCTGATCTCGGCGGTCAGGCCGGAAGTCTGCTTGGAGGCATACTTCTCAGGCAGTTCGCTCACGGTGGTTCGTTGCAGGGCCGCCTTGCCGAATTCCTGGGTGTAGGCTTCCATCTCGGCCTCGTTCGCGAATTCCTTGCCGCCTTCCGTCACCTCCTTGGTGACGGAGATTCCGTACTTTCCGGGAATTGCGCCGTCGCCGGGATCGAAGGTTCGCAGCTCAAAGCGACCGCGACTATCGCTTAGGGCGAAGGCGGCGGGGCCCTTCGTTTCGGGGCTGAAGCGGACATGGGCTCCTTCCACAGGCTCGCCGTCTAGAGAGATGCTTCCCGTCACCTTGGCCATTTCCGGGCCTTCCCGACGTGTATCCTGGGCACAACCTGACAGAACCACAGCAACGAACAAGCACGCGACTGAAAGAAGGCAAACTCGCATAAGATTCCCCCTCGCCTAAGAACTTAGCGACATCCAAGGATCCGCCGGCTGCGCGACGGAATTGCGAAACGCATGCCTTCTCCGCTGTTCCGCAACAACCGCAGTTTCTGGAGCCTGCTTGGACTGATTTGACAATCTGGATTGTAACCCTATTTCAAGCGTTGTCCTCCGTCAATCCCTTGGTGCCCGGGGAGGGGGCAAAACTCCCTTTTTCCGGTCAAACGGTGGGTAGGGGCACAATCCGGTTGAACAGAACAGCTACTTGCCCTACAAAGAAGGGCATACGATTTCCGAAACACGGCGTTCGGATCGGTCCGGGCCGTGCCGAAATCGGGGAGTGGCCGGTCTGGCGGTGCTTGGATGCACGAACGGCCCTGTCAACCGGTGGGGGCTTCATCGATGCGATTTCCGTATCGGCGTACCGCGTTCACATTCATTGAGCTGATGTTCGTCAGTGCGATCATCGGCATCCTGGTAGCACTGCTTCTGCCGGCCATCCAGGCTGCCCGTGAGGCCGCTCGGCGCTGCCACTGTACCAAGAACCTCCAGCAGATCGGGCTGGCACTGCAGAGTTATCACGACGCCTGGAGCGTGTTTCCCTTCGGCCAGGGCGGAACCGAGGGGGGTACGGACTTGACCTGCAACATGGGAGAGCTGAGCGGTTGGGCGCCCCTGACTCCTTACGTGGACGAGGGGCCCCTTTTCCACCAGATGAACGAACCGCGAACCTACGATGAAACGGATTTTCCTCGATTTGGCCCTCGCCCAGACATCACGGCCGACGACGCAATCACCAGCTACCACCCCTGGTACTCGCAGCCCCGGGTGCTGCTTTGTCCGTCCGATACCGAGGCCAAACAGGTCCCCGGCCGGCCGGGCCAAACGAGCTATCGTTTTTCCTGGGGAGATATCGTTGCCCACACGGAGGAGAGACGGATCCCTCGAGGCATGTTCGGACGCAATTCGGGAGTGAGTGTGTCGATGATCACCGACGGCACAAGTTGCACCATCGCGGTTGCCGAACGGGCGATTCCCCCGGCCGGTGCGCGGGGCCTGGCCGGTGCAGGGGGGCCGATGTCGCAGCACTGGGCAATCGCGGCGGGCGTCGAGGGAACGGAGTTTCTGTCGGAAGGGAGCATGGCTCTCGGCGATGGCAGGGATTTCGTCAATTCTACCCGGCCCTTCGACCCGTCAGGCATGATGTGGGCCAATGGGCGGCTCCCCTTCGGCGGCATCACGACGGTCACGCAGCCCAATTCATCCGCCTGGCTGGGACGGGACGGTACGGTGATCGATGGAAAGCCGCGTTTCGATTGGGGAGTCATACCGCCCTCGAGTTATCATCCGGGCGGGATGAACGTTGTTCTGGCCGATGGTTCCGTACGTTTCGTTTCCGAATCCGTCAGTGCGGCGGGGCAGACGGCTCGCGAAGTCACCGATGGTCCCAGCCCCTACGGCTTGTGGGGTGCCATGGGAACGATCCAGGGCGAAGAGTTGGTCGGCGGAGCCTGGTGAAACACGGCCGCGGAACCGGCCGTCATGCTGGAGTCGATTGCGTCTTGTCGAGAGGCGCGGCCGGCGCGTCCCACGTGATGAGTTCGCCGCTGGTCCCCATGGCTGTTGGCGCCGGCGGCAGGAGCTTCGGCCGGAAAGCCCGCAGGAATGGAGAAGTTGGCTGGACCGATGCGAGGCAAGCGTGAAGGTGCGTACTGCAGGCGGGCCGATGTTCTGACGGGCGAGGGTCCGCCGTTGCCGGTCCGGTGGTGCATGTGGGCGCAGCGAGGGGCCCCACTATTCTGGGCGACTGGAATGAGCCGAACGGCCGACGCGTTCTTCAAGGCCATTTGTGGGCCCAATTGGTAGATTTCTTCTCTCGGCCTGCTAGACTTGGAACAGTCTATCTATTCGTTCCCGGGAGAGCTTCTGTGAGAATCCAGTTTCTCGGCGCCAATCGGCAGGTCACCGGTTCGAAGCACCTGCTCGACGCGGGCAATGTGCGAATTCTGATCGATTGCGGCATGTACCAGGAACGAGACTTCACGGATCGCAACTGGGAGGATTTCCCGATCGATCTTCGCAGCATCGACGCGATCCTCCTCACCCATGCCCACAATGACCATTGCGGGATGCTTCCACGACTGGTGCAGCAGGGCCTGAAGGCGCCGGTCTACGCCACCGGAGCCACCTCGGAACTGACCGAGATCATCCTGGAAGACTCGGCCTGGATTCAGGAAGAAGACGCCGCATACAAGCGGAAACGTCACCGCAAGGAAGGCCGCCGAGTCAAACATCCGGTCGTTCCCTTGTTCACCGCCGCCGACGTTCGCAAGGCATTGCCTTTGCTTCAGCCGGTTCCTTACAGCCGGGAAATTCCGATCGGCAACCAGATCCGCGTCACCTTTCACGACGCGGGGCACATCCTGGGTTCTTCCATTGTGGAAGTCGTTTACTCGCACAACGGAGACACGCGGCGGCTCCTGTTTTCGGGCGACCTGGGGCAACGCGACAAGCCGATCCTGCGCGATCCGAGCGTCTTCTCGGAAGCTGACTATGTCGTGATGGAATCTACCTATGGCGATCGTGTCCACAACGGATCGACCGATATCGAAGGGCGGCTGGCCCAGGTTGTCTGCGAGACCGTGGAGGCTGGGGGCAACGTCGTCGTTCCCGTCTTCGCCGTCGAACGAGCCCAGGAACTCCTGTACCATTTGGGCCGATTGATCCGCAGCGGCCGGATTCCGCAGGTGGACGTGATCCTGAACAGCCCCATGGCTTCGGCGGTCACAAAGGTCTTTCACGGCCACCGCGAGTGTTTTGACGAAGAAACATCGGCCATGATCCAGTCGGGAGAGTCGCCCTTCCAGTTTCCCGGCCTGCAGATCGTGCAGGACATCGACGAATCGAAGGCGGTCCACAAGCGAAAGCGGCCGGCGATCATTATGGCCACCTCGGGAATGTGCACCGCGGGACGTATCAAGCATCACCTCCGGCACAATATCTCGCGTCCCGAATCAACCATCCTGTTCGTTGGCTATCAGGCCGGCGGCACCCTGGGCCGGAGAATTCTCGACGGCAATCGTGAGGTTCGCATTCTCGGCGGCATCCATGCGGTCAAAGCTCGCATCGAGCGGATCGAGGGCTTCTCAGGCCACGCCGACCGCAACGGACTGCTCCGCTGGCTGGGCGAATTGAAACAGCCCCTCAGGCACCTGTTTCTCGTGCATGGGGAGGAAAATGGGTCCACGAATCTGGCCGAGACCATTCGGGCAGAACGCGGCTGGGAGGTGACCGTTCCCAAGTATTTGGATAGAATGACGTTGAACTGACAGGAACGGTCCTCACGGGACCGGGCGAAGGGTGCGGAGGCCGCGGAATAGGCATGCTGCGACCGCCACGTTGCGGTGGCCGGTTCCGTTTCTCCAAGATTCCGTTCGTCCCTGGGTGAACTGTCATAACATTGGCCCAGGACGCATCGGAGATGCTCCACGTCTATCGAACTCCGGAAGGGATGGTCGTTTGCCGCGACAGCCAGTGGATGCGGTTGCCGGAGGTCATGTGGGATGACTGGTTCCGGGCCGACTCGCCCATCGAGTGGCTCAACGTGAGGCTGCCCTACGTGCGGACCTGCGAATCGGTGGACGTGGCAATGCTCGCTCCGATCGGCTCGCAGGAGGTCTGGGCGGCTGGAGTGACGTACTTCCGCAGTCGCTCGGCGCGGATGGAGGAATCCAACGCGGCAGCGGACTGTTACGATCGTGTCTACCAGGCCGAGCGCCCCGAATTGTTCTTCAAGGCAACGCACCATCGCGTCGTGGGAACCGGGGGGGAAGTGCGGATCCGCAGCGACGCTCACTGGAACGTTCCCGAGCCGGAGCTGGCGGCCTGCCTCTCGCAAACGGGGCGGATCTTCGGCTACACGATCGGAAACGACATGAGCAGCCGCGACCTGGAGGGGGAGAACCCGCTGTACCTCCCCCAGGCCAAGGTCTACGATCAATGCTGTGCCCTGGGGCCGGGGATTCTGGTCTCTGACGAACCACTCTCCAAAGACACGAAAATCGAACTGGCGATTACGCGTGGAGGAACCGTCGTCTTTGCCGGTTCTACTCGGCTCGATCAAATGAAACGCACGCCCGAGGAATTGGCAGCTTACCTTTTCCGCGACAACAGCTTTCCCGCCGGCTGTTTCCTGTTGACGGGCACGGGTATTGTTCCCGATGCGGACTTCACGCTGGCCCCCGGCGATGAAGTGGCCATCACCATCGAACCCATTGGAACTCTGAAGAACCGGGTTGTTCAGAAGATGCGGTAGGGTATCTTGACACAAGCCAAGTCCAGTTCGCGATCGCACGGCGAAACTGAAAACCACAAACTGTCACTCATCCAGGAGGCCTCGTCATGCAACTTCACGGGAAGAACTTCATCGGCGGAACACTCTCGGCTGAGGGAGAAGATACGTTTCAGGCCCGGAATCCGGCAACGTGCCAGCCGCTCGAAACGCGGTTCCACGAAGCCCGAGCCGACGAAATCAATCGGGCCGTGGAGATGGCCGCGTTCGCCTTCCAGGAACGCGATGCACGGCCTGCCGACACGACCGCCGGGTTGCTCGAGAACATTGCCGACGAAGTCGACGCGCTCGGCCAGCCGTTGCTGGACCGAGCCGAGGCCGAAACCGGTTTGCCCCGGACTCGACTGAAAATGGAGCGGGCGCGAACGGTCGATCAGTTGCGCATTTTTGCGGGGGTCGTTCGCGAAGGATCGTGGGTCGACGCCCGCATCGATCGGGCCGATCCCCAACGGCGACCGGTCGCCAAACCCGACCTGCGCCGCATGCTGTTCCCCATCGGGCCGGTGGCCGTATTCGGGGCCAGCAATTTCCCGCTGGCTTTTTCGGTGGCCGGGGGCGATACCGCTTCCGCCCTGGCGGCCGGGAACCCCGTCGTTGTCAAGGCTCATCCGGCCCATCCCGGAACCTGCGAGATGGCGGCGGTGGCCATTCAGAAGGCCCTGGCCAAGACGGGCTATCCCGACGACTGGTTCTCCCTGGTTCACGGCGTACAGAACGAAGTGGGGCAGATCCTCGTTCGACATCCGGGCATCCAGGCAGTGGCCTTCACGGGATCGCTGGCCGGCGGCCGGGCCCTGTTCCATACGGCGGCTGCACGCGAGGTGCCGATCCCCGTTTATGCTGAAATGGGCTCCGTCAACCCCGTGTTCCTCCTGCCCGACGCCCTTGCCGAAGGGGCTGAAAACATCGCCACGGGATTGCACGCATCCGTCGTTCTTGGTTCCGGACAGTTCTGCACCAATCCCGGACTGGTCATCGCCCTAGCTGGCGAAGGTTTCGATCGATTCCTCGCCAAACTCAGCGCGTGCTTTGCCGCTGGCGGTCCGTGCACCATGCTCCACCGCGGTATCCTGGAGGCCTACGAGAGAGGAATCGAAGACCTTTCCACCAAGCCGGCGGTCGAACTGGTCGCCCATTCCTCGCCGGAACCCGACCTCGACAAGACCCAGACGGCCGCAACCCTCTTCGTGACCGACGCCGACGCTTTTATGCGCGATTCCGAGATGGCGGAAGAGATCTTCGGCCCCTCGACGCTCGTTGTCCGCTGCGAGACCGCCGATCAGATGCTGGAACTGGCCTGCGGGCTTGCAGGCCAACTCACGGCAACTTTCCACGCGGGCCAGGCCGATCGCGGGCTTCTCGATTCCCTCCGCGGCATCATGGAAGCCAAAGCCGGACGGCTCCTGTTCGGTGGATTCCCGACCGGCGTGGAGGTCTGTGCCGCCATGCACCACGGCGGTCCATACCCGGCCACGACCGATTCCCGGTCCACGTCCGTGGGAACCGCCGCCATCCTGCGTTTCACCCGTCCGATATGCTATCAGGACTGGCCGCAGGAACAACTGCCGCCGGAACTGCAGAACCACAATAGCCGGGGGATTCTGCGGCAGGTTGATGGGGTGTTAACTCGTGAGGATATCGTCGGGTAACAGACGGGCGTTCGGCGGTCAGTCTTCGCCCAGTTCGTGCGCAGACAGGAACTGCCGACTGGAGCAGACTCATGGCCGGACACGTATGCCCCTGGTGGGGCGGCTACTTCATCGACAATCCCCTCCGGCGATTGTTGCACAAGTCGGAGAGGTTTCTTGCGCCTTTCGTATCACCCGGTATGACGGTGCTCGATTTCGGCTGCGGTATGGGGTTCACGTCGATCGCCATGGCAAGGCTTCTGGCCGGCCGCGGCACCGTCATCGCCGCCGATCTCCAGCCGCAGATGCTCCGCACGGTCGAAAAGCGGGCGCGACGGGCCGGGCAGGCCGAGCGGATTGAAACCCATCGGTGTCAGAAGGATTCTCTCGCCCTGGATCGAGCGGTCCAGTTTGCCCTGGCCTTCTGGTCGGCCCATGAGGTGCCCGACCTGGGAAAACTGCTCGCCGAAGTACACGCCTGCCTCGTGCCCGGCGGGAAGTTCCTGGTCGTCGAGCCCCGCGGCCACGTCACGCCCGGCGACATCGTGGCTATGACCGAGAAGGCGGAACGAACCGGGTTCGAGACATTGCCTGAACGGCCAGTCGTGCGATGGAGTCATACGGTGGTCTATGGCAAGAAACAGAAGGAATAGAAGACTCGGGCTCACCTATTTGCCATTCCGGTGTCAGTGAACTCCCAGGTTTGGGTTGTCGTTTGCCGGGCAGCCGGTCAGTCTTCGGTCAGTTCCAAGGGACGAATCCAGATGTTGCGCACGCGGACCGCGGAATTGTGTTGCTGGATGACAAGCGGACCGGTGGACGGCTTGGATTTGTACTCGGGAAACGTCTTGTGCTGGGTTTCCCCAAAGATCTTCTGGTGATACTGGACCAGCACGCCGTTCCAGAAAACGGTCATCCGGGCCGGTTCGACCAGCTTTTCGCCGTCAAACTTCGGGGCGAGAAACACGGCGTCGAAGCTCTGCCACTCCCCCGGCCCACGCGACGCATTGACCAGGGGCGGGAACTGGCCGTAGATGGCGCCGGCGATTCCGTCGGCGTAGATGTGGCAGGCCTTTGACTCGATGATCTGCAGTTCGTAGAGGCCCTGGAAGAAAACGCCGCTGTTGCCCCAATTCATCGAGGTTCCATCGGCTTGCGCCGGGGTGGCCCACTCAATATGGAGTTGGCAATCGCCGAATTGCCTCTTCGTTGTCAGGCCCTTGGTCTTGACCACGTTGATTGCGCCGTCTTCGATCGCGTCGGCAGCAAGCCCTTCCCATTGCGACAGGTCATTACCGTCGAAAAGCACAATCGCGTTCGCGGGGGGTGCCCCCGGTTCCAGACCGGGTTCCACGGTCGGTGGCTGAGGCCGTTTCCGGTCGTGCACTCGCCACTGGCTCTCGGGAAGAAGGGGTGTGTCGTCGTAGCCCGGTTTCTCTTCCGCCGACCACGCAGTTGCACAGACAAGGCCACCGGCGCCGACGAGAAAGAGGAGGAACCGAAATAGCGAAGCTTTCCCGTGCCGATTCTTCATCCCCGTTGTCTCCAAAGTTGTGAGCCACAGTTCTGGGAGCCGCTGACAAACCGGCCGTAGGTTGGCTTCCCCGCCTGCAGGATCCCGCAATCTGCCGGTCTCCCTGAGGCTACTGGGCCCGACAGCCCCAGTCAATCTTCTGCCGATCCAACGTCCAACGGGGGAACAGGACCTTCCAGCCTATTGGACGGGGACGTTCCTTGATACCATGGAGACTCGGGTTGGATTCTTTCCCGCTCAAGCTGCCAATTGAGACCCCCATCTTGACCACGGCCGTTTCCAGGACTGCAGGACTGCTCGGCGTTCTTCTCGGAACGACGATCTTCCTTACCGGATGTGGGAAATCGGACCGGAGCGTCGGGGATGCCGCCGATCGACTCGTCCGGAAGCCGGAGATTTCGGCGGAGATACCCGAAAACCTGATTCCGATGGTCGAGAGTCTTTACGCGGAAGCTGCGGCCGATCGGGCATTTGCGGCTTCTCGCCTCAAGCTATTGGCTGCGGAGGCGGGGCCCGCTGTTCCGTATCTGATCGATCGCCTGTCGGATCCGAACTGGCAGGTTCGACGGTCGGCTGCAGAGGCCTTGGGGACCGCGGGAGATAAGAAGGCCGTTACGCCGCTGATCGATCTTCTCGGGAACCGCGACGGGGACTGGAGCGTTCGAGCTGCGGCCGCCTGGTCATTGGGCCAGCTTGGGGACGCCAGGGCGGTGGAGCCGCTGGCCGCCGTGCTCAACGATATGAACGCCCACGTCCGCTATGCGGCCGTGGGCAGCCTTGGGCAGATCGGCACGCCGGAGACGGCCGAACCCTTGGCGAACGCTGCCCGCCGAGATAGTGATGCCGCAGTTCGTTTCTCGGCCATCGAGGCCCTTCGGACCCGAAAGTGATCTGGCCGTCAATTGGCGATCCACACGTTTGAGGGGAGATCATTCTTGAAGGTCGGTCCTGCCTGATTTATACTGGGAGCTTCTTGCACCTTGGCGAGCGGCTTGCGACAGCAAGTCGACCCGGATGGACTCGGAGCTTGGGGGCAACCGAGGTAAATCTCAGGCATCCGCCAAAATGGGGGGATCCAGAATCACCATCCGGCTTTGCAGCCGTGAGTTGATGGGAAGGAAAAGGCCAGCATCTCTTCCAGCGGACCGAACCCCTTGGTCCGAAGCGACGTAGAACGTCACGTCTCCATATCTGTCGCGCGATAATCGAGGCTACGAATGCAATCCGATGTCATTATCGAAACCCGAAACCTGACCAAGGTTTACCGGGACTTCTGGGGTCGTCAGAAGGTTCAGGCTCTCAAGGCTCTGGACCTGGAAATTCATCGGGGAGAGATCTTCGGGCTCCTCGGACCGAACGGTTCCGGGAAGACTACGACGATGAAGCTCCTTCTGGGTCTTCTCTTTCCAACCACCGGGAAGGCGTTGCTGTTTGGACGTGACGCAACGGACGTCTCCAAGAACGAGCGGATCGGATATCTTCCGGAAGAATCGTATCTCTACCGGTTCCTGAATGCGGAAGAGACGCTCGACTTCTATGGTCGCCTGTTCAACATGTCGGCCAAGGTCCGGCGGCAGCGTGTGGCTCAACTGATCAATCTGGTGGGCCTCGACATGGCGAAGCGACGGCAGCTCAAGGAATACTCCAAAGGCATGACCCGCCGTATCGGATTGGCGCAGGCTCTGATCAACGACCCGGACCTCGTCCTGCTCGACGAGCCGACGAGCGGCCTCGACCCGATTGGGACGCGAAATATGAAAGACCTGATCCTCCATCTCAAAGAAGAGGGGAAGACGGTCATTATGTGTAGCCACCTCTTGGCCGACGTTCAGGACGTTTGCGACCGGATCGGCATTCTTTACCAGGGCGAGCTGCAGGAACTGGGCCGAGTAGACAGCCTGCTCGAAATGCAGGATGTGACCGAAATCCGCGCCTCCGGGCTCAGTAAGGAGGCGGAGGCGGAAATCCAGCAGGTTATCGAGAAGTACCAGGGGAAAGTGATTGGCATGGGCCATCCGACTTCCACGCTCGAAGAACTGTTCCTGAACATCATCGCCGAGAGCGAAGCCCATCCTGGCCGTCGGGTTCGCAGCGCGGAGGGTGTCGCCGATGGTGCTTGAGAAGGAAATTCCCGCGTTTTACCAGTGGATCGGGCCGGCGGCCGCTGACTGGCTGCTGGTGCTCGCGATCCTTGTGGCCGTTGCCATCGGGCTGTCGATTCTGTTTGCCATCGTTCGCCGCGGGCCGATTCGCGGGTTCATGAGCGTCATCAGGGCTGTCGGCGCGTCCTTCGTCGATGTTTTCTGCATGTCGCCTCGCCGGGTCACGGCTTTGGCATGGCTGGCCGTCAAGGAATCGATCCGCAAGAAGGTTGTGGTCGGTGTGGCGGTTTTCATCGTGGTCCTCATGCTCGCGGGCTGGTTCCTTGATCCCGGCAGCACGAATCCGGGTCGTCTCTATCTGAGTTTCGTGATGACGACTACGAGTTACCTCGTGTTGCTCCTGGCGTTGTTTCTCAGTGTCTTCAGCCTCCCTGGCGACATGAAGAGCAAGACGCTTCACACGGTGGTCACCAAGCCCGTCCGGCACAGCGAGATCATTCTGGGGCGGATCGTCGGATTCACCCTTGTCTGTACGGTTCTCCTGGGTTTGATGGGCGTGTTGAGCTACTTCTTCGTCGTGAAGGGCCTCGACCATCAACATTCGCTTGCGGCGGCGGACCTGCAGCCCGTCAAGGGAGAGTCCAGCGACGACCAGGCGGAAGTCCCGCTGGTGGGATTGACCAGCAAGGCGCACGGCCATCGGCACGAAGTTTACGTCGACCCCTCCGGGGCAACGCGGACGCGACTGGAAAATGGCCATACGCACACCGTTTCCATCGAAGGCAAGGGCGACTCGGCCCGTTATCGAGTTGGACCGCCGGAAGGTGTCCTGGTGGCACGAGTGCCCATCCGGGGAAAGTTGCGGTTTCGCGATACCCAGGGCATCGACAAGAAGGAAGGCATCAACGTAGGCGACGAGTGGTTCTATCGGAGCTACATCCAGGGAGGCACCGACGCGGCGGCCGTCTGGACCTTCACCGGCTTGCGCGAAAGCGATTTCCCGGAGGACCGGCTGCCTCTGGAAATGACGCTCGGCGTTTTCCGGACCCACAAGGGAGATATCACGCGGGAAGTGCTTGGAGGCCTCTCCCTGCGTAATCCGGATACGGGCCTGATGGTCGAAATCGAGATCTTCGAATCCAAGGAGTTTATCACCCAGAAGCTCTGGAGTCCCAAGCAGAGCGTGAAGTACTCGAATCGCCAGATGGTCAGTCAACGAGTGGAAACGCCGGAAGGAGTCGTGGTAACGCCTCCCGAAGAAAAACTGGATCGCACTCTGGCCGAAAAGACCGAATTCGACCTGTTCAAGGACCTGGTGACACCTGACGGGCGAGTTGAACTCTGGCTCCAGTGTCTCGAGCCGGGGCAGCATTTCGGGGCGGCCCAGCCCGATGTCTATCTCCGTGCCGGGGACGCATCCGTGGTACTGAATTTCGTCAAGGGATTTTACGGCATCTGGCTTCAGGTGCTCGTCGTGACGAGCTTCGGGGTGATGTTCAGCACTTTCCTCAGCGGGGCGGTGGCCATGGTCGCCACGATCGGAGTCCTGATCGCCGGCTTCTTCACGGAACACCTCATCGAGTTGGGAGTGGGGCCAAAATACGGAGGTGGACCGTTCGAATCGTTCCGCCGCCTGGTCAACCAGGACAACGTCATGACCGAACTGAGCCCGGGGCTCGGGACAGACGTAGTCAAGATGGCGGACCAGGTCCTCCAGCCAGCCCTGAGGGTGATGGGCGCGATCATGCCTCCCTTCAACGATTTTGGGTCTGCGTCGTTCGTGGCGAACGGTTTCGATATCCCGGGAGATTTCATCCTCACCCGAACATTCATGGCCGTGGCCTTCTTCATTCCCCTGTTTGTTATCGGATACCTGTTCCTGAGAAACCGTGAGGTGGCACGATGACCCCCCAACGGACCTTTGCCCGCAAGGTCGCCTACGTGGTGGCAATCGGCCTTTTGCTGATTCCACTGTTCCTCCTCGCCCGTCCAACCAGTACGGGGCGTCCGGGCGGCAAGCTCTCGCAACTCCGCGAGACCCAGGGTCTCAGCGAGGCCCAGATTGGCGAAATCGATCCGACGAGCGAAGCCATGAAGCTCAGTACGTTCGGAATGCGCGGCGTGGCGACGGCGATTCTCTGGCAGAAATCGGTCGACTATCAGAAGAAAAAAGATTGGACGGGACTGGCAGCAACGCTGAACCAGATTATCCGTCTGGAACCGCACTTCATCTCCGTGTGGAAGTTCCAGTCGTGGAACATGGCCTACAACGTGTCGGCCGAATTCGATGATTACCGCGAGCGTTACCGCTGGGTAATCAAGGGAATCGAGTTTCTGATTCAGGGGGTCGAGTACAACGAACGCAACCCGGTACTCCATTGCCAGGTCGGTTGGGATATTGCCCAAAAGATCGGTACTGCGGACGAGAAGGCTCAGTTCCGCAAGCTCTTCAAGGCGGACGACGAATTCCACAACAAGTACCGTACTCCGTCGTATGAAGAACGCGACAACTGGCTGGTCGGAAAGAGCTGGTATGTCAAGGCGGAGAAACTCGTCAGCGAGGGCGAGAGCATAGGCAAGATGGGCGAAAACATCTTCTATGCCCGCCGTCCCAAGTGCCAGATGGAATACGCCAGGAACGTCGAGAGCGACGGCACCTATTTTGGCGAGAAAGCCGGCCAGTTCTGGGAGCTCGCCCACCGCGAGTGGACCGAAGAATTCGGGGCCATGCCCATTCGCACCACCTATCGCGACGAACAGGACGAGATCATCAAGATTGTTCTCAACGACTATGAGGAGCTCGGCGCGGAGTTGCGGCTGATCGACGAGGAATTCGATACGTTGCAGCCGGATCTTCGGGACAAGCTCCTCCGGGAGCGGTGGGATAATCTGGAGAAATCCGATCGCGACTGTTGGCGATACCTCGTTGGCTCCGGAGAGACTCCCTTCGAAATGCGGGCGACTGCCGCGCAACTCGACAAACTCGTGTCGGACTGGCGGAACGACAGCATCGAACTCGTGCGACCCGTCGTCACGAAGCAGCAGGCTGCCGCTCTCGAAGTGCCAAAAGCCATGCGGACCAGCCGCGATACCCAACTCGTGGAACAGGCGATGCGAACGATAGGCGAAGCAGCCTACCGGGCCCACGAGGCCATGCGGATCAATCTGGACGATCTTGCTCGCCAGTTGAAGGGTGAGCCGCGCCAGCGTGCTTTCAAACTCGTCGAAAAGGCCAGCGAACTGGAGCACAAGCAGAGAATCATCGGCAGCTATCGGGGCACGGTGAACTACGAGGAGTGGGAATTCAGGTCCCGCTACGAGCAGTTGCCGGAAACTCTCACCGCTCGCGAGTATGTCTTTACCGGCCGAGAAGCCCTCGCCAACGGGCTCCTTCCCGAAGCACAGGATTACTTCCGCCGCGGGCTCGAGGCCTGGGGCAAGTTGCTCGCTCGTGAGGACTGCCAGAGATTGATCGATGATCGGGACACGACGGATGACCTGACAGAAATCGTCAACAGCTACGTAACCCTCCTCGAGCAACGGGATGAGCTGTTTCCCGAAGACTTCCCCTTGGCATCCTTCTACGGGAAGATGGCCTCCAAGGAGACTGCGGGAGGCGTGGCCAAGGCTCGAGAGGCCGACCGGTTTGCCGCCGAGTCCCTTGCCAAAGGCGACACGGAGAAGGCCATTAGTGGTTACGAGAGTGCCGTGACTGCCTGGTTTGAAGGCCTGAAAGCGTTCCGGGCATTGACCCTCATGATCGACCGCGGAATCGGCAACGAGATCCTGGCCACCGTGGAAGGATATGCAGCCGCCCTGGCCAAGGCCGGCAAGACCATCCCGCCGGAGTACGCCCTCGGGCAGTTCGTCCATCTCCAGATGACCCACACTCCGGAAGTCACGGAGGCCGCCAAGCTGATGGCAAAGGCCGCCCAGCACGCCAACAACAGCGAGTATCCCGAAGCCCAGAGTCAACTCGAGGAGAGCATGAAGCTCTGGCGTGCTCTTCTGGACCGCCATCCGAGCCTGCTTATGGGCTCCGACCCGATTGTGACCAAGCAGATCAGCGAGACGATTGCCGTTTATCGCAGGGTGCTCGAATTGCGCGGCAAGGAGCTTCCCGACGATTTCCCGCTCAAGGACTTCGCCGAGAAGGCGGAGAAAAAAGCCTGAAGTGACACGTTGACAACCCACACCTTGGAGGTTTCTCCGATAATTCGCGCTCATTGCACGTCGGTTTTGGCGATTCGCGGGGTTTGAACAAGACACCACCCTTGCGGCACCCCCTCTTGTGGGTGCAATTAATCCTAACGTCAAGCCCGTCTGTATGTCGATCGAAGGAATGTGGTCGTACTATATTTGGTTCCATTCGTTCGGGCGGCAAGTAGTGCAGTGTGTTTAAGATGAACGCTCTTGCCTAGCAGTTCTCTGTTCCACGATTCAGTCTCGGGCAGGAGACACGTGCGGTGGGCGCAGGTATCGAGTCGAGTCCCGCGAGACCGTCTTCTGGTCGATCGGACTACCTCCCCATTGGGGTGGATACGATCCTCGCCTCGACGGAGTTGCCGTTCGACCTCTATCTGCGCGTCGACCCGGCCGCGTCTCCGGTTCTTTACAGGGAACGCCGACTGGTGCTGGAATCCAGCGACTTCGATCGACTGTCGGAACAAGGCACCACGACGCTCTTCATCCGAGTTGCCGATCATGTCGCCTATCGGGACTACCTGGTCCAAACGGTCCTTCGTAATCACGAGGTTCCCGGTCCGAGACGATTCCACGTCCTCAAGATCGCCAACCAGGCGGTTTTTCAGTCGGCTTTTGGCCATCGCAATCCGGGCAAGCTGGTCGATTTTGCCGCCGAGTATGGGGACGAGCTGGCTGCCATCATCTCCGAGGAGAATCTTGCCGTCAGCGAAGTCCTCAGACTGATGGAACATGACTATTACACCTATACCCATGCGACCAATGTGAGCGTCCTGTCTCTCTTGATTGCACAACAGATCGGACTCGGCGTGCACGATGGGATTGTCGCCCTGGCTTCAGGGGCGGTCCTTCATGACATCGGCAAGCGGCAGATAGCCCCTGCCCTGTTGAACGAGAAGAAACCGCTGTCGGCCGAGCAGTGGGAGACGATTCAGCAGCATCCAAAACTCGGTTTCATTGAGCTGTGCGGTCGACACGATCTGATTTGGGGCCAATTGATGATGGTCTATCAACATCACGAGCGATGGGACGGCCGCGGCTATCCGGTGGGGACCGTCGGCGAAGAGATTCACCCGTGGGCACGGATCTGTGCCGTTGCGGACGTCTATGACGCGATGGTTTCCGCACGTCCTTATCGAGGCGGCTTGCCTGCCAGCAAAGTCTGGGAAGTCCTGGAAACCGGATGTAACCGGGAATTCGACGGGGAGTTCGTGAAGGCCTTGAAATCGGTGGTGAAGGAATGACGATTCCAGAAGCGATCGCGAGGGTTCCGTGCGAAATCGTGGTGCCACCCGACACCCGGAAGGAGAATTGCGGCTCGATTCACCTTGTCGATCTCGACAAAGACAAACGGCGGTTTCCTCGAGTCCCGTGCGCCGTGGATGCGATTCTCAAGTACCAGGACGGACTACCGTCGTTGCGGCGATCCCGGGAATGGATGCGGATCATCGTACAGAACGTATCTCGGTGTGGCATGGGGTTCCTGCACAGCGAAGAGATGTACCCGCTCGAACAGGCGCTGATTGTCTTCCCGCGCGGGTTACAGCGAGTGTTCGTAGTCAAGAGGTGCCGCCGGATCGGGGCTCACTGCTTCGATATTGGCGGAGAGTTCAGCGAGCTGCTCGACGATCCCAGCGAAAAGGGACTGCGCTGAACAAGGTGCGACCTAATTTCGGCATGAAGCTCGCGAAGGGCGAGTATTCCAGAGCGGCAATGACAGACAAGACGGCAAGCGTGGCGCCATAAGCACTCGGTGCCCGGCAAAGTCGCTTTCGCCGGCAGACCGTTTTCGGGGCAGGTTCCAGTGTGGTGTCAGAAACACATTCCGTGTGTGTATTCGCCGCCCCTTCCATCCGGCGCGATTCTCGTCATGGGCGCCAAGTGTGGGTTGCTCGGGAAGCTTCTGATTCCATTCCTTGCCGACCGTGAGGGCCTCCGCGGCCGTCACCATATACCCTGGAGCACCACCGTAGCCCGCGGCATGGACTTTGATCCTTCTGTGGAGGGGGCAACGAGCTGTCAGGAGGCGTACGGAGCCGGTCATTGCCATCCGATCCGGCAAATCTGGCGTCCGCAGTGATAATGCGCAGAATCTAACCTATGTTTGTTCGGTAAGATCGTTGTGTATTTTGGTGACGGCCAGCAGATCCCTGCCAGATCGTCTCCGATTTGAGAACGAGACCTGAGAGGAGAATGCGTCCCGGTGCATTGAAGGGAGAACAGATGACGGTGAGGGTGGGTGCGACACTATCGGAAACGAGTCCTGTGGCGACTCTCGATCGGATTACACGGCGGGTGAACGGGATTTCGACGCTTCCCACGGTCGCCTTGAAGATCGTGGAGGTGGCCAACGATCCGGATTCGGGAGCGGCCGAGATGAAGGCCGTCATGGAGAGCGATGCGGCGTTTGCCTCGCGTGTTCTTCGATCCGTGAACTCGTCGGCTTACGCAGTGCGGACTCGGATCACGAATCTTCAGCAGGCGATTGCCTACCTCGGGGTGAAACAGATTCGCAACCTGGCGATCACGGCGAGCGTAGGTGAACTCTTCAAGGCAGGCGACACGCACGGAACCTACAACCGTTCGGAGCTATGGAAGCATCTGGTTTCCGTCGGATTGTGTGCGCGATTGATCGCCATGCGTCTGAGAAAGGCAAACTTCGAGGACGTCTTTCTGGCAGGATTGCTGCACGATATCGGCATCATTCTGGAAGACGAGCACGACCACGAGCGATTTGCCAGCATGGTTTCAGCGCTCGACGACCAGCATCTTCTGACGGAGGTGGAACGAGAGCACCTGAACTACGACCACACCATGCTGGGCCAGAAGATCGCGGAGGACTGGGGATTCCCCGAAGCCGTTCGGGCGGGGATACGCTTTCACCACAATTCGGAAGGGTATCGCGGTGATGAAGCCGATACGGTGCGATGCGTGGAGGTGGCGAACCTGATTTGCACACTGAAAGGGATATCTTCGGTGGGACGCAAGCTGGTGCGCTTTTCGCAGCCTCTTCTCTCGCACTTGAACCTGGGCCGGGAAGACATTTCGATCCTCTCCCATGATTTGGACGAAGCCGTCTCGGTCAACATGGGGCTCTTCACTATCTGACACCCCCAATGATGGAAGCGATTCTCCAGGACATCAACGATCTGATTCAAGCGGCCGACAGCGGCGCCGACATCCAACCGGCCTCCGTGGCCGCCGAATCGTTCCGGGACCTCACCCCGACTCTGATCCTGATCGGCGAGTCGGCAGGACAGCTCACGTTTGCCGACGACCTCTGCGGTCAGGTGAACTTGCCGGCGGCAAGGCTCCTGCTGCGCGCCCTCCACGAACGACTCGGCAGCGAATCCTATTGCCGCTTCCGCATTGATACCGACATGGGACCTCAGGAGGCGTTGGCGATCCGGCTGGAACAAGGCGGCCGGGAACGGATTGTGGGATGTCTTTTCCCCCCAGAGGCTCTCCCGGTTGAACTCTCACCGACGAATGTCTTTCAGCGCGTCGTTGCAGCGTTCGTCTCTTCGACACTTCATTTCGGGCAGCGCGTCAACTACCTCGAGGTCCGTACAAGACATCTGACGGCCGAGCACGAGATGCTCGAAATGTCGCAGGCCGACGCGATGTCGTGCTACCTTGAGGAACACGAGCAGCGGATGCGAGAACAGGAGGAGCACGCGATCAAGGAACAGTCCTTCCGAGCGGCGGAGGAGGCGAATCAGGCCAAGAGCGATTTTCTCGCCAACATGAGCCACGAAATCCGCACGCCAATGACGGCGATTCTAGGGTTCACGGAAATGCTCCTTCATCGGCTACGCGACCGAGAAGACTTGGAGGCGGCTCGAACGATCGACCGGAACGGGCGGCATTTGCTGGCAATCATCAACGATCTCCTGGACCTTTCGAAGATCGAGGCCGGAAAGCTCGAGACGGAGAAGGTGACGTGTTCCCTGGTCGAAATCCTGTCGGACGTGGAAGTGTTGATGCGGGAAGCAGCTGAACACAAGGGGCTAAAGCTTCAGGTCGACTACGACACGCCGATTCCGGAGCCGATCGTGACCGATCCCCTACGATTGCGGCAGATCCTCATCAACCTGGTGGGGAATGCGGTCAAGTTCACCGAGCAAGGGGAGATCCGTGTCGTCGCGCGGTTCGCAGCGAATCGGTTCGGGCACCAGCATCTGGAGGTCGACATCCGCGACACGGGCATCGGCATGACCCCGGAGCAGATGGAACGAGTTTTCGATCCGTTTGTGCAGGCGAACTCGTCGACCGCAAGGAAGTACGGCGGGTCCGGCCTTGGACTGGCGATTTGCCAGCGCGTGGCGGGCCTGCTCGGTGGCGAGATTCGCATGCAAAGTGCTGTGGGGCTGGGGAGCACCTTCACCTTGGCTATTCCGGTGGCACTGTCCGACGTTGCACGGATGATCCAACCCGGAAACGAGCCCTTGCTGGAGACCCCCATCTCCCAAGAGACTGCCAAGCTTCCGGCGCTCAACGGCCGAATCCTGCTCGTTGAGGACGGGATCGACAACCAGCGTCTGATTTCGCTGATCCTGGCGAAAGCCGGCCTGACGGTGACGTTGGCAAAGCACGGAAAAGAGGCTCTGGAGGCCGTGTTTCCGTCGGATTCCGTCAACGGCCCAGAAGTGGTTTTTGACGTGATCCTCATGGACATCCAGATGCCCGAAATGGACGGCCACGAAGCAACTCGCAGGCTGCGAGACATGGGCTACCGCGGCCCGATCATCGCTCTTTCCGCCCATGCCTCCAAGCATGAGATCCAGGCAATTCTCGACGCGGGATGCAATGAGTATCTGGCCAAGCCGATCGATCGCCACGAACTGATCCGCACGATCCAACGCCACATCCACCACGGAACGGCGGAAGGGTAACTTGTCTGCCCGCGGTTGCCCATCCGAATCGCCCCACCTCTGTTCCGGCAAGGTGCCCGGCTACACAGCCCCTGGGGCCGATTGCCGGCCGTGGAGAAAGACGATCTTCATGGGACACGGCTCTTGAACATCCACGGCCAATGGGTCGGCGGAAGAGTGGGGCTAATTGGTCATCAGCAGTGCTTCCACAGAATCGCCAGTCTCTTCCACCCGTCTTGGATTGTCGTACGGTTGGAACGCCGGGTTGTGGGTTCGTAAAGATCCTTTTGGCAAGTAGTCCCAGCGAATTGTCGCTGGGTATTCTATCTTAATCGGCCGAATCTCTTTTCGATCAGCAAGAGCCTCTTGGGTCTTCTGCGTGACTAGATGACGGGCTTCCTCCAACGGCAGCACATCGGCACTTTGCGGCCCCGTGCCCACCTTTGTCTGGCAGACGACTACACCGGGAAGCCATGCCCGAGCCTCCGCACAGCACTTGTCATCCCCAGAAACCATTACCACAGGGACGTTGTGTTCCGCCGCAATCGCCGCATCGACGCCGATCTCACCCACTTCCCGACCATTGAGCCACATTCCCTGGATCGATGCCGAAGAATAGGAATGGGCGAGTGTGCCGTTCGGCGTAAGTGCCTTTGCGTGATACCCAAGCAAGATCATCGCATCGGAGCCTTCAATATCCGTGAAGCGACTCTCCGGTGTCTTGCCTTGTATCAGCCTGGCACGTTTGTCAATCGCCTGTGGATCGACGTTCACGCCGCCCCCATGATGATCCCGAATCACAACTTCCGTTGCCCCTGCGGCAAAGCACCCTTCAATGCAAGCGTTCATATCCCCGGTCATCAGTTGCTTGCCCTCGTCCCCGGCGACCTGTTCACTGCACGTCACCCCACTGCATCCTTCCATGTCGGTCGATATGTAGACCTTGAACCCCTGAGCCCAACATGGAAGCCCGAGGCTGAGGACCAACAAGCAGCCGATTGGCCAAATCGTTTTCTGGCGAAGACTTGTCATCACGCCACCTTTCGTTTCAACATTATCGTTCACGATGGTCATCTCGAAGATTCCAGCAGGCCAATCCGCTTCGTGCCAACTGCCAATTCGTCGATCCACAACTTCTCGGCGTGTGGCAAGAGTCCAGGCTGACACGCCGATGAACATAGGAGCCAAAGCGATCGCCGCCAGAATCAGCCGCAAATCGATCACGAAGGAAGCTCCGGCGCCATTCCAAAGGAATGGAACTCGGCTGGACTTCCACAACATCGACACGTGAGCCGATCCCGGGCGTCCGGTCAAGCCCACAGCCATTCTACCACCGGGTAACCCCGGTTGGTAGAATCACAGCGGCCCTGGCATTTGGCAGAATACCATCTCACCCATCGGGCTCCCAGCAGGCCAGTTTGCCGGAGGATGGGGATTGGGCACTGGCCCTGCCACGAGCAGGATCAGAATCGCCGAAGCCGTGTTTCAAGTGCTGCCTGGCCTAAGGAGTGAAACATGTTACACACCACGCTGTTGACTACCCTGACCCTGTTGATCGCACAGCCTGCCCCGGCGGCCGAAGGCGAAACGAAGCCCGCCGCCGACAAACGTCCGACCAAGGTTTGGAACCGGACCGGCCCCCTGGGCGAGACACCGGCGCGCGTCACCGACGCTTTTCCGCTGTCCGACCAGGTCAACAAGGGCGGCTGGATCAAGTTCGAGCCGATGACGGACGAGTTCGAGGGCCCGGATCTCGATCTCGACAAATGGAATCGCGGCATGTACTGGTGGAAAGGTCGCCAGCCCGCCCTGTTCAGCGACACAAACGTCACGGTGTCGGATGGAAAGTTGCACCTGACGATGCGCAAGGAAAAGCTGCCTGCCGAAGCGGAGAAGCAGGGATATAAGGACTACACCAGCGCCGCTCTGCACACCAAGGTGCGTTCCGGCTACGGCTACTACGAGGTCAAGGCCAAGCCGATGAACTCCGGCGGGTCAAGTTCCTTCTGGTTCCAGGTGGAGGATACGCCGGGCTGGCTGACCGAGATCGACGTGTTCGAGATCGGCGGCAAGGCCAAGGGTTTCGAGCGAAAGTACAACATGAACCTCCACGTCTTCCGCACGCCCCAGGAGAAGAAGCACTGGAGCGTCGGCGGCGTCTGGGAAGCACCCTGGCAGTTCGCCGATGACTACCACGTTTTTGGCCTCGACTGGGCCGAGGGCGAGATCAGGTACTATGTCGATGGTGTGCTCGTCCGCTCGGTCGAGAACACGCACTGGCACCAACCGCTGTTCCTGATCTTCGATTCGGAAACCATGCCGCAGTGGTTCGGGATGCCCGACGACAGCGATCTGCCTTCCACGTTCAGCGTCGAGTACGTGCGGGCGTGGAAACAGAAGTAGCGAACCTGACCAGGCACACAGGAGCGAGACGAAAACGGCGAAACGCAAGATCAAGGCAGCACAGTGGGCACCGGTTGCGGCGCCTGTAATGCTGGTGCGAACCGTGATGGAAGGAAACAGCGATGGAATTTGAAAAAGACATCCTCTGCATCGGTGCCGGCTACGTCGGCGGGCCGACCATGGCGATGATTGCCGACAAGTGTCCCCAGTACCGCGTGGAACTCGTCGATGTCAACCAGGCCCGCATCGATGCCTGGAACTCGGATCACCTACCCATCTACGAGCCCGGGCTCGATGAGATCGTTCGCCGTTGCCGGGGCCGAAACCTGTTCTTCTCCACCGGCGTGGAATCTGCCATCCGCAGGGCGGACATGATCTTCGTCAGCGTCAACACGCCCACCAAAACTTTCGGCCAAGGCGCCGGACAAGCCTCCGACCTGCAGTACGTGGAAAGAACCGCTCGCAAGATCCTCGAGTGCTCCAGGTCCGACAAGATTGTGATCGAGAAGAGCACCCTGCCCGTTCGTACGGCCGAGGCCATCAAACGCATCCTCCACTCGGGCGACAGCCAGGTGCATTTCGAAGTCCTCTCGAATCCGGAGTTCCTCGCGGAGGGCACCGCCATCCAGGACTTGCTCCAGCCGGACCGGGTCCTGATCGGCTGCGACGAGTCCGAACCCGGAAAGGCCGCTCTGGAGGAACTTGCGGCCATCTATGCCAATTGGGTACCTCCCCAGCGGATCGTGCGCACCAACATCTGGAGTTCAGAACTGGCCAAACTGGTGGCCAATGCGTTTTTGGCCCAGCGTGTCTCCTCGATCAATACCATCTCCGCCCTGTGCGAAGCGACCGGAGCGCAGGTCGATGAAGTTGCCCACGCGATCGGCCTCGACTCGCGCATCGGCCCACGATTCCTCAAGGCGTCGATCGGCTTCGGTGGCTCCTGCTTCAAGAAGGACATTCTCAACCTGGTCTACATCGCCCGTTCGCTCGGCCTGAACGAAGTGGCCAGCTATTGGGAGCAGGTGGTCCACATCAACGAGTGGCAGCAGGACCGTTTTGTCAAACAGATGATCGCCGAAATGTTCAACACCATCGCCGGCAAGCGAATTGCCGTCTTTGGCTTCGCCTTCAAGGCCGACACGGGCGACACCCGCGAGTCGCCTGCCATTCGCGTCTGCCGCGAGTTGCTCGACGAACGGGCGGAACTCAGAATCGCCGACCCCAAGGCTCTGGCCAACGCAAGACTCGAACTCGGCGAGAGCGACCTGATCGAATACCTTGCCGATCCCTACCGGGCCGCCGAGGGCGCCCACGCCATCGCCCTGATCACCGACTGGCAACCGTTTCGCGACCTCGACTACCAGCGCATCTACCACTCCATGGCCAAGCCGGCCTTCCTCTTCGACGGGCGGGATCTGCTCGACCATCAGGCCCTCTATAACATGGGGTTCAACGTCGTCCCCATCGGCAAGCCCCGTCTGGTGCATTACTGACTCTCCCGGGCCTCGCGTCCGAACCTTCCGCCTCTTGGGCCGGGGCACCTGTCGACTGGCGCCGCAAAGGGAGCCCGCCTCGTCAGTTCGCGGCCTGTGCGCCCACCGCCGAATCGCGTGCACCTACAGCCGCCCTAACCTCCCCGTTCGACACACCCCGAACCATCCGCCAACAGCGTCTATCCCTTTCCGTTTGACACTCTCCGACTGTGGTGTACCTTTGAGAGCGAGAGGAACCCTAGCACGAGAGATCTGCCATGCTTGTGGCTCCGTTGGAGCAACCGATGGCGGTCGTTGACGCACCGCCTCCCGAGAAGATCCTGATCGTCGACGACGACCAGATGATTACGGAGGCCCTCTCGCGCCGGCTTTCAACCCAGGGGTTCCAGCCCATCATCGCCCACTGCGGCGCAGATGGCCTCCAGCTCGCCCGCGAGGACCGCCCACGACTGATCCTCCTCGATCTGCGGCTTCCCGATACCGACGGGCTGACGGTCTGCCAGGAACTCGTCGACTCGGCCGATACCTGGGACATTCCCGTGATCATCGTCAGCGGGCGCGACGATGCCGACATCGTCCGCCAGTGCCGTGCCGCCGGCTGCCGCTTCTTTATCCACAAGCCCTACGACCCCAACGCCCTTCTGATCCTCATCCATCAGGCCCTCGAAGGCTGGAACTGACAACGCGTTGGTCGTTTCCGGACAAGAGCACTCACGGAGACGCGGGGGCGCGGAGAGGGATTGGGAGCCTGTCGCCCGGGACCATCTCCCTACCCGTCTATGTCTTGGTACGCCCCGTCACGGTAACCGTTCACGGCCGGAGGTCGTCAGCAATTCTTAATCGTAATCTTACTCTTCATCTTGATCCTGAATCTTCACGGACATGTTCTGCCCCTTAAGAACCGTTTACGGCCGGAGGCCGTCAGCGGTTACCCGTCACGTAGCGCCCCACACGGGCGCAGTACTCGCGATACGCCTCGCCATAGCGCTCGCGGAGAAACCGTTCCTCGCGGCAGATCATTTTGTGCAACATCAGCACAAGGATCGCGGCAAGCACCAGGAAGATCAGCCGGCCCTGCAGCAAGAACGTGCCAACGGCCACCAGATCGAAAGCCACATAAATCGGATTCCGCGTCCATGCGAAGATCCCGGTCGTGACGAGGGAACCGGGAGACTGGCGGTCAATCCCCAGCCGCCAGGAGTTGCCAAACGCCCACAGGGCCAACCCGTAGATCACCACTGCCGTAGCGAGCAGCAGGGCACCGGCGGCCTTTGCCGCGGTGCTGTCGATCCATACCCTGCCAAGCGAGGGAACAACGAAGGCGCCGGGAATGGGCCACGAATAGGCCAAAACATGGTAACCCAAGGCAAGCAGCGATGAGATCAGCAACAGGTCGCAGAGCATCTGGGGGACCGTCCGCTCCCAATCGACGACCACCACCCGAACGCCCCGAGCGCGAAGCCTCATGGCGCGTGCCATTCCAAGGCAGAACACGCACGCCAGGGCCGCAAGCTGAAACCAATCGAAGAAGCGGTTGAGGGTCATGGGCGAGATGCCTTGGTGGGCAGACGGTCGGCTGACGTAACGTCAGGTGCCGGTGATTCTTGCACTCAAGGCGAATGGGTGCAACAGTGTAGATGGCCGCGGCTACAATACCTCCCAGCCATGATCGGGCCACGAATCATGGACAGGCTTCAGCCTACGAACTGGGAATATCGTCGAACGGGGAAAGGCCCGATTGTTCGAGAACGAACCAGTACGATGAAACAAGATTATCCGCGCCATCGGTTACCTTGGTAATGTAATCGTTGAAATCACCGATGGCGGAACGGTTCTTGAACTGCAAGACAAACAGAACTTGTGTTGACGGGACCCGCACGAGAAACGCGTCGGACTGTAAGTACCTTTGGGACCATGCATACAGTTCGGGCAACAAGATGCAAGATGATGTGAATTCGCTTCCAAGCCACACGGCCCAATCATTGCCAGTTTCTGTCGTCGTCAGTTGTTGCTGGATTGTCTGGCCGTCAAACGCGATCCGCGAGAGGTTCCTGATCGCGATGGCGTTCGCTTGATCTATGGTTAGTCCGAGATCGTCGAGATCCTCTTGTTGGATGTTGCGAATGAAGCCATCTTCGGTGCAGGCCAAAAACATGTAGACATCGTGGCCAAGATGCGAGACAAAGCCGAACCGGTCTGGCTCAAAATCAACACTGGCGATCCCCGATGCGTTGAAGTAATCGCGGTGGACGACGCGAGGCAGAAGTTGGGATGAATCCATAGTCGTCCTTTCTTCCCGCGTAAGTATGGTCAATCCGCAGCCCTAGATCGTCAAGAGGGCGAGCCGGTGCAGAGCATCTTCTTACTTCAGTGCCGGTGATTCTAGCACTCAAGGCTTGTGGGGGGCAACACTTTGGGTGGACTCAGCCGCGTATTCACCCACCCAATATCAGTGTCGCCCCTACGGGGCTACGGTGATGCTGAATCTGTGCCCCAGGGCGGCGCTGCGCTCTGCCCTGGGCTAACATATTCCTGCCCCTGTCGGGGCGTGGGGGGACGAGGATCGACCAACGAAAACGGCCGGATCGTCTCACTGGGAGACGACCCGGCCGCTGTGTTTTTCAGACTGCCGCGTGCCGTGAGCTACTTCTTCGCAAACAGCGGACCGCCGTAGACGGCGGCGGCGCCGAGCTGCTCTTCGATCCGCAAAAGCTGGTTGTACTTGGCCATGCGGTCGGTCCGCGAGGCCGAGCCGGTCTTGATCTGCCCCGTGCCCAGGGCTACCGCCAGGTCGGCGATCGTGGCGTCTTCCGTCTCGCCGCTGCGGTGGCTGGTCACGCTCGTGTAACCGTTCCGGCGGGCCAGTTCGATCGACTCGATCGTCTCGGTGACCGTTCCGATCTGGTTCACCTTGATCAGGATACTGTTGGCAATCCCACCGTCGATGCCGCGCTGGAGCCGCTTCGTGTTCGTCACGAACAGGTCGTCGCCCACGAGCTGGATCTTGCCGCCCAGCTTGTCCGTCAGCAACTTCCAGCCGTCCCAGTCGTCCTCGTCGCAACCGTCTTCGATCGAAACGATCGGATACTTCTCGCACCACGAAGCGAGCAGATCGACCATGCCGGCCGAACTGATCTTCTTGCCATCCATGCTGTAGGTCTTCGACTCCTTGTCGTAGAGCTCGCTCGAAGCTACGTCCAGGGCGATGTAGACCTGCTTGCCGAGCTCATAGCCGGCCTTGCCGACGGCTTCACCGATCAGCTCAAGCGCCTCGGCATTGCTCTTCAGATCGGGGGCAAAACCGCCTTCGTCCCCTACGTTCGTGATCAGCTTCTTGCCCTGCAGGACCTTCTTCAGGTTGTGGAAGATCTCGCAGCCGCACCGGATCGCGTCGCTGAAGCAGTTGAACCCGAGGGGCATCACCATGAACTCCTGCACGTCCACGGCGTTGTCGGCGTGCTGGCCGCCGTTGATGATGTTCATCATCGGTGCCGGGATCACCCGTGCACCGGCGCCACCCAGATATCGGTACAGGGGCAGCCCGCAGTAGTCCGCTGCCGCGTGGGCCGTCGCCAGCGAAACGCCCAGGATCGCATTGGCGCCAAGATTCTTCTTGTTCTCGCTCCCGTCCAGCTCGATCATCCGGTAGTCGAGCGCCACCTGGTCCCGAGCGTCCATTCCGCACAACTCGTCCGCCAGCTTGTCGTTCACATTGGCAACCGCCTGCAGAACCCCCTTCCCGAGGTATTTCTCCTTATCCCCGTCGCGGAGCTCCCAGGCCTCGTGCACGCCCGTGCTGGCGCCGCTCGGAACAGCCGCTCGGCCAAACGAGCCGTCGGCAAGCTGGACGTCCACTTCCACCGTCGGGTTGCCCCGGCTATCGAGTATCTGCCGCGCGTGGATGTCAACAATGGTCGAACTCATGGTCACTCTTCCTCAATAAACAGGGGGAAAACGGAGTTTCAGCAGGTCCCGCGCTGCAGCACGGGCCTCTATTCTCTCAGGCACAATCGAGAACCTCGCTATCCCGGGCAAGCCATCCCTCCAATTCGCCCACACCCTCGGGGCATATGGGGACCCTTCCCGGCGATCGCAAGAACCGCTCATTTTGCCCGATCCACGTCCCGTTGCCTAGCGGGGAGGAGGTAGCAGTTTCCCTCACCGTGTTGCTGGAAGCCGATTCGCTCGTACATCGCACGGCCCATGACCGACGAAAAGAGGGTGGCGAAGCGCCAGCCGGCCTGCTTTGCCTGCTGAAGCACTGCGACCGTCAGGGCCCTGCCGACTCCACGACCGCGGTGTTCCGGCAGCGTGGCGACGCTGGAGATGCCAGCTACACCGGCGCCGAAGTAGAGCGATGCCGTAGCCACGGGCTTGCCGTCCAATCGGGCCAGGAAGTGCCGCAGCGGTCGATCGGATCCCAATCCCAACGAGGCCAGCATCCGGTACCACGCCTCGGCACCAACGTCCGGGAATTGGTAGATCGGCGTCATCACACGGCACCATGCCTGAAGTCCGTGGCGATCGACGACTTCTTCAACCGTCAGGCCGCCAGGGGGCGACGTGGCTTCGTTCATCGTGGCAAGATCGAGGGCCATGGCGGGAGCCTGCAGTGCGCGTTCCCAGCCGGCGGCTTCGAGATGCCGTCCCAGATCCCCGGGCCGTGTGGCTGGCCCCGTCCACCAGAAGGCGGGCACGTCCCGCTGGCGGAATCGGTCGGCCGTTTCTTCCACGGCCGACTCGACGCTCTCCTGCGGCAGTCGGGCATTGAACACGTTGTTGAAGAACGGGAAGGAAACGTCGGTGATCGTCCAGACCATGCCGGCGTTCCGTCCGAGTTCCATCTCCGGCCACGCGGCCCAGGAGAGGCAGCACTCCACGCCGTTCTGCTCGATCGCCGCGGCGATCGCGTCGGGGGTGAAATCGGTGAGTGGGTAGCTGCGGGTCATGAATGGTGACGGGTGAACTTGGGTCCTGGAGAGGCGAAGGACAACTGCTATTTGACGATGCTCTGGAGGACGGTTTCGCCAACGACCGTGTGGCCGCGAGACGCGAGGTGGGTTCGGTCAGAGCACTTGCCGAACCAGACGGTTGGCTGGTGGCGGATCGTGTCCATGTCGAAGATCACCGCGCCGGCAGGTGGGTCGGCGGCCGGCGACAGGGAACTCGTAACCACCAATGCTGTTACGAACGCAGTCCTGGACAGAAAACGGGAGATTCGGCTCATGATGTCACGCATAATTTGGGTCATTACGAGCTCCTCCATGGGCTTGTGCCACGTGGCTGCGATGTGGCGGCCACTATGCGGGCTACGAAGCCGGCACGATCCGGATCGCCTGGCCACACCGCGGCGCCAGTTCAAATTCCAGTGTTTCGGCTGAATCAACCTCCACCCGATCGATCCGCACACGGGTGCGTGTCTCCACCTTCGCATCATCCGAATAGACGTGGGCCGTGTACTTCTTCCCCTTATCGAGGAAGTCGAGCGGGAGCTGCAGGGTTCTCGGCTGTGAATCATTCATTGCTCCGACAAACCACTCCTCGCCGCTGCGGCGGGCGATAACGGCATACTGGCCGATCTGGGCGTGGATCACACGGGTCTCGTCCCAGACCGTGGGCACATACTTGTAGAATTCGAGCTCGGGTTCCTCGCCGATTGCAGCACGCTGGCCGCCGGCGCCCCCCTTCGTGCCGGGAGATTCCAGTGGGCGATCATACCAAAACAGAAACTGCCAGGGGCTGTAGAGGCCAACCGCCTTGGCGAGCTGGTAGGCATGGCTGGCATTCTTGTCAACACGGCTGTCGTAGTAGCAGATCGTGTTGTCCGCCGGGCCGCAGAGCATGCGGGTGAAGGCAATCGTCAGGGTCTGCTCGTTCGTGGGCGAGGTCTCGTCGCCGCCAATGCCCTCCTGAGTCATCAGATTGGGGTAAGTACGTTCGTAGCCAGTGGGGCGGTACTCGTCGTGGATGTCGACCATGAGCTGGTGGTCGGCCGCCTTGCGGACCGCCTCGTGGAGCCAGGTAGTCCACTCCTGGGAGCCGACGTTGACGAACCCGTACTTCACACCCTTGATACCCCACTTGCGATACAACGGAAGGAGCTCATCGAGTTGCTTCTCGAGGGCCCGGCGGTTCACGTAAAGGATGATCCCGATATTCCGTTCCTCGGCGTAGTGAACGACGTCCTGCAAATCGAGCGGGCCGGGAGATCGCTTGGGATCGACGTTGACCGCGGTTGCATCCGAGCCGTCGTCATACTCGTGGCCGTACCAGCCGGCGTCGAAT
>CAYSCH010000004.1:36885-76709 GCA_964429355.1 uncultured Planctomycetaceae bacterium | reverse complement strand
ACCTTCACAACCGAAAACCTGATACAAATACACGTAGTAGCTATTGTGGAGTACTAAAGGTGGATTCATCACGCACGAGTCAGCCTTCCGCCGAGAATCCGGCCGTGTCGCATGGACCCCAGAAATAGGGATGCTATTCCAAAGGTGGTATGTGCCGACGCCACGCACCGGGGTCGCCATCGCACGGTTTAGCCGGCCATATTGGAAGGTCTCGTGGCCCTGGCTCGACGCCAGCCGTACGAGGCGTGGACACTACGGCCCAGCGTCCGGCGTCAGATTATCCAGAGTCACCAGGAGAGGGCCCAAAACTATGGCGATACAACTACTGGAGGGCGTCACGCAACCCAGAGTATGTAGTCTCAAGCCAGCAAGTGTCAGCCGTCACGCCGCCGTCAACGCCTCTTTTTGACACATGCTGTGTTACGTAAGCGATTGATTCAAAAGCACTTACGAGACAGAAACAAGCAATGTGTCACGATGTCCACAAACCCCCTTTAGGGAAACCGGAAATGACGCTCCACTGGGTGGAATGGCACCAGGGTTAGGGGGTTTTACGGAAAAGGGTGGGTGCTTGACAGTGACACATGAGGGAAGAAGGTGTGGTATTGAATATATGTAAGTCATTATTATATATAGACTTACTATTACAACCTCCCCGCTTTTTTCCGCTCCGCAAGTGTCAAAAATGGCTATGACACTTGATGACACGTAGGAACCACGTCAGGCCCATTATCGGCGTTTTGGGCCATCTGATCTATGGCCGGCACGAAGGTCGAGCCAGGTCTCGGGAGTCCGTTCTCGTGGCTCGTGGGGCCCCTGGAGTATTCGGGCGATTTGTCCCGTGGAGAGGCCGGGGCTAACTGTATCCGGCGATGGGCAAGCCAACCGGGGGGACGGGCAAGATTCTGGTCAATGGGGCCCCCTGACAGCGCCGTTCATCCCTCTGCTTGGTATGGGGTACGGGTCAAGTACCCTCTACCCTCTGCGCTGTAAGTGCTTGCTATGCAATATCTTATTGCATGGTTTGCGGGGATTCACATGCCGATAGCACACCGATCAGCCTATTGCACACCATGCTAGTTGACAATCATTGTCAACCGCGAAACGTTCGGTGTGACTTCCTGAATTAGCGCCCCCCTCCACCCGAATCCTTCAACGCCTCGTTCGCCGAATCTAAGATATCAGGGTCGATACCATCGGGAACGTCCGACAGAATGCGTCCACTCTCTGCCATACGACCTTGCGAGGGACAGTAGACGACATACCCAGTGAACCTGGTAATCCTGAAGACACGTCCATCGTTGTCAATGTACCTGTACGGCGTAGGCCAAATGAACGATCCGAATGTGAGCGCGGATGCGCAAACCATTGCCGCTATCGCTAAGGCCTTATTCACAGCCAAACCCTTCGTCTAAGAAATGCGGTCTAGGCGGACCGACTTTTTTGACGGGGTATCCTGCCCTCCTTCTTCCCTGTCTACGGCCATCCGCAGGAGGATATCCCGCGCCCATGCCGACATTTCGCACCCCAGTTTGTCGCAATGGCCAGCAACCCGAGCGTATTCGTCGGGCGTCAGCCAGACTCTCAAAGCCTTGCTCTGCTTCTCTTCGGGTTTCTTCTTCCTTCGTCCCATGTGACAACCATAGCACGTAGAAACCGCACAACAAGCATAGGCAGAAGTTTTTTCTTAGCCTTTTTCTTAGCCCTATGTTTCGCTCCTTGCTTCGTCTTATGTTTCGCTCTATGTTTTTTATAGATGGAACAACCTACCAACAACTAACGAGGTGTGAACATGACTACCGAACAGCAATCAGAACTTCAGGCCTACGCTAACACCCATGGCCGAACATGGAAGGCGCAACTCAAGGAAGAGTGGATGCAAGGGAAAGACACACTCCGGTGGGCTCGAAACACAATCGGGCCATCTGGACTTGACAAGATCAGAATCCAACCGATGCGCAAATACTTCCTTCTCCTTGTGCGCGACAGCAAGAGCGAACCATGGCGCATTGAATTCGGTGACTATGAATCTCACGTCGTTAAGGAAGAGGCGATCGAATACGTCGACAGCGAGAACCTCGAAGGAAGATCGGCGAATGCTCGCGTGGTCATGTGTGAATCGTCAAAGCAGATCGACATTGAAGCATTCGTTCACGCATTGAACGTCAAGGAGGGTTTGATTCAAACAGAGCAATTCTGAACCGCAGGGCAGGGATAGCCCCCTGCGCTCCCCCTTGGGAAGCGTACGGGCCTCTTCCTTCTCTCTTCCTTCTCATTCGAGGTGCACCATGCAAACCGCTAGCGCTATCGTTATTGAGTGTGGTAACCACGTCGAAAAGGAACTTGTCCTTCGAATCCCGCGCACAATCGGCGAATTGTGGGATATGTTCGTTCGCCTAGGGCAACACCCCGTTTCTATTACGCTGGCCAGCGGGGCAAGCGTAGCCCGTGTCTCGTTCTGATCCCTCTTCCTTCCCTCTTCTCAGGAATCCAAGCAATGAACCGCACAACAAAGCGCCCTGTCGGTTGGCACAACGGGGAATACTACTGCCCTTGCGGGACCATATTCGGGAAGAACCTGCGCGATGAATCGCCGACAGCGCTTGTTGCGCAGCATGCGGAAGAATGTTCCGAATGCCATGCGGAGCGTCACAAGCAGACTCACCAATTCGATATCCGAACAGCAACCCACTTGCCCAACGGCGCGCAGATCCTTTCCCGTCATTCGCGATTGTCTAGGGAATGGACGGTTCTCTGTTCGTGGAAACACCGAAAGGAGTCGGTTGAATACGTTACTTGGGTTGTTGACCCGAATAGCGGGGAAGCCTATTGGGGGCACTATTTCGCGGGTGACTACTCGAAAGCAGAGAAGGACTTTGACGACAGAAACAGGGAACAGCGATAGACACTAACGAGGGAGTTCAGTCATGTGCAAGTCATGCGAAGCGATTCGGGTCAACGGGGTTCTCTGTCACGAACATGGTTGCCCAGATTCATGGAAGCGCAAGCGCAGAGAATGCAAGTGGTGTGGAAGGGAATTCAAACCGAAAGACAGCAACCAGCAATGTTGCTGCAAGTCATGCCAGAAGTCGTATCACAACTAGGGCAGGGATTGCCCTTCGTGCCCCGTTGGGCTCGAAGGGTTCTCTCTTCTCTCTTCTCTGTTCTCAGGAGTCCAGACAATGAGCGAGTACCACGTCAAGCTATTGACCATTGTAACGGAATACGATCGTCGACAGAGCAAAAAAGCAAGCTACAACCGTTACGCGCTGGGCCATTACTGCGCGGCAATCGATAACGTCGAACAGGCGCTTGCAGATGGCGCGCCGATCGAAACGGCGCTCAAGCGCGGCTTCTGCGGTTCGCTCTTGCGGCACGTAGCAAGGAAGCTTGGATTGAAACACGAATACCACAAGTGGGAGTGAACTTGCCGTTCCGTGTCTTTCGTATCAACAACGCAATGAGGTAAGCACCAATGACAACGACTATCAGGGTTCAAAACTTCGAACTGACGTTCTCTGATTCCGACATTGTCAACCAAGACGATTTCATTCCCGCTGGGAAATACAATCCCTACGATGTTCATCCGTGGTTATTACATGACCACGGATTCCCTGTCGCGCTTGTGTTTGCATCCAACCTGCAGGATGCGCTTGATATTGCTGTCGACAACGACAAGCTTGACCGCTATCTGATCGAAGAGGAAAGCAATACCCCAGGGGGCAAGGGTCTTCCGTCGGATGATTATCCAACCCTTGGAACAGAGAACGAAGAGGGAATTACGCGTCTTGGTAATGCAAGTGAACCATTCGACATTGAATCGCTTGGATATGTCGAGTTATCCAACCCTCCGTTTTCGTTCATCGCGCTTTGGAATGCGAAGTTCCAAGGGGAGGATAGCGGAGTTAGGTCTTCGCACTTCGCATAGGGTCATTGGGCAGGGATAGCCCCCTTGTCCCCACGGGGTAACGGGCCTCTTCCTTTCCTTCTCTCTTCTCATGAGGTGCACTATGGCGCATAGGCTGTTCAAGGCAATTCCGTCATTCTCGTTCGGCGATATCCAAGCAGAGGGGCGCACGAAGACGGTTGCGAAGAAAGCTTGCATGGACAAGGCAGAGAAAGCGCTGACAGGAAGTTACAAGCCTATCGTCATTCGGCACGAAGATTGGATGGTTATCGGGTGGAGGGAACCTTACGGGTGGTGTTCAGCAATAGCTGGACCCGACAGAGTGGGCGACACAATCCCGAAGTGCGGAGTTTCAATGGGCTCGCTTGAACCAAGAGAGAAAGCCTATGCGCGCCTTGCTGCTTGGTTGGCGAGTTCTGCTTGCCCAGACCTTGAAACTCCACCCGAATGGCTTCCTGAATCGGAACATGCAAACTACTTCAGAAATCAGCGCTGGCAAGCAGCATATCGGCAAGCTATCGCCGAAGGGAAAGCGGCGCACGAGGCGCACTATCACGCGTGCAATGCAACATAGGTCTTCAGGGCATGGATTGCCCCTCGCACCCCACGGGGTTCGCGGGGCTGTCTTTTCTCTTCATAGCAACGCAACAAGGTAGGTAGGCGATGATACGAGCAATCGGCGGAAGCATGCCGCATGAGGATCATGGAACTTGGGAGCGTTTCCTCGAAAAGTGCGACTTGCGTAGCACGGTTAATGGGGTGCGATTCTATGGCAAAGTCAACTGCAACTACATCCTGTTCCCAACTGAAGAACTTGTATGCAATTACGGTTACCACGGGCGCGCGTTAATGATGGAGATACGCGACAACGGTTGGCAAACCACGCTTGAGCGCATTAAGGTAGCGCACGCAAGCTTAATGGCACTGTTCGACAACGCGAAAAGGTAAGCGAGGTGGTATCAACGGCAATGGAAGTGGAACTGATTGACGGCAAATGGGAGATAACGGGCGTCCCGGAGGTAGGTAATTGCGGCCCGTACGGCACGAAACAGGAAGCGGAAGCGGACAAGCGAGGGCTTGAACGCTTCTACAAGTACGAGAACGTTCCCGGGTTTGTGACAACGGATCGGCGAAACAACGCGAAAGAGTAAGCACCATGCAACGCACCATGACACGAGAAGAGTGGTTGATGAAGTTTGTGGAGGAGTTTCGGCCAGAGTTCATTTCCGCCGGGCATACGATACCGGAAAAACTTCACGTCACTTGCGGCTGGCCCTCCAAATCAGCGCTGTCGCGAAAGAACCGCCGGATAGGCGAGGCTTGGCCCGAATCGTGTTCCGTCGACAAATACCACGAGATATTTATCTCGCCATGCTTGAGTGACCTAATCGAAGTGGGCGCGACTCTCATTCATGAACTCGTTCACACGGCCGTGGGATGCAAACACGGTCACAAGACTCCGTTCAAACGTGCCGCAGTGGCAATCGGGCTCGAAGGCAAAATGACCGCGACGCATGCCGGGGAAGCACTCGTTGAGAGGATCAAGGAAACAGGAAAAAGAATCGGCGAATACCCGCACTCAACGCTCGACTTCTCCGCATTCGCGAAGAAACAGACGACGCGACTTCTGAAGATATCGTGCCCGTCGTGCGGTTACACGTGCCGCACTACCGCCAAGTGGCTCGAAGTGGGAGTTCCCACTTGCGTGTGTGGAACAGACATGGAACAGGAAGACAAGTAGTAGCCCGTCGCGGGGCAAAGTGGGGCCTTACAGATACACCTATTCACGGACGCGGTAGGCTAGGTTTCGTCCACGCGAACGCAGGACGTTGCGCGTGAATAGATACTGTGCAATTCTGCCTTGATGATTCTGAGTTCATTTCCGTATTTCAGTCTGCTAAGCGCGGTGGTGACGGGAGGTGGGTTCTCCACCTCCACGCCAGCGCCCTTCTCGAATCAGCCGAGAGCAAGCCGGCTCTTGTGTTCGACGATCTGCGCCGCTCTGTCTCTCTTGGCCGGCAGCGGATCAAGATGGAGCCGATACCATACAGAGTGCTAAAACTCGTCTGGCAGCGCGGTAAGGTAAGCCGTGAAGATCTGTCGGCCGAAGTGTGGGGCGAAGACGGGGCCTCTGATAGTGCCCTGCGAAATGCGGTGAACACCGTCAATAACAAAGTCTTGGACGCTGGATTCCCGTTAATGCTGGACCGTAGCCGGTTTGGCGTTTCTATCGAACTTCTCAGGTGATTCGTTTTGTCGGGAGTTCCGACGTTTTGACGGAACAGGCCAATCATAGTAGGCGTAACTGAGTCACGCCAACGATGAAAGGCAATCGCTCATGCTTCTTACTGTCCCCGAAGTGGCTGACCGCCTATCGATCACGCCGCGGCAAGTTGTCGCCCTGATTCGACGCGGGAAGCTTCCGTGGGTCAACGTAAGCCTGTCGCAGAGCACAAGCAAGCCTCGCAAGCGGATCAGCGAATGCGATCTTAACGCGTTCATCGATCAGAGGCGGGTGTCGGAAGAACCAACGATCAGAAGACGCAGGACGGGTTGATTCAATGAACCGCAAGGTAATTCTGAGCTACGACGGTGACGAGTGCGAAGTGGGGACAGTCGAAGAAGTCTTGCGGCAAGGTGCTTGCGGGGCAGGACGAAGGGTAAGTGCTTTCGTCGGCGACGTGGTGAACGCAATTTACTTTAACCCAGACTGCGAGTCAGCGGAAGTCCGGATCGAAATCAGATAGGAGGTTATCTTGGCATACGATTTGTCAACCATCACGTCAGACGTTCAAGTTCGCCCGCCTCGAATCATCTTGTTGGGGGTCGAGAAGATCGGCAAGAGCACGTTTGCCGCCGGATCGGATCGAGCCTGTTTCCTTCCGATCCGAGGTGAGGAAGGTATCGACGATATCAAGGTTGGAAAGATCCCCGGTTACTGTTCGTCGATCACCGACGTTTACGGGTGGCTATCCTCTCTCCACACCGGACAGCACGGCTACGGCACGGCAGTCATTGACTCAGCCAGCGCCCTTGAGCCGCTGATTTGGGCCGCGACCTGCGCGAAGAACGGGAACGTCGACTCAATCGAGAAGGTCGGCGGAGGATATGGCAAGGGTTACACGGAAGCCCTCCCGTTCTGGCGTGGCATCACCGAGTGGCTCGACGCGTTGCGGCGTGATCGCAATATGGCGTCAATCATCATCGGGCACGTCAAGGTAAAGCGCCTCGACGACCCCATTGACGGCAGCTACGACACGTTCCAATTCGACATTCACGAGAAGGCCGCGAACCTCCTGTACCGATGGGCTGACGTGATCTTGTTCGCCAAGAGCAAGGCAGTTGTCCGAAGTGAAGACGTCGGATTCAACAAGGAAGTCAAGCGCGCCGTCGATCCATATGCAGGGCAGCGCTTTCTCTACACCCAGAAGCGTGCTTCGCACCCAGGCGGAGGGCGTGGCGTCTACGGCAAGCTTCCTTACGAGCTTCCGCTCGACTGGAACGTGTTCATGCAAGCGGTAACGGCTGCTTGCTAGCAGAAACATGAAGCACTTTCTCGAAACGATCCTCGTAGAGACCTACGAGTGGTGTCTGAAGAATCCACCCGGCGGACTTCCCGTCGGAATTGGATATTGGCTGAAGCAAGAACCGGTTGTTCTACCAACCAACCCCAACAGTGAGGCATCACAAGTGAGTGGCAATCTGCAATCCATTTTCGGGGCCGAGTTCCCGACGAATTCCGTCCCTCCCCAGGAGGACTACGACGTCTTGCCGCCCGGCAAGTACCCGTCGTTGATCGAAACCGCGGAAATCAAATCAACCAAGGCGCACACCGGCCATTACATCGAGATTCGAATGTCGGTCCTCGACGGGCCGTTCAAGAACCGGAAGATCTTCGACCGGATCAATATCGACAATCCGAACGCCCAATGTGTCGAGATCGGCATGAGAAGCCTGGCTGCCCTTGGCCTCGCCCTTGGTCTCCAGGCTATCGGCGACACGGCGCAACTGCTAAACGGCATTGTCGTACCCCACGTCAAGGTGAAGGACGGCCAAAACGAGGTCCGCACCTATTCGTCTATGGCGAAGTTCCAGGCTGACAGCCAAGCTCAAGCCGGCGCACAGCAACGACCGGCATTCCAGCCGCCTCAACAGCAGTTCTCCCCGTCGGTCCCAGCACCGGCGTTCCCGCAGCAGCCCGTGCAACCGCCGCAGCAACCGCAACAGGCGTACGCGCCGCCCGTTCAGCCCCAGCAGCCTCCCCAGCAGCCCCAGGCGTCGCCCGGCAAGCCACCGTGGGTGAAGTAGTCTCCCAGCACCCGCTCGCACGGGCCTCAAGGAGGAGGCTCGTGTACGTCTTGACTGGAGCATGTCATGGGTAGGAACAGATTTCGAGTGTCGCTATTTAACGCTAGATATCGCGCAAAGGAGCGTGGATATGAGGCGTGCATTGCGAGCCCTGAAGATCTAAGCGAATCGTTCACGGGCGCATGCGCTGTATGCGGCAAAACAGAAGAAGAACTCGGGCAAAAGCTCTGCATGGATCATAACCACAGAACAGGCAAATTTCGCGGGTGGTTATGCAAGACATGTAACAGAACTGCAGGTTTGCTTAGCGACTGCCCGGAGATCGCGCTAGCGTTGGCAGTGTACTTGGAATAACGGAGGCGGGCGTAGGCCCTCCTAATCTGGCGGAGCAAAGCTAAGGCGAGACACGCCGTACCGAGGGTCTTCGCTCGCTTCCTTGAACTACGGAACCTCTGGAGTTGGAAACAATGACCGAAGGACAGACCGCGAAACTCCGCCAACTCGCTTGTTTCCTCGCGACCGCAAAGCATGAGGAAGACGAGGCGAAGAAATCGCGGATCAAGATCGAGGAAGAGATTGCCGCGATCATCGACGGTCCAGATAGAGGGCAGAAGACTGTCGACCTTGGCGACGGGATCAAGGTCACAGTCGATCGAGGATTCAACTACAAGGCGGATCTCGCGGCAATCGAGGTCGTCATGCAGAATCCGACCATGCCGGCACCCGTCAAGACCAAGACGACGCGTGAACTTGATATTACGGGGTACGAGTGGTATCGCACGAACCACCCGGCGCTCTTCACTGAGATTGCGAAGCACGTAACCGTGACACCGAAGAAGACTGCCGTAAGCGTGAAGGGGCTGTAATGTCTGTCGCTGCAATCGGAACAACGAGGCGATTGGAGCTAATCGCGTACCTTGACCAACGAGACAATCGCGTTTGGCGTGGCCAAGCCGGCTTGGTTGTCGACGAGCTAAAAAAGAAGGCCGATGCGATGGGAATGAGAAACCGGAAAGTCACATACGAACCGTGGCGATCGGTTTGCTTTCCGAGCGTTATTGGAGTTGTCACGATACGCGGTGACGTGGAGTTTTCTGGCTAATGGGCGACATATCCGAACTCATTCCGCAAGATTCGCAGACGGTCAAAGCAATTTACGCGGCGTATAAACAGCGCGGCGACGCCGAACCGAAACGCGGATACCTTGGCGCTTCGATCATCGGCCACCCATGCGAGCGATACCTCTGGTATTGCTTCCGGCAGGCGTGCAAGCCGGACTTCGACGGCAGGCTCTATCGCCTGTTCGAGACCGGGGACCTTGAAGAGGCACGGTTCGCGAAGGATCTCCGCGCTATCGGATGCGAGGTCCACGAAGTCGATCCGTCTACTGGCCAGCAATTCGAGGTGTCAGGTTTCGGTGGGCACTTCTCTGGGCACATGGACGGGTGCGCTCTTGGTGTCCCGGAAGCACCGAAGACCTGGCACGTTCTCGAATTCAAAACGCACAACAACAAGTCCTTCGTGAAACTGAACAAAGAAGGCGTCCAGAAGGCCAAGCCGCAACATTACGCGCAGATGCAGGCGTACATGCACAAGACTGGCATGACGCGGGCGCTTTACCTTGCTGTCAATAAGGACACGGATGAACTTTACTCGGAACGCGTTCGTTACGACAGAGCGTTTTGCGAGAACATCATGGAGCGTGCCGAGCGAGTCATTACGAGCACCACTCCGCCGGCCAAGATCTCCAAGCGAAGAGACTACTACGAGTGCAAGTGGTGCGACGCGAATGAAGTCTGCTGGGGCGGAGAGAAAGCGCTCCCGATTACTTCGATCTCATGCCGGCAGTGTTGCTTCGCGACTCCCAAGATGGACGGCAAGGCACGATGGGAATGCGATAAGCACGGTCGGTCACTTTCACAAACCGATCAGGACAAGGCTTGTGACGACCACCTCATACTCCCTGGACTCATTGCATCTGCCGAGCCAACTGGACACGGACTTGTTGATGGAAAGGACTACATCGAGTTTACACCGATTCGCGGAAGAGCTAGCGAGTCGCCACCTTGAAGACATGGAAGCGCGCCTGGATGCTACTCGACCCGAGAGCTTCTGGTTCTATCCGCATCAGCGCTCTGTAATCAAACAGTCGGGCACGCAAAGCAGTTGTTTGACGCTGAAGCCAAGCGGAGTACCTCCGACGATGTCAGCGCTCGTTATGCGCCAAGTTTTTCACGAGTTGTATGGAGCGGTCACGCGCGAGACCTCCAATCGGTATGGCTTGATCGCTACAAGGAGCACCTGAGCCAGCAGAAGCCGGTTAAGGAAGACGAGGGGTTCGACTACATCGCAATCGAGTATTCCGGTAGCCGGGCTGTCGTGCTGAATATCGACACGAAACGCACCGAGATTCGGGAGATGGCTTCATGACGTTCACACTTCGCCCGTATCAGCAAGAGTGCGTCAACGCGTTGCACTCCCACGTTTGCAGCAAGCAGACGAACCCTTGCGTCGTCCTTCCTACAGGTTCCGGTAAGTCAGTCGTGATGGCTGCGACTATCCAGAAGTGGCACGAACAAGCCCCTTGGGTTCGTGGTTGCATCCTCGCGCACCGGAAGGAATTGGTTCAGCAGAACGCCGAGAAGCTCCGGGCAGTGTATCCGGATGGTGGAGTAGGAATCTTCTCAGCCGGACTAGGGCGTCGCGACTACGAATCCCCGATTCTCTTCGCGTCGATCGACTCGATTTACAGCAAGTCAGGAGACTTTCAGCCGTTTGATTTCCTGTTCGTCGACGAAGCCCACCGCATCCCTCCGGCCGGCGAAGGAAAGTACCGCACGTTCATTTCCGGGTGTAAGCGATTCAACCCCCTACTTCGCGTCGTTGGTTGGACTGCCACGCCATTCCGCATGGGCTGTGGTCCTATCTGTCATGAAGACCATATTCTTCAAGAGGTCTGTTACGAGGCCAAGATTACCGACCTGATTGGCGATGGATTCTTATCGCGTCTTCGCTCAACGGTCGGATGTTCCCAGCCAGATCTTCGAGACGTCAGACGCAACAGCGGCGGCGACTACATTACGTCGTCTCTGGCCGGCGCCACGAATAAGGGCGACGTCGTCTCTGCGGCCGTCTCGGAGGCTGTTCGAATTATCCGCGCCGAAGGCCGCTCTTCCGTTGTGTTCTTCTGTGTAGATATCGAGCATTGCAAGGCTGTGTCGCAGGAACTAAGCCGGCACGATATTTACGCTCCGTATCTCACGGGGAAGACAAAACAGCACGTCAGAGACAGGCTCGTTGATGATTTCAAGGGGAGGCGTATAAACGCTGTCTGCTGCGTGAACGTTCTGACGGAGGGCTTTGACGCACCACATGTTGATTGTATCGTACTGCTACGCCCAACCCTGTCGGCCGGCCTTTTCTCCCAGATGGTGGGTCGCGGGCTGCGTCTTTCTCTGGGCAAATCGTTCTGCCTCGTACTCGATTTCGCGGGGTGTATTGATGAACACGGCCCGATTGACCTACTTGGTCAAGGCCAAGCGGTCGCCATGGCGACCTGCGCGGAATGTCGTGAGTCGTTTAGTCGAGCGGTCAGACGTTGCCCGTCGTGCGGGTGGGAGATACCCAAGCAGGAAATCGACAGACTTGAATCGACGGAGAAAGAACGCCGCATGCACGGCGACAAGGCCTCTCGCAAGTCGATTCTATCGAGTGAGCCGGAAACGCACAAAGTTGACGCCGTATTCGTCTCACGGCACGTAAAGCCGGGTGCCACCGACTCGCTGAAGATTCAGTATCGGTGCGGGCTCAGTATGTTCCGCGAATGGGTGTGCCTCGACCACGGGAGTTTTGCTGGCCATAGTGCGCATAAGTGGTGGCAGGCCCGCTTCGGTAAAGGCTCCGCGTCGACCGTCTCGGCAGCACTCAGCGACATGTTCCTTGGGCAGAAGCTGCTGGAATGGACGAAGACGATCACCGTGCTCCGCAACGGGAAGTACTTCGAGGTAGTCGGATATAACCAACCTATCAACGAGGCTGGAAATTGAACGGATTTCTGGAATACGCGCTGAAGTACGTTGAAATCGGTTGGAAGATATTCCCTCTCGCTCCCGGGAAGAAGACTCCGATTACGCAACACGGAGTGAAGGACGCTACGTGCGATGTGTCCCAGATACGCAATTGGTGGACATGCTGGCCCGATGCAAATATCGGGCTCGCGTGCGGGGTTGGCAGCGGAGTTTATGTAATCGATATCGACCTTGACCAAGAGAAAGGCATCAACGGGTATGAGTCACTCGCGCAATTGGGCGAACTGCCCGCAACTGTATGTCAATCCACCCCGAGGGGCGGAAGGCATTTTCTGTTTGCTACCAGAACCCCACCGGCTAACAAGAATGGTCTGCGACCAGGAATTGATATCCGTGGCGACGGCTACTATGTGGTTCTTGCCCCGTCGGTGCACCCTAATGGAGGCGTTTATGTTTGGTGCGCTGGATATTCACCTTGGGACATCCGGCCCGCCGTTTACCCGGATTTCATGCGGATTGGACGCGAGCGAGGAAGTGTTCAAGACGCGATACCAGTTATTCAAGGAGGTTGCCGTTATGGCGATGATCGAATATCACGGGCTCGAATGTACTTCGATCGCGTTGAATCCGCTATTCAGGGAAGTCGAGGCCATGATTGCCTGCTCTGGGCAGCCCAGTGTTGCGTCAATGGCCTGAAGATGGGCGACGAAGAGGCCTACGCCTTCTTGGCCGGCGAGTACAACCCGCGATGCGTCCCGCCATGGGACTTGAGCGACAAGAGCGAAGAACGCGAATTCCGCCGCAAGATAGACGAGGCACGCAGACACCCAACGAACAAGTTCCCATATGGCTGGATTCTCGACGATCCAGCTTACGCGCCGTCTACTTGCAGCATCGACGCGGAGGCCTTGCTTGCGAGCCTGAAACAAGCCGAGACAGTCGCCGAGGTTATTGAGTACCGGCAACGTGACGATCCTGAATTTGACTTCTTGTGTAAGCCGACTGGCCTTGCCGGCGAGATATGCTCATGGATCAATGAGACTTCGACAAGACCGCAGCCGTTCCTTTCGGTCGCTTGCACACTCGCCTTCCTTGGCGCACTGTTCGGGCGAAAGGTTCGCGACGAATCAGGAAGCCGAACGAACATTTATTGCATGGGCGTTGCTCCGTCAAGCGCCGGGAAGGCGCACGCCATGAAGCAAATTCGCCGGCTTTCGAACGTGTCTGGCGCTATCAAGTTCCTTGGCGGAGACGACGTCACCTCAGACGCCGCGATTGAATCACGCATGTCCCGGGAGCCCTCCACGCTGTTTCTCTGGGACGAAATCGGCCACATGCTTGTATCCATTAAGGGCAGTCGCGACCAGCACTATTGCAAGGTCGTTGCGATGCTCATGAAGCTCTACTCCGCCGCTGGAAGCGTGTACCTCGGTAAGGAGTACACCAATCAGGAGGATCAAAGGAGGATCGAAGAGCCGTGTTGCTGCGTGTACGGCACGTCAACGCCAGAGCGATTTGTCGACGGAATTTCTCCTGAGGAACTCCAAGACGGCTGGTTGAGCCGGTGCCTAGTCTTCTCGTCAACCGAGGTTCCTCCCAAGCGCCGAGGCAATGCAACACACGAGGGGCCAGTCCCCGAATCGCTGATCGAGAAGGTGCACGGGTGGGTTGAATGGAAACTCTCACAGACGACGGACGGACATAGCGTCGGAATGTTCGTCACACCGCTGTACGGAAAAACTCCGCCAAGACAAATCGTAGTTCCGACGGACAGTCAGGCGGAACGCATATTCATATCCTTCGATGAAGAGACGGAGAAGGTTGGGCGCAGGAGCCCCGAGTTCGCGTGTTTGTGGGCCAAGGGCGAAGAAAACGCGAGGCGCATAGCGCTGATAGTAGCTGTAGGCGAGTGCCAGGCCAATCCAGTTATACGCGTCCACGTGGCCGACTACGCTTGCCGGTTGGTTCGGTATCTGCTGACACATTTTTGCAGGAACATCGCACAAAACATCGTCTCTTCTCAGACCGAACGCGACAAGGGAAAGCTGCTGGCAATCATCAGGCAATCTGGAACCAACGGATGCCATAAGCGCGGCATAACGCGTCAAACTCAATGGCTCGACAAGACCCGCCGTGACGCGATGCTTGCGGACATGATCGAGGCTGAAATCATAACTTGCCTTATGGACGGAAAGACCGTCCGATACTACGCACTGGACTGAAATGGAAACGATCACGATAACACTGCCGCTTCCGCCGGAATCGCTATCACCAAACTGTTCCGTAGGAAGTTTGGGTGGACGTTTGAAGAAAGCCTCCGACTCGAAGAAGTACCGACTCCTTACTGCACTGCTGGTCATGCAGGAACAGGTCGAGACGGCCCCATGGGATACCGTCGAGGTGAAGGCCATATTCCACCACGCAACAAACAGGCGTCGCGATCAAGACAATGCCATCGCCAGTCTAAAGGCGGCGTATGACGGAATTGTCGACTCTGGGTTAGTTCCAGACGACGACTGGCGACACATGGTCAGGATGCAACCAGAGTTCCATATCGACAAACAACAACCGCGAGTAACGATCGAGATACGGAGGCTAGCTTGATACCGATTGAGAAGGAAATGGCTGTTCGAGAAATGCTCGACAATGGCCTTACGTGCTACCGAATCTCCAAGACACTGGGACTTCCGGTAGCGTCCGCCGTCGCGATTAGCCGCGCTAAGGACCTGGTTGCGTCGACGCCGCAAACCGTGTGCGACGATATCTACACGCTCCTTACGATCGGGCTGTCGTGCAAGGCCATTGCCGCGAAGATGAACGTCTCCGTAGAAGTGGTCGTAGCCGTGAGGCGAATGAGGCGATGCACGATTCGGCACTCCCAGACTCCGCAGAAGTGCATGACATGCGGAGGCGTCATTCTTCCGCGACGCGGAAAAGCCTACAAGCCGGCGCAGGCCCCCGAGTCGATCGGCAGAGCATATGCCGCGGAACTCTTCCGGATCGCAGACGATATCGTTGGACTTTCGGTCGAGAACGTAGTTCCGAACCTCATGTTCTACAACATCGCCCAGCGGTGCAAGAGCGTGATTCACGCAATTACTGGAGAGCGAAATGGAACAGAGAAAACGGCGGTCTGAAACTACGGAACTCGACGTCGTGAAGGCCCGTAATGAGGCGGCAAAGTACAAGTCGCTTCACAAGGAGTCGATGGCCCGTGAGATCGAGCTTGAGCGCCGGCTGGAGCATTTGGTTTCGATCCGTGCAAAGCCACGACCGAAGGCAATGCGTTTGCCGGCCAAAGGTGCCGCTCGTGGCGTGGCGGCTGTCGTGCCGGCTACAGACTGGCACGTCGAAGAGACAGTCTATCGAGAGGGAACAAACGGAAAGAACGAGTACAACCTCACGATCGCAGAGGCACGCATCAAGCGGTTCTACGCCAAGACGCTCGAATTGATCGACTGGCAGAACACGCTAGCGCCGGTTGTCGAACTCTGGCACCCACTGCTTGGCGACCTGTTGACGGGGACGATCCACGAGGAACTTCTGGAGACGAACTCCCTTAGCCCCACCGAGGCGTGCATATTCCTGCAAGACATGATCTGTGGAGGTATCGACTTCTGGCTCCGTGAAACGAAACTCCCGATCTTCTGTCCGACGTGCGTGGGTAATCACGGGCGGACCACACCGAAAAAGCGGATCAAGACGTCGTGCCGTAACTCATACGAGTGGTTGTTGTACACGACGCTCGCGAGGAATTACGCGAAGAACCAACGAGTTCACTTCATGGTGGGCCGGGGCTACCACAACACGCAGGAGATTATGGGCCGCAAGGTCCGCTTCCACCACGGCGACGGACTCCGGTATCAGGGAGGGGTCGGTGGGCTCACAATCCCTGTCAATAAGTCAATCGCACAGTGGAACAAGGTCGACACTGCGGACTTCGATATCTTCGGCCATTGGCATACCCATCTTGTGAATTACCCGACCTGGATCTCTTGCGGCTCGCTCATGGGTTACAGCGAGTACTCCGTTGAGATCAAGGCCGACTTCCAACACCCCACCCAGGCGTTCATCGTGATCGACCGTTTATACGGGCTTACACAAGCGACCCCGATCTTCGTCACCAAACCGAGGCAACAACAGTGAGCGAAGAATACCTATTCATCGGTGGCCCGCTCGACGGACAACTGCGACTCATCGACGATCCGTCGCGCGTGTTCGTTGCGGATGTCCTAACCGAAAACTTCCACTGCGCCAGATTCAGCGTCGACGAACTTCCGGTTGCTACATCATTCGAGAGGGTGGAGTACCGTCCGCAGGCGTTTTCTGCTGACGGAAGGTACTACATGTTCTATGTGATGTCAGGAACAAAGTCGTCGGATGTTCTGGAGCTTCTCAGGAAGACATACAGCAAGAGCAAGAGCAGTAAAAGGAGAAGCCGTTGAGTAGCATCAAAGATTCTGGCCAGCGATCGGAATTCTCCACCGGAGCAGTGCGCGACTGCCACGAAGGCAAGGGGAGAATGGATCTCCTTCCAGTGAGTGCGATTATCGAAGTGTCGAGGATCTTCGAGGAAGGGGCTCGCAAGTACGACGCTCGAAACTGGGAGAAGGGAATCCCAATGTCGCGATTCCTGGACTCTGGAATTCGGCACGCCATGAAGTGGCTCCGGGGCGATCGGGACGAGCCGCACCTCGCGCAGGCGTGTTGGAATTTCCTTTGCGGTCTCGACACTCTCAAGCGGATCGAAGACGGGCGGCTGCCGGCGGAACTCGACGACCTACCTAAATCACAAAAGCCCCAGTCTTTCTGCCAGTGCACCGAGAAGGAGGAGTGCGACACGTTCCACTCGGAGCGCACGCGAGTAAGTGACGCAGCGCATCACTGCAAACACTTATACGAGATGTGTGTATGCGATGGATGTGCAGACAGACACGGATGCACCGACATTCGTCCTCCATTCCGTAACGCCTTCGACTCCGAAACTCCATCTGTCTGAAAGAGTATTATGATCAAGAGAATCTTCCTCGATCTCGACGACGTCCTGAACCGCTGTACGATGTACGCCCTGAAGTGTTCAGGGTGCGACGTCGACGTGAATGGCTTCGATGGATACAAGCCGGAATGGGGGTGGTCGATGATGAACGCAGTCAACGCGTTGCATCCGACTCGCCGATTCAAGGAGGACGAGTTTTGGAAGGGATTCAAACGCGAGTTCTGGGCAACAATTCCGAAGTCCGCGGAATGTGACGTGCTCGTCGAGAAATGCGCATCTCTGGTCGGCAAGGATAACGTGCTTATCCTGACAAAGCCAATCTTGAACGCCGATTGCTACGCCGGAAAATTCGAGTGGGTCGAGAAGAATCTCCCTGACTTCATGCGCGACAAGCTAGTGCCATGCGCACACAAGGATATTTGCTCCAAGAGCGAGACCTTGCTTATCGACGACAGCCCGAAGAACGTGAAGGGCTTCATCGCTGCCGGCGGCGATGCAATCATGATGCCACGGCCGTTCAACGATCTCCACGATATCAAGGACAGCCGGGGTCACGTCCTTACCCAGCTTCAGGCCCGTTTCCCAGATCGGGACGGCGTTTGGGGGAAGTGCTCCCGCCAGAAGACTCGCCAGCGAGCGACGCTACGCCGGTCAGCGCCGAACAACTGGGACAGTTCGCGGACCCGCCGTGGCGAAGGCCCTTGCCGCACGGCGGCCACCAGGACTACCACGGCACCCAGGTAGACCTTCCGGCCGAGGAACCGCACCGACGGGGGGAGTCGTCCGCTTGCGGCAACCGTCCCGATTGCAGCAGAAACTCAAGCGGTAGCCGTAGGATTCCGGCAGATTCTCGCATCCACCACGTGGCTTGCGAGGGTAGTTGGCACGGTGCAGACGACCGCCGCACCCGCATCCCTGCTTCCGCGCGACGCCGGCGAGGCCTTTGTCAACGGTAAAAAGAAACTCCAAAAAGCTGGCATCGCGAAGCAAAACATGGTACATCGTGGAGTACTCCGGAGTTGCTGGTAACATCTACGAAGTACACCCCTCGAAGACCTCGATCAAGCGATCAGGCTCTTCGAGGGGGCTTTTTTCGAAAACCTCAGCCAGCTCGCGCAAAATCCGCCCCAAACCCCTCTCGGATCTTGACCACGCTCATTTTGTTTGCGCAAATTGACACGAGGGGATAGGGATTGGTGCGCAAAGGGTGTTCTTGTAGGTTGGACTTTTTGCAGGGGGATGAGGAATGTACGGGCTAGAGATACAGAAGGCGCAAGAGGAATTCCGACAGTTTGTGGCAAAGCTTCGTCCGAACCGAGCGCACAACTCGAAGCTATTTGCAGAAGACAAGGTCGACTACAGGAAATGTGTGACAGTCTCTCGTGCCGAATTGGTGGAAGCATTCCTGCTGCACCGTCCTGAACTCAGAGACCACGAAGATGCTCTGTTGAAGGTGGGGCGCAAAAAAGTAAGCATTGTTAAAGAGGAGTGGGAGAGGGTCAAAGGCGGTTCGTAGCTTTTCCAGAGCAAGCGTAGTCGAGAATCGATTGTGCCTTGAACTCATAGACGCCTGATACTTGGCGTGCCTTGATTTTCTCATTCTCAACGAGCCGGGATAGCCCACCCTCGCATAACTCGGCAGTAACTCGGCACCAATTGAGGATATTGCATGTCTGTGTCGCACTAAGCAATTCCCTGTTTGCTGTTTCCCTCCGTTTCTTTGCATGGCAGCTAAGACATAACAGTTCAAGGCCCTCCTTGGGTCGCCCATACTGTTCGAAATATTTCAGCAAATCGCGCAGAGAATTCGACCCGCCACCGGCATCTTTGCGGTCAAGGTTTCCGCCGCCCTCCACATGGTGTATATCGAGTTTTGCAAAATCCTTCTCGGGACAGTTCGCGCATTTTCCACCGTAGATGATAAACAGCCTCAAGCGACGCTGAATATGGTCCGACTGGTTCTGCTGTCTTGTTGCCATGTCGTCTCCGTCTTTCTGGCATGTGGCGATTCACAAGAGAACAGCAGCCGATTGTTGTCAAGAGTGGCGGGATTTGCAAGAGGAGCGGGAACAATTCCCACGGCCTGCATTCGGTGGTTGGATGCACTCAGCTTCGATGGTGGAAACGTCGACCGCTGGTCGTACTCGGTCTGAGCGATCCTCATGACGGCACGACAGACTCGGAGTTCTTTTCCGCCCTCTACGATGTGTTCGCTGAGCGACTCAAGATGTGCGCCGCCTTCCGAGACGACGCCACGCTTGAGGATGCAGCCCTTGCGACGTACGCGAAGCAATTCCCAGAGGCCAAGCAACCCGATCGAAAAGACATTCGCCATGTTCGCGACGAAAACGGTGATTCCGTTTCGCTCGTGCTGGAGGATGAGGACGGAAACGTGTTGGCTGAGTGGAAGCCGGGGAAGGGGCTGACTGAGTCATCACGCTAATCCGCGGAACTCTCGGGCGAGAAATCGTCTGGCCGTCTCCGAGATTTGAGCGAGCCAAGTAGAGTAGCTAATTGCTCATCGCCATTTGCGCCTGGATACCGAAACGCAGTAAGGAGATTAGCGATTATTGTATTAGTCCTGTATACCCTAACGTAGCCGTCTGGACTCGATTCGATAGGTGGAAAGATAGTGAAGCCTCGCTCCTGAAGCAGCGAAGTGAACTCTCTAGCGCTGCTGTCGGTGGAAATCCTAGCCCCTTCTCCCGCAATTGCTCGAATCATGTCATCAAAGTCAGAGACTTTGTAGGTCTTAAAGGCCAATCGGAATGAGTTAAGGTAATCTGCAATTTGACGCGCAACGGTCATGTAGTTATCCCGTGTTGGCATTTCAACATCCTCTCTTCTGGTTAATAGACTATCAAGTGGGATTATTGGCTGTTGAAGGGAACGTTGGTCTTCAGGTTCTCAAGCAACCACCTGAGTCATTGCTCGCTTAACTCACGCAGAACTCGGAGGAGAGAGCTTGATTTGCGCGAGCATAGCAGACGCTTCTGCTCTTGTATAGCTTGTCGTGACCAGTGACCGAATTGAAAAGTCTTTTTCAACCCGTGTATCGATTGTCTTCGCCGCCGCCGACTGTTGTCTCAAGAGCGAGAACACAACGAGGAGATCAACAAGTCCAATCGCGCGAGTTGGCGAATTGATGCCGACGCCAAAGGTTGCATCTATTGCAGTTTGCGGATTGTCAACGTCGATTTTCTGTGAAGGAACGACTACATATTGAAGCGACTTGGATGTGCACCAGTGATCCCATATCTCACCGAAGATCGATACACATTGTTCCATTCGCTGTTTCGTAAAATCTGCACTGATTAGCGGTTCGTCGTGATCAACAAATGAGATTGGGTTCGAGTTCAGTGTACCGATCTTATTACCAAGATCAGGAAGTTGCTCGGTAGAAATCGTGACGCTCATTGTGAGTTCAGACGTCATTTGCATCGGGAGGGTGCTGTATGCCTCGATTACATCACGCAACAGACGTTGAACATGCAACCCCTTCTGAAGTACTTGCGATGATCCATCGAAAAATGTCGCCGTAACTTGCACGTCTTCGGATGGTGCATTAAGAAAAACCGGTAGCGGCGGGACAGCTATCGGGAACAAGAACTTGGCCACATCGTCTCGTTCTAGGACGAATCCATCATCGTTGGTCGGTTTCGATAATGGGATAAGTTGAATACTGAGCCGAGCTACAGGTAATGCCTGGTTGACCGACTGACCAAGTGGAAATTGAAAGCCCCGCTCAAATGCAGCCAGATCGTTCTTTGTGAGGGAAACTGAGAATTCTGCTTTCGCGATTTTCGCGACTCGCTTGCCTTTACACACTATGGAGAGGACTATTCCGGGACAGCCAACGCGATGAATCATGTCGATATCCCCAGAAATACTGAGGTCGCCGATAACGACAACTCGATCCAGACGTTTTTCGGTATAGTACTTGGAGATGTAACGAACAACTGCACCAACAAGGGCGACGATTAGTGCACCGGTGCAACCCCAAATAAGCTTCTCGGTATCGTCCATGCCGTGTGCCGTTTCTTTTCTCTTCTGTGATTTCTGAGTTCCTAACTACATGGCATGCGAAATGTTCGATTACCTTAACCATTGCTCAGTACGGACCAAATTGCATTCGCAATCACGGAAGCTGGAATCGAACCGAAGGCAGTGCCCGCAACTAACTTGGCAAGAGACAATCGATGTCTTCCTCTTGCAACGAAACGGGATGATCTTCCCAAAGCCAAAGCAGACTTTGGGAATAAAAGGATTGCACACAGAAGTACAAGCGGGCACGCAGCCACGACAACAAACACCCACTTCACGCCAACGACTCTTGGTTTCTTCGCAGATTCGGTATTGAGTTTGAGGAGACACTCTACTGCATCGGCGATATTATTGTCGTCGATTCCTGCTTTCAACAAACTAGCAGCCGTCTGTTTCGTGCTGTCATCCTGGGGTTGCTCGTACCTCAATCCCGCTGTAGCAAGTAACGCCAGGCAAAGCCAGATAGCTAGCCACAGTATGCCTATAATCTCCGACCGGTACTTGCTGAAGAACTCCGCCCGCGCCTTTGACTCAACCCAACTTCCGATCTGCTGCGAAAGTTGCTGTGATATTACCCTATCCATCGGTTCGATATCAATCCGAATCCTGTCACTGTAGATGTCGAAGATGTTGATCGATGCATTCAAATCGGCGTATCGAAGATTCACTTCTGAGTGTGTGACGACTTCTCCATTAAGTTTCTCCAGGCAGATTAACTCAGAGAAAGTCTTCGCCGTAGCCTTATTTTTGGAAGCGCAATATGCGACCACTTGACAGAACTTGTGTCGCAACTCGTAGCTGTTCTCTGCCAGCTTTCGCGCCTCGCTCTTCAATTCCTCAACGCTCTTGCTTGGATAGAGTCTCTGCAACTGTGACAAGTTCGAGGCCATCACCTCGCGCAAACGGTGTGAGTAGTACTTTTTGGCCTGTTTCTGGATCTCAGCAAGTACCGCATCCAGTTCTTTTAGGTCGTTCCTGTCGAGTAGGAACAGCCCATTGTATTCCCGACGTCCAGAGGATTGAATTGTTGGCATGATCGTAGTGCGAAAGGGAGCATGAATCACTAGTCGCGCAAGTGATTGTCGCTATACTGGCGTACTTATGTCAACCCTTTTTGTGGTGGCACGCGAAGAAAAGCATGGACCGCCTGTTGCCCAGGACACACAAGCTGTCAATTCACCGCGGGGAACATCCACTTCCTGGCCACGTCAGAAATTGCCTTCAATCGCTCCAGCTCGTCAAGATTCAACTGCCGATAGACCCTCTTCTGCATCCCGCTCCCGACGTGCCCCATGGTTAGGTCAATCATGGATTGATCCGGGTGCCTGTCGATCACGGTAGCGTACGTGTGGCGGAGTGAGCCAAGGTTCACCCCGTCGACGTGCGCCCCGCTCTTTTCCAGGAGTCGTCGAAACGCGTCGCCGATCTTCTTCCCTTGGCTTTTCTTGGTGTACGGCTGCCCGTGCTGGGTCAAGATCAAGGTGGGTTCGTCAGGGTCTGCCGGGCGTCGGCTCCGTTCAACGTAATTGTGAACCGCGTCAACGGTCTCGGGCCAAAGGACTGCCGCCCTCCTTCGTCCGTTCTTCACTCGGCGAAACTCGTGATACGGGATTTCTCCGTCAAGCTTCAGATGGTCGAGCGTAATCGCGATGGAGTCGCCTGGGTTGAACGCGCAGTTGATCCCCAAGAGTATCATGACCCGCATCCGTGGTCCAGATGCTTCCAGGGCGCTTGCGATCACGGGTTGCTCGATGAACCGGCACGCGCTGCCCTCCTCCTGCTCTACCTCGATTTGCTCCTGCCGCGGCGGAGTAAACTCGGGCCCGTACTTCACGGAAGAGATCCGCTCCATTCCGATTGCCCACTTGAACAGCGAACGCACGGACGTAATCAGGTTCTTCTGGGTGCGGAGCGTTCGGCCGGACTCGATCACTCGCATGACGGCGGCGAATTGATCCGGGCCCATAGACGCCGCTGGCACGCGGCTGACGCCCGACAACTGAAATACCTCTCGTAGGGGGAGGTAGTCGTACTTGGTCTTGGAGGCCATTTTACCGGCCTCGATCCGCTTGTCGCACTTCTCAAGGAAGTCGTCAAGCAGCTTTTCGACCGTCACCCCTGAGGTGAACTTCGGCGGAGTCTGGCCGGCCAGGAGGTAGTCTTTCTCCTCCAGCCAGTTCTTCAGAGCCGCATCCGGGTCTCGCAGCGAGCCGAAGTATCGGGTCTTCCCTCGGACCTTCTTGCACCAGATCCCACTGGGTGCGACCGTGAGCGGGTAATCAGGGTGGTTCCTTTTCCACTCTCGCCATTTCGCGACCTCGTCCGACTTCATCGTTGCGCCTCCAAAAAAGCCTACCATACTCGCGATCGGTATGATTCGAGTATGGTTCAGCTATTTCGTGCGTCAAACGATTCGTCGTAAGTCCAATAAAAAAGCCACCTTACGGTGGCTTGTTCAGAGCGGAGGGCACGGGGCTCGAACCCGCAACCCCATTACTGGGGCACGACATTTCCAGTGTCGCCGCTAACCATTCGCTTACCCTCCGGAGGCCACACGTTTATTCTAGCCGAAGTCCGGATATCCGCCAACTGCAGCCGGGTCTTGGGCTCAGGATCGCTTCACAAAACCATTGCCCAGTTTCTCCGGGCATCGATCCACGGCAGACCGTGCCAGCTCCACCGCCTGGGGCGGAGCCGGCAGAGCTCCGCTGCTCAGTCGACCAGTTGGGCGCCGCTGATCAGTTCGATGAACTCCTGATTCGACTTGAATTTTGCCAGCTTGGCCGTCAACTGCTCCATGGCATCCACCGGATGCATCGACGAGAGGGTACGGCGGAGCATGGTGACCGCTCGCAGAATCTCCGGCGGCAGGAGCTTCTCTTCCCGCCGGGTTCCGGATTGGCTGATGTCGATCGACGGCCAGACCCGGCGATCGGCCAGCTTTCGGTCGAGGACCAACTCCATGTTTCCGGTTCCCTTGAACTCCTGGAAAATCAGTTCGTCCATGCGGCTACCGGTGTCGACCAGCGCCGTTCCGACGATCGTGAGCGATCCACCTTCCTCGAAAAGACGGGCCGTTGCGAACAGCTTCTTGGGGATATCCATCGCCTTGATGTCGATACCACCACTCATGGTCCGGCCGGTATTGCCGACCCATTTATTGAACGCCCGGGCCAGACGGGTGATCGAGTCCATCAGCAGGAAGACGTCTTTTCCCATTTCGGCCAACCGCTCGCAGCGTCGAACGATCAATTGCGCCAGTCGCACGTGGCTCTCGATATCGCGATCGAGGCTGCTCGCCACGACCTCGCCATTGACCGCGCGGCGAAAGTCGGTTACCTCCTCGGGGCGTTCGTCGATCAGGAGAACCACCAGCTTGATATCCGGGTAGTTCTGCGAGATGGCCTGGCTGATGTGCTGGAGCAGAACGGTCTTGCCGGTCCGCGGCGGAGCCACGATCAACGCACGTTGGCCTTTTCCAAGCGGTGTCAGCAAGTCCATTACCCGTGTTGTCATCGGCATCGAGCCCGTTTCCAAACGGAGCCAATGCTCGGGGGTGATGGGAGTCAGTTGGTCAAAAGTCTTGACATCCCGATAATCGTCGGGGTTCATGCCGTCGACGTCGGAGATTTCCTTGAGCCGGGGTCCCTGCTGCTTTCGCCCCGGCTGAACCAATCCCGTGAGCGCCACGCCTTCCCGGAGGCCGAATTTGTCGATCATGCTGCCGGGAACAAACGGGTCGGACAGTTGGCGAACGTAGTTCGCCTCCGGATCGCGAAGGAACCCATAGCCGTTGGGGTGCATTTCGAGAATACCGCCGCCGGGCTTGGCCTCGCCGCCGCCATCATTGGCGGTTTCCCGTTGTCCGATCGGTTGCTCCCGATTGGCGGGTCGCGACCGATGCCGCTGATTGCCGCCTCCGCCACCACCTCCGCCACCGCCACCTTTACCGCGAGGTCGACTCTTCTTCTTTTTCGCCATATTGCCACCTAAACGCAGACAACGATCCGCCCAGCGCATAACACAAGCGCAAGCTCGGGATAGCTCCCAAGATCACAGAAAAGGCTTTCGGCAAAAAAGCCGAACTCCCTCACCAAGAGATCAATTCTCGTCGTGGAACGAAAATCGCATTCCCACACGACCGTCCGACCACACTCCGTGGGGACAATCGACAGCCACGACACCGGGGCCTACAAACTCCTTGGACCTACGACCTACGGTGGTCCGCCCAGAGGTTGCAAACAGAACGAGGGGGCTCTAGCAAGGAACAAACCGAAGAATCCGACTCCGGTCCCCCGCCCAAATCCGATTCCTCTGGGGGATGGCCCCGAGATGTTCAAATAGACTTAGGGCCAATAGCAGCTACCTGATTGGTAGATCTCCAACTATGGCCATCTTATCGACCTAAGAATCCGTGTCAACCTTTGTACTGACCAATTTGCGGCAAACAGGGGAACTTTTTTCTGCTTTTTTCACCGCGTTGGAGCTGACAACACGATTCGCTTGTTGTCCGCTGGCAATTCGCCCAGATTGGGCCAAGCGGGGACGGAATGATGAAATCCTTCTGCAACTAGTATGCTCCCCGAAGCGACCTCGCCAGAAACGAAGCCACATGCCTTGATATACACTATTTTCCCACACTTATCAACCTTAGTCCCACTTTTTCGTGCCTCGAGTGCCTCGACAAAATCCGCAGAATTGGATCTTCCCGCAAACTTCGCCTGTTTTCTCCCACCGCTCAGGTCCGATAAGAAAGCAAAGGTTCGTGTTTTCAGCGGGCCTCGTATGGGTTGCGGAATGACTTTCCCCGCTGTCTGGGGGTAAGTAACTGCATTTGGATCGCAATACCAGCGGGACGACGAACGGTTGTCGCTTGGTTGCAGTAAAAGAGGACAGGCGAATATGCACGTCAAGTTTGGGGCATTGAGTATCGGTATAGCGCTCTGCCTGACGACAAGCGTTTGCCGGGGCAATTCGGCCATACAATGGCAGCCCACACTGGATCGCGCCAAGATCCTGGCCGCTCATTCAAACCGCCTTGTTCTTGTCCATTTCTGGGGGAACGGGTGCCGGCCATGTGAGTGGATGGATCGCGAAGTCTTCACCAGACCCGACGTCGTCCAGGCCATCGACCGGGGATTTGTTGCCGTCAGAATCAACAGAGATCTGTCACCGGGCGATGCCCGTCAGTTCGGTATCGCGGCAGTACCAGCCGACGTAATCATCACACCTCAGGGCCAGGTCATCGCAAGTTACGTGGGCGGAACGCCTGCTCCAGAGTACATCGCCCGTCTCGATCAGGTCGCTCAGCGGGGTCTACCAACCGGAGGCCCACAATATGCCGGCGCAACGTGGCCCACCCCCACCCAGACAGCCTTTTCTCCACAAACCCCACCGATGATGCAACCGCAGCCCAGTGGGAATTACCCCCTCGGCGGCCTGCCGAACGGAATCGGCCAGTCCGGCCCGTCATCGGTCCAGCAAGGCCAGGTTCCCGGCCAGGCTTGGCCAGCCCAGGCAGTTCCTCAATACGCGGAGCAGTATGGCATGGGCTCGACCGCATCGCCGAGCTACCCAATGAATCCCCAATCTGCCCAGACAGGGATGAGCCCGGCTCTGGAGCCCACATTACCTGCGGCCACGCCACCTGATGCCCAGAACGTGTACGCGGTCAACCCACAGATGGCTCCGGCCAATGCAACTGCTTCGACGCCGGGAATGGCATCGCCGGTTGCAGGCCAGCCCCTCGCCGCAGCTCCCCCGGCCGGGAATCCACCGATTGCTCTTGAAGGGTTCTGTCCGGTCAGCCTTGAACGAACAATGAGATGCGACCCGCAGCCGAAGTGGGTGCCAGGCGATCCCCGTTGGGGACTTCGTCACGAAGGACGAACCTACCTTTTCGCGGGGGCGGAACAGCAGAAGGCCTTCTTTGAGAACCCCAATTTCTACGCTCCTGTCCTGTCCGGAAACGACGTGGTACTGCAGGTGGAACGGGGGCAGCAGGTCGCGGGAGTTCGTGAATTCGGAGCGCGCTGGAGGGATCGAGTCTACCTGTTCAGCAACCGGGAGAACTTCGAGAAGTTCCAGGCCAATCCCGTTTTCTACGAGAATCAGATCCTGGGATCCCAGCAGGCCGTCCTCGGTCCGACGCAGTCGCCGGCGCAGAGTATTGGAACAGCGCCGAATCCTTACGGATACCGCTGATACCCTCGAAACACAGGGGCTCGCGAACGGCTCCAAGAGTGCTGCACGGGACCGGTTCCTGGGGGGGGCCGGTCCTGTCGCGTTTCTTGGGCATCCCGTAGAGGCCTTTGGCTCGCGCGCTACTTTCCTTCAATGATCTTCGTCAAACGCGCAACCTGCGTACGAACTCCTTCGAGGTTCGGATTGAGACGAAGGGCTCGCTGGAAGGCCTCCAACGCGGAAACCTGGTTGCCCAGATGAAGATAGGCCAGGCCCATACCCGACGCAGCAGCAAAATGGTAGGGATTGATCTCGAGGGCTTGATGACAATCGCGGATGGATTCCTCATATTCGCCGAGGGCAAAACGGGCGACGGCCCGCTGATTCCACGCTTCGGCGAACCACGGCGCGTCCTCGATCAGGCGAGTCGATTTTTCCATTGCCTGGCGATATTGTTGAGCCGTGTTCAAGCGAATGATGATAGCCAACTGCTGAGATTGTTCCTGGGTTCCAGCGCGGTTCCAGAGATTTCGGATCCCGTTCTCGGCGAGCATCCGAACGGTCCGGTCGCCATCGACCAGGGCACGTCCCATGGCATGATTTGCCTCGTAGTCCGCCAGGAATCCCAACGCCAGAACGGCGCTGCGTCGTACGTCGGGACTGCCGTGACTCGCCAGACGCTCCAAGGTCCCTTGAGTATAGGTTTGAGACACCTTGCGAATGAAGGCGGCAGAGTCCTGGTTGGTCAGGTACTGTTGGTAGAGCAGCGTCAGAAAAGGGAGACGTGTGGCATCGCTCACCGAAGCACTCCTTGGCGATCACTACGGAGCGCGGCCCGGCAACTGAACCATCGCCGATGCCGAAGGGCGGGGCCGACAGGAACCGCTTGAACTCGATTGTAATCGCAACGGCCCCCGATCAGCAACGAAAAATTTGCCCACTTGGACGGAAGCGAGGCTTTTCATCAACCCGGGTACGATAGAAAATGAAATCTGGGGAGCCTTTGCGATTTGAGTTCATCCGGTGGAACCTGCGGTGATTCGATCTGAGCGATTTTGGCTGGCGATGAGTGCGATGGCCACCCTCGCTCTCTGTCCGGTCCCAGTCAACGCAGCCGACACTGCACCTTCGTGGCTCACGGATCGCGACTTCCGAGAGCGATTGGCGGAGCCGGCAAGCGTTATCTGGGAGGGCCCCCCTCTGCGCGAGTGCCTGCTCGATTTTGCGCGTGCGCAACAGATAGCTGTCTTGCTGGATCGCCGGGTGGATCCCGATCAGAAAGTTACGCTGGCCCTGCGGGAGGAATCGGTGCTAGCGGTTTTTCGGGCCGTAGCGACCAGCCGGAATCTGCGTGTCAGTACGCTGGGCAACGTGGTTTATTTCGGACCCCCCAACAGTGCCGAGCGTATTCGGACCGTAGCCGAGTTGCGGCGCCAGGAAATTGTCGCACTCGGACCGCCCGCCTTACGCAAGTTTTCCAGCGAAGCTCCGATAGGTTGGAAAGACCTCGCCACCCCCAGGGAAGTGTTGAGCGGACTTGCGGAGCAGAACGGGCTTGAAATGACCAATCTCGACCGTATTCCACATGACCTTTGGGCAGCCGCGAACTATCCATCGATGTCGCTGGCGGACAGGCTCACGTTGATCCTCCATCAATTCGATCTTACCTACCAGGTGGCAGCCGACGCGCGGCGAGTTGCCGTGGGGCCGCTGCCCGACAAGGTGGCCATTGTGAAGGACTATCCGGGAGGCGAGAAACCCGCCATGCTCGCCGAACAATGGCGCGCGGCCATGCCGAACTGCGATTTCCGAGTGGCCGGCAACCGAGTCTACGTTCGCGGCCTGCTGGAACACCATGAATCGATCGAGGCGATGCGAAACCCTGGCGCGAAACGGCCGGAGAATCGCGGAAGCCCAAGCAACGGCCGACCGGCCGAACAGGTCTTCACGGCCGAGGTACCCAACAAGCCGCTTGGGGCGGTGCTCGATCACTTCGTGAAGCAGCTTGGCCTGGAACTCCAGATCGACCATGCCAGCCTGGAACGTGCGGGCGTATCACTCGACCAGTTGATCTCGTTTCGCGTCGAGAAGGCCACGTTCGACGAGCTGTTTCAAGCAGTGCTCGCACCTGTCGGGTGCATTCACGAGCGTCAGGGAAACCTTCTGCGAGTGCGGGCAGAAGAGGTGTCAACGCCGAACAAGAAACGAGCGAAGGACAAGCCGTAGCTCGCCCTTCGTTCGTCTTGAGCAAGGACAGCGATGCCGAAAACGGGTCAACAGCCGTGCTTCTCGAGTTTCTCCCGCAGCGTGTCCGCAGTGAACGGCTTGACCAGGTAGTCCGACACGCCCGCTTGAATCGCCTGCATCACCCGTCCCTTCTCAGCCTCCGTCGTGATCATGATGATGGGAACGGTTGCATCTTTTGCGCGAATTTCCTGAACGACCTCGATGCCGGTCTTGCCGGGCATATTCCAGTCGGTCAAGACCATCTGATACTCACCTGGCTTGAAGAGGGCGATGGCCTCTGCGCCATCGGCTGCCTCTGTCGCCTCGGTGACGCCGACTGCCTGAAGCGACCGAAGGATGATCTTGCGCATGGTGCTGGAATCGTCAGCAACGAGAACTCGTGTGCTCATGGGTATCCCTTGTAAATTTGGGGTGAAGTTGTCTGTACTACTAACCTCAAAGATCGTGAAGTTTTTCACAAAGATCCGCGACTTGCCGGGAGCAGGCCACTCGAGCCGAGCGGTAGCTCGCTTTGGCTCACCGGCCCTGCCGCCCTGTGGTATCCGGCTTGGTTGTCGACCGGGATGATTCCTTGTGCCAAAAGTACCTTGCTGGGGACCCATGTCAAATACGATGCCGGCAGTATCGATTGTAGCGGTCGACACCGATGGTGACGGGGATTCGGTAACGAGTGGCACGTGGGCCGAACGGTTTCGAAGGGTGAGTACTACGGAATCGTCGACGGGATGCGCAGCTCGCATTCCTTCTTGCCGCTCAAAAGTAACCTATAGTTGGCGAGACATACCCGGTTCTGCGAGAGGATCGCAGACCCGCCCGTCCCCAAAACCTATCCCCAGTCATCGCTCCCGGACGAGGAACCGACTGCGGTGCCCGGTGGTCAAGGGAAGGGCTCCAGGCATTTGCACGCCACCTTTTGCTGTCGTCGGACGGTCCGCCTGCCAAAGATTGGGATACCTGCAATGACAACCATCGCCAATTCCTGGTCCGATGTTCCCGCGCCGATCGCGATCGGAGGGGCGCTCGAACAGGTTTCGGACGCGCAGATGGCCGCCTACGCCGACCTGATCTACAAGCGCACGGGAATCCACGTATCGCCGCAGAAGAAGACTCTCCTGTCGAACCGGTTACGACGTCGCCTGCGGAATACGGGGATTGGCAGTTTTGAGGAATATTTCCAGCGGCTGAAGAAACTGCCCGCCAACGATCCGGAATGGGATGCTTTCCTGCAGGAAATCACCACCCACGAGACGTACCTGTTTCGCGACGAGAGCCAATGGGACTGGTTTCGCAAGGTCTTCCTGCCGGATTTCTTTGCCAAGGCGCGAAAAGTCAATTCGCCCAAGCAGTTTCGCGTCTGGTCGGCGGCATGCAGCACCGGAGACGAGGCCATCACCATCGCTACCTGTGTTGCGTCGGTGCTGTCCCAGCCGTCGGCTTGGAAGATCGAAATATTAGGCACCGATATCGGCATCGGCGCCGTGGAACAAGCTCGCACCGGTGTGTTCGGAGAACGCGCCATGCGTCTGGTCCCTGTCGACCTGCGGCAGAAGTACTTTCAGCAGGCGAAGGACGCCAGAATCTGGCAAGCGAAACCGGTGATCACTTCGATGACCAGATTCCGCCAGCACAATCTGTTGGATCCGCTCAAGGAGCGGCCGTTCGATATCACCTTCCTGAAGAACGTTCTGATCTACTTCGATCCGACATCCAAGCGCAAAGTCATTGATAATGTGAAGGCGATGATTCCTCCCGGAGGCCTGCTGGTCGCCGGGGCTGCCGAAGGAGTAGGCGACTTGCTGAAAGATTTCGTGAGGATACAGCCTTGGCTGTATCGGCGTCCCGAGTAGCCGGTTGCCGGCTGTTCGGACGTGGGAACGTGAGAGAGACACAATACGGGACGTGCCGGAGCTCTCCTCCGGCCAGACCAAATGGAATGAGGGTAACAATGAGCGATTCGGAAGCCGTTGCTCGCGACGAGTTCTTTGAGAGCCTTCTGGGTGACTTCCTGGACGAATCGGGGCAGTTGCTCGACCGACTCAACGAGAATCTGTTGCAGTTGGATGAATGGGTCCGCGCACTGGACGAGGATCATACGGAACGTTGCGACGATGACCTGATGAACGACATGTTCCGATCTGCCCACAGCCTCAAGGGGCTGTCGGCCATGCTCGGACTGGCAGACATCAACGATCTCACCCACAAGGTGGAAAACGTCTTCGACGCAGCTCGAAAAGACGAGTTGATCATCAAGGGAGAGTGCGTGGAACTGATGTTCCAGGCGGTTGACCGGCTTGTGGCCATGGTCGATGCCCTCAAGGAGCCCGACGGCGAACCGGTCAATTGCAGCGTGGTGCTGCAGGGAATCAGTGGCCTGCTCCAAAAAGCCGGCGTGGAAAGGAAGAAGTCGAGCCAGGCTGACGCGGAGCGAGCGCTGGCCGACATGCTGCCCCAGGCACCTGCAGAACAATCGGCGCCGACGGTTGCGGAACTGCAAACCCCGGCGGCGCCAGAGACCTCCCAACAGGCCGAAGACCCGGAGCCGTCTGTCGCTCCGCCGTTGGCCGATCCCTTTGCGGAGATCGAAAACGAGGCGGAGATACCCACGAAATACCTGGGTATCTTCATCGATGAAACCGAGATGGCTCTGGACAGTCTCACGGAGACGTTGCTGGCCCTGGAAGGGGGGGGAGATCACGAGTCCATTTCAACGCTCCTGGTGACCTCCCATCGCATCAAGGGCTCGGCGGCATCGATCGGACTGAATCGCGCGGCAAAGCTTGCCCATCTGATGGAGGACCAGCTCCAAAATCTCAATGAGACGAACGGGTCCCTATCGCCCGAATTGACCGACGCCATGTTGCGTGCCACCGACGGCCTGCGCTCGTTTCTCGACAACCTCAAGCATGGAACCCACGGTGAAGACAACTTCAGCGTGCTCGCGTCGGGACTGCTTGCAGCCCAGACCGCAGGGCCATTCCCTGGCCAAAGAAGTGAGCCTCGTAAGGACAAGGCGCCTTCTGCCCAGCCGCAGACTGTCGAATTCGACGCCGAGAAGGCCGTGGCACCGAGTATTGATCCTCAATTCCGGTCGCGGGCATGGGCCAACGCACCCGAAACCGGTCACGGATTCGTCGGACGTGTCCGGCTTCAGCACGACCTGCCCCTGGCGGGTCTGAAGGCGCAGTTGATTCATGAGAAGCTCACGAATTTGGGGAGCATCTGTTACTTCCAACCCGATGTCGAGACGCTCGATGAATTGGAGACAATCGAACTGATCGAATTCGGAGTGGTCACCGACCAGAAGGAAGAGCACCTCCATCGGCAACTGCTGATTGGCGGCGTTGTGGACGTCGTGTGCGAGCCGGTGACGGGCGTTGTCGCCGTCGACAGCGCAGCCCCTGCCGACGCCGTGGTGAGCTCCGCCAAGATCCCGGCCCGTGTCGCATCGAACGCCGCAGAAACGCCGCGGCATTACGGAGGTCAACGGAGCAGTGAGGAAGACCAGCCCAAGGCGGCCGCGGCGCAACGGAAGGAGCGAGTCGCCGAACCGGCGGCGGGCAACCGGCCGACCGAGACCCTGCGGGTCGACATCGACCGCCTCGATCAACTGATGAACCTGGCCGGACAACTCGTGATCAGCAAAGCTCGGTTCTCCCAGATTGGCGATCGTTTGAAGGCCTGCCTCGGAGGCAAGCAATCGCTTCAGACGATCCATTCGGTCTTCGGCGCTCTCAATAAGATTTCGTCCGTTACAGTCAATTCATCCGCGGACCGACTGCAGCTGCAGACGGAGCTCGACACGATACGCAGCCAGGTTCGCAGAATCCAGACGGAGTTGGAATCGGTGCAGCGCGATGTTGAGGCGATCCAGCACGTTCGTGGAAACGTCAACGATCTTGCCGAAGCGATCCATCAACTGGGGCGAGTCTCCGACGGTATCCAGCAGAGCGTGATGGACACTCGCATGGTTCCTATCGGACCACTCTTGACACGGTTCAAGCGGGTTGTCCGCGATATCACCCGGGTCAACGGCAAGAATGTACGGCTGATCATCAGTGGCGAGAAGACGGAACTCGACAAACGCATGATCGACGAGCTCGGCGACCCCCTTATCCACATGGTCCGGAATTCGGTGGACCACGGTATCGAACTTCCCGAGGAGCGTCAGGCCAAAGGCAAGCCACAGGAAGGGACGGTGACCCTGGACGCATTCCATCGCGGAAACAGTATCTACATTCAGGTCACGGATGACGGCAAGGGGCTTGATCCCGAGAAGATTCTGCGCAAAGCCCTGGAAAAGGGCATTGTCACCGAGGCGGACGCCGAGAAGATGTCTCCACACCAGATCTACCAGTTGATCTGGGAACCGGGGCTGAGCACGGCCGACAAGGTAACCGAAGTCTCGGGACGCGGAATGGGTATGGATATCGTCAAATCGAAGATTGAAGACATCAATGGGACCGTCGACCTGGAGAGCACTCCGGGAGAGGGCACGCGGCTGACGATCAAATTGCCGCTCACTCTCGCCATCCTGCCGAGCCTGATGGTCGCGGTCGAGGGCGACATCTTTGCCATGCCCATGGAGTCCGTGGTGGAGATCGTCCGCGTTAGCCGAAAGGACCTGTCGACCGTGCAAGGGCTTTGGACCGCGCGTATTCGCGGGCGGGTCATTTCGCTCGTGAGCCTGAGGGAAGTGCTTTCCTGGAATCGGCCTGCCCGTCCCGTGTCGTTCGACGGGGAAACCACACTCGTGATCGTCGGCGAATCGGGACAGGAGATCGGGCTCACCGTCGACGAAGTACTCGGCGAGGAAGACGTTGTCATCAAGTCGATGGCCGAGAACTACCAGAACGTGGCTGGAATTGCCGGGGCAAGTATCTTGGGCGATGGGCGGGTTTCGCTCATCCTGGACACTTCCGCACTGATCGACATGTCGAGCCGCCACGCGGTGAGCAGTTGAGCCGCACAGGAGAATGGATATGAGGAACCTGACGATATCTTACCGGAACGAACTGGACGTCCTGCGCCAATTGCTCGCCTCGGCCACGCATGACGCGTCGGCTGCGATGTGCCGCTGGACGGACGGACTCATCTCGCTGACCCTTGACGAAGTCCGCGAACTCCCCCTGGACATCGTTTGCGGCGAACTGAAAATCGACGACGAACTGCTGACCATGGTCGTGCTCAGCCTGGTCGGCGAACTCGGCGGAGACATGGTACTCATTTTCGATGAAGAAAATGGTCGCCAACTTGTGGCCTCACTACTGGGACGCGAGGTCAATCACGACAGCGAGTGGTCGGACCTCGAGAAATCGGCCCTCACAGAAACCGGGAACATCCTCGCCTGTGCCTACATGAACGCGGTCACGCGGCTGATTGACCACGAGCTGGTTCCGTCCGCGCCCTACTTCGTTCAGGACTTTGGTGCCAGCGTTCTGCAGCAAGCCCTGATGGCCCAGGCTGTGACCACCGACAATGTTCTGATCTGCCGCACCGGATTCCATCGCGAGGGGGAGAAATTGAATTGGCACGTCCTTTTTGTGCCGACCGATGCCCTTCGCCAGAGAATGGGCCAGACGCTACATGCCAACGCATAGACCGCCTTCCGAAGGGATATCGGAAACCCTATCTACACTTCAGAATGGGATTTTGGACGGATGAACTCCTGCACAACCATGCAACCGGCGCAGAAACAGAATGTGGGAATGGGGCAGATCGCCATCGGGAAAGCCCCGACCCTGCTATGCTCTGTGTTGGGGTCCTGCGTCGGGCTGGCTCTCTATCATCCCCGCCTGAAAACGGGTGGCCTGGCACATATCGTCTTGCCAACCGCGAGCGGGCGCGGCGCGCTACCGGGAAAATTCGCGGATACCGCCTTGCCACACTTGCTGGCTGAACTGGCCCGGATCGGCGCCCCTCGAGAAGGCTTGGTGGCCAAGATCGCCGGGGGTGCCTGCATGTTCGGCGTCTCCGGGCCCCTGCAGATCGGAGACTCGAATATCGCGGCTGTCCAAACCCTTCTGGCCAATCAAAACATCCGAATCGTGGCGCGAGACGTGGGGGGCCAGAAAGGGCGACGAGTCACCCTGGATTGCTCCAGCGGCGATCTGATCGTCGAGATTGCCGGAACGATGTCGCGGGTACTCTAGGGTAGGTACACACAGAACCATCCGTCAGACCCGCCAGCGATCGTGCCAAATAGAATCGTGACACGAAGGAAACCGAAGAGGAGATCGCAAACGCGATTGAAGGAGCCCGACATGACCAGGAGATTACTCGTCACCGACGATGCAATTATCATCCGCGAGATGATCAAGGATGCTGCCACCGAAGGCGGATGGGAGATCGTCGGAGAAGCCACGAATGGCCAGGAAGCGATCGACCAGTACGTCGCTCTCAGACCCGACGCATGTACACTGGACCTTGTCATGCCTCAGTATGACGGGCTGCACGGGCTGCGCGGAATCCTCCAGTTCGATCCGGAAGCCAGGGTCTGCGTGGTCAGCGCCTTGGATCAGAAACACGTGCTCAAGGAAGCATTCCAGATCGGGGCTGCCGATTTCATCGTCAAACCTTTCGATCGCCAGTCGCTCATCGAAACACTCGAGAAGCTCGTCGTGGTTCGAACAAGCACCGTGTGAGGCCCCCATCCGGTCTGACCCGACCTCGATCGCAACAGGCTACCGAACCGTGGGAACGGCCATCGCCGCACCGCAAGACAGGGCCGTCTCCGTTTCAGGCGAGTGTCTGACCCCGTCCTGCGTCCGCCAGCATCCCGCGGTTCTCAACCGCTCAACATTCTTGTCAACTCGTCACGGATCTGCTGCTCGATCGTTCCCTTGAACATCAGGGCTGCGATGGGTAGATTGGCGGCCACCTGGACGTTGGAGGGTTCCGAGGCGACGGAGCCGGATATCTTCTGTCCCATGACCCGGAAACCGAACCGCAGGCCGTTGGGTTCCCACTCTTCTTCCAGATCGCTGATGTGGCCGCCAAACTGGTCCTTGACCAAGTGGAATCGCTCCTGGAGGCGGCGAGTTGCCTCCTCCTGGCCGAGAACGTGCGGGATCGAGATAGTGACATTCGGCATGATCGCTTCAGCGCCTTGTATTAAGGTAGTAGCAGCCGCATCGTGCTGCCGACGAAGGAGGTAGTAGCGGCATAGCGCCACCGCTTGTGATCATCTCCACCTGCGAAAGCAATTCAGATCTGAGGCCCACCAGGAGCCGCATCTCAGGTCCGATCTGGGCACTCGCGAACACCTCTCAATCGGCCACTTTGGCACAGCGACGTCGTCAGTGCAAGAGCCCTTATGAATATCGAGTCACGTCCGGCTTGACGTTTTCGGGCGTCTCATCGCTGTCGACGTCGAACCACTCTTTCTTGAAGTCGATCCGGCCGGGACCGGCTGCCGCAAGGTTGGTGGTCAGCGCGATGATCGCATCGGCCATGGCCACCTTCGGATGGCAGTGAGGAAGCGCGCCGTCGTCCTTGGCTTCGGGATTCTCCAGCACGCACTGGACCCAATGCTCGATCTCTTCCGTGTAGCCGCGGCTGATGTCGCCGGCGGTGGCATGGAAGCCCACTGCCGCCGACACTTCCTGCTCCTCGGCGGCCGGCTTGTCGCCGTCGGTCAGAAGTTCCAGCGACGCGCTGCCGAGACCGCCGCGGACGATCGTCTTGTCGTCCACATAGTGGGTTTTGAACAGCATGGCGTCCTTTTCCGACTCAAGCAGCAGCGTGCCCTTCGTGCCAAAGACGGTCTCGCCGTATCCGCCGAAGCCGTTGCCGTTGATCGAGGCGTAGGAAACCGTGATCTTCTTCCGCTTCTTGAGGTCGTCGTTCGGGTCGTAATCCGGAGCGGCGTACTCGAACATACAGAAGACGTGGTCGGCCGACTCGCGATCCATGGGAAACACCGCCCGGCTGGACGCCGCGTAAACGCACAGCGGGTATTGTTTCTTGCCGCCGTGCATGGCCGAGATGAAGATACTGGCCGCGTCGAGCTGGTGGCTCCCCAGCTCTGCCATCAGGCCGCCCCCCGTCCGGTCCCAAAGTCGCCAGCGGATCAACTCTTCTCCCGCCGGAATCGTGTAGTGCACCAATCCCGAACTATCCTTGATCTGCCGGGTCTGGTAGCCGAGCTTCTCAAGTTGATCGGCGATCTGCTTGTCGGAAAGTTGGGCCTTCTTCTGTTCGACTCTTCTCTCCCAGAGGGCTTTCTCAGCCGCCAGTGCGGCCTTCTTTTCGACGTTCTTTTCCTTGGCCAACTGCGCGGTTACGTCGGCCAGCTTCTTCTCCCAGGACTCCAGGGTGACTTCCAGGTTCGTCGCCTGCTTGTCTTCGGGCTTGAACTCTTTGGGCATTGGCTGCTGCCAACTGTCCGTCCCCGGCAGGTTGCCGCGGTGCCACTGGGCGCGGATGTAATGGATGTCGCCCAGCAAACCCGCGTTGATGGCGTGGACGGCATTATCGTAAAGGATGTTGTAGTGACGCTGATGCCCGGTGGCCAGGTGCTTCTTGGTTTCCCTGGCGATTCTGGCCATCTCCTTGCATTCGTGCACACTGTAGCCCATCAGCTTTTCGGTCAGCACGTGTTTGCCGGCCTTCATCGCGGCCACCGCGGCCGGAGCGTGCAAGTGGAGTGGCAAGGCGATAATCACGGCCTCCACGTCCTTCGCCTCAGCCAGGAGGTCCTGGTAGGGACCATACACCTGGACGTGCTTTCTGGCCTCCTCCTCGGTCTTCCAGCCGTACTTGGCCATCAGTCCGCAGCGGACCGCGTTTGCCGCGGGGGACTCGTGGTCGCCGTGGAATGCCCGCCAGACGTTGTAGGGGCGGATGTCGGCAATTGCCACGACCTCCACAAAATTCGGGTTGAGCGCTCCCAAGAGCACGCTTCCCTCGTCCCCGGTGCCGATCACACCGACGCGCAACCGCCGCGAGACCTTCTCGCCGTAGCCGTAGTAGTAGGGCCCCAGGCCGTTGCCAGAACTGATATTCTTCTGGATGCCTGCCTTGAGGAAATCGCGCCGGATGAGCGAACTGCCGATCGCCGCGCGAAAATTCTCTCTACCGATAACTTTGGATTCCGGAGTTAAATCCATCGTGACTTGCCTTTGGGTCTATTGCATTGTGTGTTCTGTTCGTCAACGTAGGTCAGGACGGTGCCTGACGTGCCTCGCAAGTGAGGCTGTGCCGGGCACTACTGCCAATGCCGGCACGGGTTAACGCCGGTCCCGCAACTCATGCGTACCGCGCAACATCCGGTGCCTCGCCCTCGGGCGTTTCGTCGCTGTCGGGGTCGAACCACGACTCCTGGAAGTCGATCCTTTTGCCCTGCTCGGCGGAGATGTTCGTGGTCAGCGCGATCACCGCATCTGCCATGGCCACCTTCGGATAGCACCTCGGCTGAATGTTCGGATCCGTGTTGTTGGGATTCACCCGGATGCACCAGGCCCAGTGCTCGATCTCCTCGCGGTAACCGCGGCTGACGTTCGCCGGGCCGGACGATTCTGCGGCCTTCTGGGCGGCGCCGCTTGCCTGGGTGTCCAGGGCCGACGGGCCGGACGAGGTTTTCACCTTGCTGGCGCTCTCGTCGCGATAGAGCTTCACATCCTGTTCCCTCTCCAGAATCAGGGTGCCTTTCGTGCCGTAGACGATTTCGCCGTAACCGCCATACCCGTTGCCGTTGATCGAGGCATACTGCACGCCGATCCGCTTGCGGCTATCGATGCTCTTCGGGTCCGGGCTGTAACCCGGTGCCGGGAACTCGTAGATGCAGCATACGTGGTCGTCGGCTTCGCGGTCGAGTCCGAACAACGGCCGGTTCGAGGCACACATCACGCTGATCGGATGCTGCTTCTTCCCTTCGTGCATGGCCGAAATGAAGATGCTCGACGCGTCGAGCTGGTGGCTGCCCAGTTCCGCCATCAAGCCGCCGCCGGTCCGCTCCCAGAGCCGCCAGCGGATCAGTTCCTCGGCCGCCGGGCGGTCATACACGGCGCTGCCGGCCTTGAACTCCCGGTCCTCGTAGCCTTGCTCCTTGGCCACGGTCGCGAGGATCCGGTCTTCGAGCTGCTGTTCTCTCTGGGCGATCCGCTTGGCCCAC